>NZ_CP136051.1:6359166-6672500 GCF_032999765.1 Imperialibacter roseus | reverse complement strand
TAATTGCATCAGTCGAGCAGTAAATAGCGACCGACTTTCCCTGAAAGACAGACCAATCAAATTGCTTAATGGCCAGCCTAAAATCTTTTTCTCTAAGAATCATTCCCTGAAAAAGGTAGTCTTTCAGATCGAATACTGCCCTTTCACCCTGAGGGATAAACTCGGCCAGGTCGAGGGAAATCAATGAACTACTAGCTACTCTATTGACAATTGGTTGTTCCATTTTATGAAATACGAAGAACTAAGTGAACACTAGCTAACCGATTTTGGTTTGGTTGCTCTGAACTCTTTTAAATAAAACGGCTCGAAGTAGGCCAGATCTTTGAACGATGCAGACTGTAGCTGCTCCTGCGCCAACTCACCCATGTACTTTGCTGAGGGCACCATGTCGGATATGAAAACGGCATTAGCATTTTTACCTATCAGTTCTTTGCACTTGTCGGAGCCATTCCCAAAAAACCAAACCTCATGTTTCTTAAGGTATTCAGAAAATGAATGCTCATCTATTATATGTGGCGCAGTTTCCTGCTCAACACCCCCTTCCGAATTCATCACACAGGCATACACTTCCATTCGCCTGGCATCTATCATTGGGCATAGAAAAGCGCCCTTCGTATTAAACTTCTTCACTTCCGCCGCCATGGCATGCAAGGTATTTACCGAAAGTAGTGGTATTTCTAATGCATAGCACAAGCCTTTAGCGATAGACGTGCCTATCCGAAGGCCGGTATATGAGCCGGGGCCTTCAGAAACAGCGACTGCCGTCAAATCAGCCTTACTGAGAGACAATCCATGCAACGTAGTATCAATAATAGAAGGCAACAGGTTTGAGTGTGACTTGTCTATCCTGTACTCCTGGTAACCCAACAACTGTTTGTCGGCAAAAATAGCCACAGAGCAAACCGTAGTGGCTGTCTCCAAACATAAAATAACGGACATGTTTAGTTGGTTGGATTTAATAGCTCTGTGTACCTGCCGTCAGCCCGGAAAAGCTTTACAGCTTCGAGGATATCGGGGTCATAGCTGAAAGAAGATTCGATAATGCCTGCCTCGAAGTAGTAGCGACTTAATATCTCTTCTTCGAGCACCTCTTTTATCTCATCCTTGAATTGTTCCAAGTCTGTGCTCTTCATCTTATTCAACTGACTTCTCAGTTGTTGGATTTCATTTTCCAGCAGTGTGAGGTACTGCTCCTTTTTTGCAGAGGCCTCGAACCCATCAAGTGACCTTTCCATGGCGCTTGAGTATTTCAAATCTCGTTTAGCCAACCATCTTTTGAAATCAGCGAATTCCTCATCCGACAGTTTAAATGCGGCAGGGGATGGAATCGTTTTGTGCTCAAAATGATATTTGGTTGCATAATCGAAGACATGATTGCCATTGACCAGACCAAGAGTGACCGGCGCATACTCAATCATTTCCGCTGTAATGTCGGGATTAACGCCACCACCGTCGAAGACCACCCTGCCTTTTGAGGTTTTAAAGGCCACCATTAGTGAGTCAGGAATCTTTGCCACACTTCCGTCTGGGTTTCTGTGGGCATAATCGATCGCCTGAATGCATCGACCGCTTGGTATGTAGTATTTGGCTGTTGTAATTTTTAACTGGGAATTGTATGCCAGTGGCCTGGTTGCCTGCACGAGTCCCTTCCCAAATGTTCTTCTGCCTATCAACACACCCCTGTCATAGTCTTGAATAACGCCCGCAACAATTTCCGCCGCCGATGCACTGCCTCCGTTCACCAGAACAGCCAAGGGGATTTCGGTGTCAACCGCATCCTGATAGGCTTTGTAAGCTTTGTTCCAATCCTTCACTTTGCCTTTGGTGGTTACGATCTCCGATCCTTTTTTAACAAATGCGTTGGATACATTGATTGCTTCGTCGAGCAAACCACCGGGATTGCCCCTTAGATCCAACACAATATATTTAGCGCCTTGTTTTTTGAGATCAGTTAATGCGTTTCTTACTTCTTTGCCTGCGTCGGTGGTGAAGTCAGACAGCCGGATGTAGCCGATATCGGATTGAAAGAGCCCATAGAACGGGACGTTGTTGATCGTGATTTTTTCCCTGACGAGGGGTACATCAAAAGCTTTTTCTACGCCGTATCTTTCAATGGTTAAGACAATGGGGGTGTTAACAGGGCCCTTCAAAAGGTCACTAATATTGTCTGAATACTTTCCTACAATGTCTTTACCGTCTATTTTAGTCACCTTGTCGCCTATTTGAAGTCCGGCCCGATAGGCCGGAAAATCCTTAAAAGGCATAATGATGGTGCTATAGCCATCCCTCTTCCCGACCAGGGCCCCTATGCCACCATACTGGCCTGTGGTGATGGTACGAAAGTCGTCATACTCGTCTTCTGAAATAAAGTCTGTGTAGGGGTCAAGTGAACTAAGCATAGCATTGATGCCACTTTTCACCATGTCATCCGGGCTAACCTCATCAACATAGTAGGTATTCACCTCTTTAAAAAGTGTGGCAAAAATATCCAGACTCTTCGCTATCTGAAAGTATTTGTCGTCTGGCTCAGTAAATGAAAGGCTAAAAATTCCTCCAATAACCAGCATCAACAAACTGCCTCTGATAATTCTTTTTTTCATAGACTTGCTATGTTTTTGCACTTTTCACATCATTCAAACGCTTCAACGCCGCAATTAGTTGACGCTCGATAAGTTGATAGGTGGCTTTTTCTTTACCAACGTAAATATAGGCGATTAAGAGGAAATTCTCCTGATCAGGCAGGGACGTGAGTGTGTGCTTGTGCAGTCGATAAGCTTCGAACATTCTGCGCCGAAGCAGGTTTCTGTCTACTGCTCTCTTAAAGTTCTTCTTCGATACTGAAAAAAGAATCTGATTAACCCCTTCAGGAACAGGGGATTCCATGTACTTGATAAGAAGGGGGTATAAAAAAAAGAGGAACCTTTCTGGAAAAGTTCCTTAATACGCTTGTCTCTCTTTAACCTCTCCGACTTTGAAAAGGTAGCAGGTAGACTTTTATATTCCTGCTCCTTCATAAAAGCAGTGAAGATTTATTTCTTGTGACGACGCTCGTCAGACACAGTCAGTCTTTTTCTTCCTTTGGCCCTTCTGGCAGCCAACACCCTACGACCATTAGCAGTCGACATTCTTTCTCTGAAGCCGTGCTTGTTCTTTCTCTTTCTTACTGAGGGCTGAAATGTCCTTTTCATATCTATCTATTCTTCTTTGCCTAACTTAAAGTATCTTTCCGAGGCATACAATTGTAGTTCTTCAGAAAAATTACGGGCTGCAAAGTTAAAGAGCTTTTAATTAATTGCAAACAAGGAAGAGAAAGAATAGTTGGGAATTATTAAAAAATGATCAGATATACAGTTAGTTACAACAACCCGCTCAGCCACCTTATAAATATTGTCATGACTTTTGAGGCTAATACGGCCCAAAACGTGGAAGTTAGGCTGCCAACGTGGAGACCCGGGCGCTATGAGTTGGGGGATTTTGCCAAGAATATTTTACGTGTCTCGGCAAAAGGTTCGGTGGATGGAGTGCTGAAGATCAAAAAAACAAACAAAAGTGGTTGGGCATTTTTCTCAAAGAGCAAGCAGTCTGTTGAAATAAGTTATCAATATTATGCATATAAAATGGACGCTGGCAACTCATGGCTTCATGATGACCAGCTTTACGTAAACCCTGTTAACTGTTTGATGTATTTGCCAGATAGAATGACAGCGCCCGTTGAATTGCTTCTGAAGCTACCGGACCACTATGAAGTGGCCACTGGGTTGAAAAAAGAAGGCCGCCGGCTGCTGGCAGAAAGTTTTTACGAATTGGCCGACAGTCCGTTTATTGCAAGCCCATCGTTAACTCACCTGATCTATGAAGTTGGCGGAATCACTTTTCATATCTGGCATCATGGATTGACGGATGCGAAACCGACCCAGATGTTGGATGACTTCCGAAAGTTTACAACCACTCAGTTACGGCTTTTTGGTGACTTGCCAATCGCAGACTATCACTTTTTGCTTCAATTTCTTCCTCACCAGGCCTATCATGGTGTGGAGCATGCTAATTCTACTGTTATTACTCTAGGGCCGTGCACCGGAGAGCATACTGCGAGCTTTTATGAAAAGCTGCTCGGCATATCGTCGCACGAGCTTTTTCATGCATGGAACATTACCAGGATTCGCCCCGCAGAGCTTCAGCCGTACGACTTTTCGAAGGAGAATTATTTTGAAACGGGCTATGTAGCAGAGGGTTTTACTACCTACTATGGCGACCTGATGCTGGTAAGGAGTGGCGTTTACGACGAAGAATGGTATTTGAATGAGCTGAATAAACTTCTCAGCCGTCACTTTCAAAACTTTGGCAGGTTCAATCAATCGGTGGCGGAGTCGTCGTTCGATCTATGGCTGGACGGCTACCAGGCTGGTGTGCCTAACAGAAAGGTGTCGATTTATGTGAAGGGGGCCATCATTGCGCTTATGCTTGATTTGACGATCAGGATTTTAAGCAAAGGGAAGCATTCGATGGACGACGTGATGCGGGCTCTTTGGGAAGATTTGTATAAATCGGGAAAGCCCTACGAGAAAAACGATATTCAAAACATTGCAGAAAAATTGGCCGCTCATCCACTTCAAGACTTCTTCGATAAGTTTGTGGATGGAAATGAGCCAATTGAAAATGAACTTGGCATTCTGGCTGACCAGTTTGGGCTGGCTCTGCAAAAGAAGCTTCCTGACGCTTTTCACGAAAGGGAGCTGGGCTTCAAAGTAAGGTCTGACTCAGACAGGTTTGTGGTTTCTCATGTACATCCTGAAAGCAGAGCGTTCGAAATGCTGTCAGTCGATGATGAGATCGTGAATGTGAACTCAGAAACTGCTACTGACAAAATGTTAACTGTTTTTGCGGCCGATTCTACAATTAGAATCAAAAGATACGGCAGGACTATTGATCTTTCTATTCCGACTGGCGGGCCATTTTACGAAAGCTACTCTCTTGAAAAGAAAAAAGACCCAACAACCGTTGAGTCTTCTCTTTTTAAGGGTTGGCTGATTGGGTAAACTATTCGAACAGGTGATTCATTATTTCCTTTACCTGGTGCCACTCCAGTCGGGGGCCGTACTGCGAAACTACTTTAGACGAAGCCAGGCTGGCCATTTTTCCCGCTTCGGCAATTGAGTGGCCATGCGTGATTCCGTAAAGAAAAGCACCTGAGAACATGTCTCCAGCTCCTACGGTGTCCACCGCATTTACTTTGTATGGCTCAATATCGATGAAAGTATCTCCATCGTAGATCATAGCACCGTTTTTCCCTTGCGTGATGGCGAATTTTTTTGCGGCCTTTTTTAACTCCTCCCTGGCATGGAGAATGTTGTTCTTTCCAGTGAAGAGCATTGCCTCCTCTTCGTTGCAAAAGAGCAGATCGACACTTGCGCCCACAACTTCTTCCATTTGAGTCTTGAAGTACTTCACCATGCTTGGGTCAGAAAACGTCAATGCTACTTTCACGCCATTTTCTTCGGCTATTTTCTTAGCATGTTTCATTGCCTCAAGGCCGGTCTCGCTTGTCACCAGGTAGCCTTCAATATAGAGGTACTGTGAGTCCTTTAAGGCTCTTTCGTCGATTTCAGCGTTAGAAAAGTTGGAAGTAATACCAAGGAAAGTATTCATCGTGCGATCAGCATCGTCAGTCACCATTACCAGGCACTTTCCAGTGATCCCCTCCGGGGCTGTAGCGTCAGTCAGGTTGGTGTCAACGCCGTTTTTTCGTAGATCTTCAAGGTAAAAGTGTCCAAATTTATCATTGGCGACTTTGCAGGCATAGTAGCATTTTCCGCCAAACTGACTTGTGCCGATAATGGTATTAGCTGCTGAGCCTCCGCACTGCATCATGTTTTCGTCAAGGTGAAGTGCTTCAATAAGTTCATGTTGACGGGCTTCATCCACCAGCGTCATCAAGCCCTTTTCTACTTTATATTTTTCCAGAAAGCTATTATCAGCATCAAAAACAATGTCCACCAGGGCATTCCCGATACCAAAAACGTCGTAAGTCTTTTTCATTTATATCAACAGCTATTTTTTACAGCGGGCAAAGGTAGTGAATACCTTATAATTATGAAGCTACCTGTTCGATGAGGTTAGGGTAGTCGGTGATAATGCCGTCGACGCCCATTTTGATGAGCTCCTGCATTTCCGACACCTCATTTACCGTCCAGGGGATTACCTCAAGGCCTTTGCCGTGTAAAAATAGAACATCGTCGGCAGTCAATCTTTTGAAATAGCAGCTATAAACTGCAGGGGTGAAGCCCAGTTCGCTGAGGTTTTCTTCGACGGACAGGTCATTCCCGACGAGCACAGATAGTTTCACTTCAGGATAGGTTTCATGAAAATAACGAAGTATCCGAAAATCAAATGACTGGATGGTCAATTTGTCGAAAGGCACCTTGCCATTGATTTCAGCGTACACAAGTTCGCAAAACACACTTGGCTCGGGGTGGTATATATGGTCTCCCTCCTCGTCTGACTTCAATTCGATATTATAGAAAGGGATGTTGAGGCCTTTGTCATCGGCATATTGATCCACTGCTTTGAACACTTCCGACAAAAGCGGCTTATTAACTTTCATTTTTTCCTGATCAGGGAACCCCGGATGAAGCTTACTGCCACAATCGAACATTGCGAGTTCATCGCTTCGCATTTGATAAATATTCCACTTCATTTCAGACCCTTCTGAAATAGGGCTGCCCAAAGAGTCGGTGCAAAAAGTTGGTGACAGAAATGAATCGTGAGACACTACTACCATGTTGTCGGCCGTTATGACCACGTCCATCTCGAGTGTTTTGATATCGTATTCCATGGCCTTCAAAAAAGCCGGTATAGTGTTCTCAGGCATAAGCCCTCTAGCACCCCGGTGGCCTTGCCAATCGAACGATGGAACCTGAGGGGTGCATGAAAACAAAAAGGCGGCTAAACCAAAACATAAAATATTGCGCATCATTTTTGAGTAAGACCTTGTGGAAGTGTTTGACATAAAGTTTTCGACGAATTTGAACAGGTATAAACGGTTGAGGAAGAATAGTGTTATTCCGACTGAGCTTCTTCGAATTTGAAAATGAATTAGATAGCCGAAAAATAATCTTTTAATTTGAGCCACGAAACGGAACTATGAGAAAAGCCCTGGTAAATAATTTAATATTTTGTTCAATCCTTTTTTTGGGCTGGAGTTGCAAGCAAGCAGAACCCGCTGAGCTGATCAGGTTCCAAAAGCTTACTTTCGGCCCCGTTGTCAATAATGAAACGCAAGTTAGAGGGGAAGCACTGTTATATAACCCGAACTCTTTTGGTGTAAGCATCAAAGAAATTCAGCTACAGATCGAAATTGAGTCTGCTAAAGTGGCCTCTTTAAGGGAGGTTAAAGTAGTAAAGGCAGGTGCAAAAAAGGAATTTGTAGTCCCATTTCAGGGCATACTGGTTATGGCTGAAATCCAGAAAATTGTTGAAAAAGACGGGCTGGCCTATCTGCTGGGCAAAAAAGTGCCTTTGCAGTTTACCGGCGAAATTAAAACAAGCATCGCAGGCTGGTCGTCGAAATACCCTGTGAATGTAAAAGAAGAAGTCAGCCTCAATAAATTGCTGTCGAGATAAACGGATTGGCAGCGGTGGCAAGCAAAACAACTTTCCGCTTTTCATTCCTGGCATTTTGCCATCAAGACAAAACCTTGATGCGGGTGAAGATATAATCCAAGTCTTCTTTGTTAATGACCATTCTGTAAAAATCCGTATCTCCCAGCTGTTCCGGATTGTAGCCAGTTTGTCTCAGGTATTTTTCGGTTGTCTTCTGGTCGAACCAATGGATCAGAGATATTGAGCCGTTTTCAATCTCAAGGCAGGTGATACCACGCTTCCCGATTACCGTGCCCGAGTTGAAAAGAACGGGAATGTGAAAAATGGAATGATACAGGTTGCCGATTTCCAGAATGGGGAGCTTCTTGCTATAAATAGCTTTCAACTCCTTTTTGTAGGCCTTAATGCTCTTCAAAATCAAAGGCTCCTCTCCCTCCTTCAATCCAACAAGCTCCCTGCACAACTGCTCTATTTTGTACTTAAGTCGCTCCGCTTTTGACAGTGATTCAAACAGCGGGCGGTGCGTATGACCGATCACCGAAGCAATTTTATTAAAGACTGAATAATTATAGACCCGCCTTTCGATTTTGTATTGCTTTCGGCTGTCGTGCGCCACCGAGAAGTTTTTGATTCGAAGCGGGTTGGCTATGTATTTCAGTGTGAAGCCAATAAGCCTGTTGCTTTTCTGATATTTTTTGGAAGCCTGGTGGCCGTGAAAAATAAAGATGGGATTGTCCTTGTACATCAGTTTGGCCGACTCGTACAGTTCGTACTGGAACGGTTGCTCTGGCTCATTCACCAGTGTGAGGTCGTGGTTGCCAACTGTCTTTATGAGTAGGTTATTTTTATTTACTTCATCAAATAGCTCATAAACTTCAGCCCATTGTTTCGCTATTTTTTTCAAAGAAAACCTTTGGAGCTCTTCAATGTCACCATTCAAAACCATGGAAAACCCTTTAGGAATGTAGTAATCTCTTACTGATTGAATGAAGAGGTTGGAATTTGGAAGAAAGTCATCTTTGGAGCTCCCATCCCCCATGTGTAGGTCACTAAAAATTACGAATTTACTCTTCTTATTAATCGGAAATGACGGAGCTCGTTCGAACAACTCATCGAGATTTTTGTAGACCAGCTTAGCTTCGTTCATTTGGTTAGGTTGGGATGAAACGGGAAAGTAAATGCCTTCTTTTCAAAACGAAGAAAGGTGCATTTTAAATAATTATTACCTGATTGTTATGACTCCTTTGGGCTTCCTCGAATTCGTTGTAGAACCTAAGTTAATTGTCCCTTACAAGTTAAAAATAAAGCGCAATACATTGCGGCATACTTTTAGCTAAATTGCATTATCAGGTTTCACTTTCTAAAAGATACTGTAATGAGACTCGTCCTAAGTTTCCTATTTTTCTTGACTTCATTTGTTGCAGGAGCCCAGCTACCTAAGCTCATTGTGCCAATTGGCCACACCAACCCGGTGATTGGTTTGGCAACGGATCCCTCCAACACCTATCTGTACAGCATTGATGGAGGCTCAGAAGTAACCGTTTGGGATATCCAGACAAAAACAGTAGTCACTTTTTTGGAAGGGCACAATAGCACCATTACGTCAATTAGTGCCTCAGCTGATGGGAAATATCTCGCTACAGCAGATGCGTCTGGTAAAATTGTGATCCGTCATCAGTCGGACTGGAAAATCGCAGGTATTGCCGATGTGGAAGGAAGCGTTACTCAAATTCAATTTGACGCAGAAGGGAAATTATTGGGTGCTCTTACCACTACTGGCAAGCTATCGGTGATTACAGCGAACAAGCCTCAAGAAACTTATAGTGTTGAATTGAAGGAGAAGAAAATCACCAGCTTCACCTGGAACGCTGCAGGCAAGCTTGCCCTCGGTTGCGATGATGGCACCCTGGCTATGCGTCAACCGGGCGCTGAAGCGGCTACCATTGTTACCAATTCGGCAAAGGCTGTAACTGGCATTGTGCCAGGTGCGGAAGAAGATTCCTGGATTTACGTGACTGGAGACGGCGAGATATTCCGCTATCGAACCAACATGATCGTTTCGCAAAACAAGTCACCTCTACCACGAATTATCAGTATGCATGCATCGAAAGACTTGCTGGTATTAACCGGGAGAGGTAGCGACAGGAACGTCCACTTTTATCCGCTGTCAGGTGGTGAAGAAGCCTCTGACAAAATACAAATCCCAACAGCTTTACTCGAACAATCAGGCAGTGCCATCGGGCTGCAAACAGCGATCTTTTCGGCCAACGGGAGGGAACTATTTCTACCCGACTATCAGGGCGGAATTCATGTTTACGACCTGGCCACAGAGAAGTACAATGGTGCCTTTGTCGGACTTGCCACCAAAATCCTTTCTCTGGCGATTAATAAAAGCGGCACGCAGCTAGCTGTCGGCAGAAATGATGGCGTTGTGCTATTCGACCTGACAGGCGCCACTGCTCCTAAACAGCTCAAAACTGCCTCTGCACCAGTTATCGGCCTTGCCTTCGGAACCAACCAGTATCTGCTGGCAGGCGTGCAACAAAATGGAACTGTATCTGCCTGGGACACCAAATATGATGCGGTGGTGTACAGCAGAGCCACAGGTGAGAAACTCACCTACCCCTATCTGGAAGTAACAGCCGATGACCAACGCATTATCAAAAAGGTAGACAATGGCACAGGCATTTTTTCAATTAAAAGCGGCAAGAAACCCAAAGTAATCAAACTAAAAGAAAGCTTTGATCAACGCTTAACGCCTGATGGGAAGCTGCTACTGGCTCAAGATGCTTCGGCTGGCATTACCTTCTATGATACTGAGAATTTCAAAAAGCAAAATGCAATTAAAATTGATGGCCTTCAATATTTCGAAGTAAGCGCCGATGGAAAATGGATTGGAGCCGTTGTTAAAAACAAAGGAACCAGCCTCCAGCTTATCGATATGGGCAGCGATAAAGCGGTGAAAAAGATAGCCGTACCGGACGGCAAAACTATCACAAAGTTGAAGTTTGACCCTACCGGTAAGCACCTTGTTACGCTCTCCAATGTAATCAGTAAAGGAAGCAGCCAGGGTGATTATAGCATCACTTTCTGGGATCTTGAAAAAGGTGCTGAAGCCTTCCAACTGAAAGGCCATTCGGCAGCTGTTTCAGGGCTGGCATTCAGCAGCTCTGGAGAGGTGCTTTTTTCCTCCAGCTTCGATGGGCTGATCAAATGCTGGTCAATGAGCGACAAGAAAGAGCTGGCAACCCTGACGCCTTTAAGTGCAACTGATTGGGCAGTGGTGGCTGGCGATGGGCTGTTTGATGCTTCAAGAGAAGCTATTTCACAAATACATTACTCGGTTGGTAAGGAGTCCATTGCCCTGGAGCAAATGAAAGACAAATTTTATGAGCCTTACCTTTTACCAAAACTACTTGGCTTTCATAAAGACCCCATCCGGCTATCTCCGAAGCTGGACGGCTTTGATCTCTACCCGGAAATAAAGCTGGCACATCCCGAGCAAAATAACGGTAAGCTGGGGATCAACCTGAATGACCAGGGAGGTGGCATCGGGCGAATTGTGATTTTCATCAATGGCAAGGAGGTGATTAATGAGTCAAGAGATGTATCGACCACTACAGATGGTTTTGCAAGCTTCGACTACGGCATTGAAAATCATCCCTACATCAAAAAAGGAGGACTTAACAAGATTACAGTAAAGGCCTACAACCAGGATGGCTACCTCTCAAGCCCTGAGAAGAGTGTTTACCTGATCGACGAGAACAAAGTTGGCGGTGCCACACCATCAAAAGTATATGGCATAGTGGCGGGCGTTTCAGATTACCAGGGAAACGACATGGACTTGAAATATGCAGCGAAAGATGCTGAAGACTTCTATGGCGCCATAAAGCTGAGTTCTGAGAGTCATTTCGGGAAAGAGAATGTGAGCATTAAGTTGCTTTCTACCCTGCCAGGCCACGACAAGCCTACAAAAGTGAACCTCGTTTCGGAGCTGGCAAAAATCAAAAATGTGGCTACATCAAACGACTATCTTGTTGTTTATCTTTCGGGTCATGGTGTGGCTGATAAGGGAGAAGACGCTGACTTTTATTACTTAACGGCCGATGCTTCGAGCATGGAGGTTAGCGGTAATAAAGAAAGAGCTAATTTTTCCCTATCAAGCAAAGAGATCGCCAAGTTGATTATGGAAGTGCCTACTATCCGGCAGGTGCTTATCATAGATGCCTGTCATTCGGGTCAGCTGGCACAGAACCTCTCGGGCAGCAGCTTCACCATGAGCTCTGAAGAGGCAAGAGCCCTAGAGACCCTAAAAGATCGGACAGGGCTTTATATTATCGCCGGGTCGGCTGCCGATGCGGTGAGCTATGAAGCCTCTGCTTTCGATCAGGGCCTGCTCACCTACTCGCTACTGTACGGTATGAAAGGCCCGGCATTAAGAGAAGACCGATACATCGACATTATTAGTCTCTTCAATTTTGCTTCGCAAAAAGTACCCGAGCTGGCCTCAGAAATTGGCGGCATTCAAAAACCAGAAGTGAGAGTGCCTAACGACCTCAACACCTTTGACATTGGAGAGCTTAATGGCGAGCAGCGAAAGCAAATTGCGTTGAAGGCCAACAGGCCAGCCGTGGCTGCTTCTCTTTTCCAAAATGAAGCGTCGTTTATTGACGACCTACAGCTGGGCGAATTGATAGATCAGCGTTTGAAGAAGCTTGAAGGGCAGAATAGCCAGGCGGGCGTGATGTTTGTTGACGTAAAAACTTTCCCCGAAGCTTATGTGATCAGGGGAAGGTATACTGAAGACGGAGAAAACATATCAGCAGTGGGTGCAGTGTTTCAGGGCAAAAAGAAAATTGCTGATGTAGAGGCAACGTCAAAGGATGCTAGTCAGTTGGCAGACATGATCATAGATAAGGCACAGCAGTCGATCAAATAGCGGCTGCTAGTTGCAGATCACGCAGGTACCTCCTTCCGCTCTTTCGCAATCGGTTTGCGTAGCGTAGCAGGTACCGGCTCCGGCTTTTGACCATGGGCTTGCGGCCGTGCAACCAGTACAGGTAGGGTTTTCGTCATCTCCGCCACAAGAAGCGAAAATCAGCGTACCTACAATCAATACTGCCAGGCTGACTGACGAAAGAATGCGCTTTTGACTTAAAAGAAAGGCTTTCATATTATCGGTTGATCGTGCTAATATAGCTAAAGCCCAGAAATTTGTTCTCCACTTTTAAAAAGTGTTATTTTTCTTCCTACAAAACCGTGTGGCACCTTTCCACATAATTTCAGGGACTTTCATGGAAATAGTTGCTAAATTATGACCTACCCTAATTTGCAACACCTATGAATTCTGCTTCGCTCCCAACAAGGCTCTGCCTCTTCGGTTTTCTCCAATTCGCTATGGCTTTAGCCGCCAAGCCAAAAAAAGCATCTCCATCTGTCGGTTCAATTCCAGTCTGCTAAGGCCAGCCAACCTTTCCAACCTGAACAACAACGAACATCCTTCTATGAAACCCATTGTACAAATCTCCCTTGACCTTACCGATATAGACGAAGCACTCGAAACCGCTGCCATGGCACTGCGGGCAGGTGTCGATTGGCTGGAGGCCGGCACGCCGCTCATATTAGCTGAAGGGCTTCATGGAGTGAGAAAACTGAGAGAAGCCTTCCCCGGCACCCCAATAGTAGCTGACCTCAAAACCATGGATGGCGGCTATCTGGAAGCTGAGATGATGGCCAAAGCGGGCGCTACTTATGTGGTAGTAATGGCCAGGGCCCATGCAGAGACGATTAAATGCGTGGTGCAGGCTGGGAAAGATTTCGGAGTGGAAGTGATGGGCGACAACCTCGGGTGCCCCGATATGGTGGAAGGAGCAAAATGGCTTGAAGGGCTCGGATGTGATTACGTAGTGCATCACATAGGCTACGATGAACGAAGAGGCATAGCGGCGGCAGGAAAAAGGATGCCGAGTCCGCTGGACCAGCTCAGAGAAGTAGTGGAAGCAGTGAACATTCCAGTGCAGGCAGTTGGTGGATTAAGTTTGGAGCAGGCGATTCGGTGCCCTGAATTTGGAGCTCCGTTGGTGGTTTTGGGGGCGCCATTAACGATCGACGCCGACGCCTTTAAAACAGCGGATGGGAATCTAGAAAGCTCACTGAGGCTGATTTGCGAAAAAGTGCACGGTTATGGGGAGGTGGAAATCAAAACGGCAAGCAATAGACGATAGTGCAAAAGAAATACAATACCGATATAAGTACCCGGAGGCGTGTGGAGACACCCGCCCCAACCAAAGAATTAGAGGTGGCGTGTGAAGACACACACCATAACATAAAAATAAGGGAATTATGAAATCTGCGGCAGTTGTCAATTACTCAGAAGTAAAGGGATCGGTAGAAATCAGGGAGGTTGAACAGCCGGTAATCGGAGAAGACGAAGTGCTGCTCGAAGTGGCCAATGTGGGTGTTTGTGGCAGCGACCTCCACCAATGGACGTCGGACCACAGCTGGGCGGTTAACTACCCGGTGGTGCTAGGCCACGAATTTGGCGGGCACATTGCCCAGCTTGGGAAAAGAGTCACCGGCTGGAAAGAAGGAGACAGGGTAGTGAGCGAAACCGCTGCGGTAATAGATCAAAACAACCCCATGTCAAGAAGAGGTTTTTACAACCTTGACCCTAATCGCAAGGGCTTTGGCTATGGTGTGAATGGCGCTATGACAAAGTATGTGAAGGTGCCCGCCCGTTGCCTCCACAATGTGCCCACTCAGCTATCCTTCGAAGAGGCTTGTCTTACAGAACCTTGCTGCGTGGCATACAACGCCGTGGTGGAAAACAGCCGCATCAAACCAGGTGACAGAGTGGTCGTAATTGGCCCGGGAACCATTGGTATCCTTTGCGCCGCTGTGGCTCAACTTTGTGGGGCTGATGTAGCCATTATTGGGCTGGAAGCAGATAAAAAGAGGCTGGAGATCGCAAAAAAATACGGCCTTCAAACAATTATTGGAGACGCCGCCGAATGGGCGAAAAAGGTCGATGGCATGGGGGCCGATTGTGTGGTGGATGCAGCTGGTGTCAGCGACTCTCTTCAAATCGCTCTTGATTTGGTACGGCCTAAGGGCCAAATTACGAAAGTCGGCTGGGGGCCTACCCCTCTTGGCTTTTCACTAGATCCTATTGTGCAAAAGAATGTAACACTGCAGGGAAGCTTCAGCCACAATTGGCCGGTTTGGGAGCGGGTTATCGCCTTACTGGCTAGCGGCTCGCTCAATGTAAAACCTATCATCGGCGGTGTGTGGCCCGTCACCAATTGGCTGGAAGCATTTGAAAAAATGCACCACCACGAAATTGTGAAAAGTGTTTTGAAACCTGTTTAAACATGAGACTACAGGACAAGGTAATAATTGTAACAGGGAGCACCACAGGCATAGGCAAAGCCATTGCGCTGCGCTGTGTGGCTGAAGGCGCCTCGGTCATCCTTCATGGGTTGGAGAAGGACTGGGGCGAAGCTGTGCTAAAGGCCCTTGGCAAGGAGCATGCGAGACTGCACATAGAAGACATCAGCAAGGAAGGAGCGCCGCAGCGGCTGGTAGATTTTGCCATCAAATCGTTTGGCAAACTCGACGCCGTGGTGAACAACGCAGCCAGTGTTGTCTCTTCCAACATTCACACGACCGACGCTGCCTTTCTTCACAAAGTGATCGAAGTCAATACCATCGCACCATTTAATTTGATCAAAGCCGCTTTGCCAGAGCTGAGAATGAACAGAGGCTGTGCACTTAATATTGGCTCGGTGAATGCCTGGAGTGGCGAACCAAATCTCCTGGCATACAGCATTTCCAAAGGAGCGCTAATGACCATGACCCGCAATCTGGGCGACACACTCCACCGGGAGGATGGAGTGAGAGTGAACCAGATCAATCCTGGGTGGGTGCTCACAGAAGTTGAAACCATTCGCAAGCGTGAGCACGGCCTGGCCGACGACTGGTACAAAGACCTGCCAGACGTGTATGCGCCGGCAGGAAGAATACTGGCGCCGGCTGAAATTGCCGCTGCCGCCATTTACTGGCTTGCTGATGAAAGCGGGCCTATCAGCGGACAGGTGGTGGACCTGGAGCAGTATCCCTTCATGGGCAGAAACCCACCTAAAGACACAACCACCATTAAGCCGAAGAAAAAATAAGCTTATGCCTCAACTCGCAGCCTTCCCCAAAGCCTTTATGCAAGCTCTTTGCAAAGACGGAACAATGTCGGTTTCGGAATGGATTGAACTGGCTTCCAAACTTGATATCGACGGGCTGGAGTGGTACGCTGGCTTTCTGGAGATGAATGACCAGAAAAACTGGCCTAAGTTCCGGAAGCAGGTTGAAGGGTATGGGAAGGTGATTCCGATGATGTGCTGCTCGCCCGACTTCACCCATCCTGACACGGCCTTTCGGGAGAAGGAAATCGTGAAACAAAAGCATTGGATTGACATGACCTATGCCCTGGGAGGAAGCTACTGCCGTGTTCTTTCCGGACAAAAAAGGCCCGGGCTAACCATTGATGAAGGTGTGAAGCTGGCTGCCGATTGCATTGAAGCCTGCTTGCCCTATGCACAAGAAAGAGGCATCACGTTGATCATTGAGAATCACTACAAGGACGACTTCTGGGAATACCCAGAGTTTGCCCAAAAGGCTGACGTCTTCTGCCAGCTGGTTGAAAGCATTGATCATCCTTGCTTTGGCGTCAACTACGATCCGAGCAACACCTACCTGGCAGGAGAAGACCCATTAGACTTGCTCAAACGGGTTTCGCACCGGGTGGTAACCATGCATGCCAGCGACCGCTTTCTAAAATACGGTACGATCGACGACCTCCGAAATGAAGAAGGAGGAGCCATTGGGTATGCCAAGCGACTAAGTCATGGAGAAATTGGCAAAGGGCTGAACGACTATGACGCCATTTTTACTGAATTGAAAAGAGTAGGCTTCGATGGGTGGATCAGTATTGAAGATGGCGTAGACGGCATGGATCAACTGGAAAGGAGCGTGGCTTTTGTGAGGAGAAAGATGAGAGAATACTGGGGAAAGTGATGACCTGGCCAAAGGTTAGTGTTCTTGGTCACAGATTTTGCAGCCAGCGCATAAGTAAAGTATCGTGCAAGGTATATCTTCCATCATTTACAATGACGAATTCCTTTTTTGTCAGCGCCTGTAAGGCCGAACTCACTGAGCTTGCCGCTCCAAAGCCATGTTTGCCCAAAAACTCCTGAGAAAGTGGATTCTCCACCTCTTCAGATTTAGCAATAGCAATCAGCAATTTCCATTGAAAGGCTGTAAGCAATTGCTGGTACGTAGAAAAAATTGGCACCTCCTGATAAATAATCTCTGCAAGCACTTCATCAAGTACCTTCTGGTCGACAACATTACTCCTTCCATACAGCTTGTTACAAATCAGCTGTACATAGTAGGTTTGCCGCCTCGTCCACTCAAAAATACTATCGATAAAAGCCGTGTCAATCGCCTTCCCAGCGTTGCTAAATCGAACCAAAATAAAATCTGAATACTCTGCAACCGGAAGAGCCTCTAGTTTCAGCATTTGAGCACTTCTATAAAAAGGCCTCGATGCTTCACTGAACATCGATTCCATCATCTGCCGATGGCTTCCACTGAATACGAAGCGTACCATCGGAAATTCCTGCATCCAGGTGCGAAACGTGGCTTCTGCATGCTCCTCCTGGTAATTAACTACTTGTTGAAATTCGTCAATACAGATCATCACAGGTTTCTTCCTTGCTTCAAGGTATTTGCCCATAGCTTCTAAAGAGGATGGCACAGACTGATCTGGAACAAGGCCAAATGTAACCTGAGGGGTTCCACTAAGTGGATCAACACCAAAAGTGGCGCCAATAGAGCCAATGAATTTGAGCAAACCCGCTCCTATTCCTTTGCTGGTATCATTTAGTTGATGGACTATGGCAGTTGCAATCCGCTTGTTAGCTTCACCCAGTGTTGAGGTTCCCAAAAGATCAACAAATACGGTGTCTGCCTTTTTGTTCTTATTCAAGTGGTAGAAAAAATGCCTGATTAACGACGTCTTCCCCATGCGACGCCACGAATAAAGCACTGTGTTTCTCTCGTTATCAAATTGCTCCATCATCCAGGCTAACTCCTGAGCCCGGTCACAGAAGTGCTCAGGGCTATGATAACCCGAAACAATAAAAGGGTTCGCTGATGGCCTCATACTTCTCTATTCATTACGAATCATTCGTTACGTAAAGTTCGTTACGTAAAGTTCGTAATAAAGATAAGAAATACCAAATAGCTGGATATAGAAGTGAAAATGTGTTTGGTGTGGTGAAGCGCAGATGCGGGATCAAGCGGAAAATTTGGGGGATTACCTTCTAACCCCAATATCTCGAGTCGCCATAAAAAAGCAAAAGATCCAAGCCTGTCCGACTGGAGAAGCCCGGTCGGGCGAGACGCATTAAACCGGTTTTGCTTTTTTATTTAACCACACAGGAAACATCCAACACCCCAGAAATACAGATTGATCCCAGATGTGGGCTATTTTATTAAAGGCACAAAAAAGAAGGTGTTCTACCAGAACACCTCTTTCAACGCTGCCTATTCGCACAGTATTTCTACTCTACGATCAGACGGCTAATAGTTTTAACACCTCCGGGCGTCCTCACTATGAGGAGATAAGTACCCGAAGGTGTTGAGGCAAGGTCGATTGCGTTGTCGTCGGATATAATGTCTTGTTGCAAGATCAGGCTGCCTGCTAAGTTTCTTATTTCTAACTGGCCTCCCATCGGTTCATTCCACTCAACTGTAAGCAGTTCATTCGCAGGATTGGGATAGAATTTTAGGTTGCCTTTGGAAATTTTCACTCCGGTTGCGAACGAAGAGCTGGTCACGGAAAATTCGACGACCACTACCGGAGCGGCATTATAGTTATCATTTCCAGCCTGAGAAGCTGTTATGGTTATGGTTCCAATATCTGTCGGAGTCAATTCCACACCGTCAAGTGTAGCAGGGCCGTCCACAGCAAAACTTACCCCGAGGCCACTTGAAGCAGTGGCCTCTAAAAAAATCGGGGTAACACCATTATCCAGGTCAAAGTCATCTATGCTGGAAAAGGTAATTGTTTGATCTGCTTTACTGACAACAAGGGTTCGTTCAACACTTTCAGCTGCCATGTAGTTGTCGTTTCCGGCTTGGCTGGCGGTGATTGTGGCCGTCCCGGCACCCGTAATGGTTACAGTTGTGCCGGATATCGTCGCTACCTCATCATCAGACGATGTGAACAAAACGGCCATACCAGAAGCCCCTCCAGTAGCAGGAAGCTCAAAGGCTGCAGCGCCAAATGTTTTAGATGGAATTTCTTCGAAACTAATCGCTTGAGCAGCCTTAACCACAATCAGGGTTTGTTCCACCGACGTTGCTGCCTGATAAGTATCATCGCCAGCCTGGCTGGCAGTAATAGTAGTGGAGCCGGCACCTACAATGGTAACAGTTGCACCTGAAACTGTTGCAACGGTTTCGTCACCAGAAGCATAGGTTAGTGGCAATCCTGAATCTCCTCCAGTGGCAGTCAAATCAAAGTCTGCATCACCAAATGTTTTGGTTTCAATTTCACCGAAAGTAATCGCCTGAGGTAGTTTCGCTATTGCCGCAACCGTGAGCACCCGCTCCACCGGTTCGGCTGCTTCATAATTATTGTCACCTTCCTGGCTGGCGGTTATCGTAGTTGTTCCAACGCCAACGATGGTCACCGTGCTACCTGATACTGTCGCAACAAGCCCGTCGGATGACGAAAAAGTAACGGGGTTGGCTGAGGCTCCGCCTGTAGCGTCTAATTCAAAGGGATCGTCTCCAATCGTCTTTTCTAAGAGTTCATTAAACGTGATGGATTGTTCGGCTTTATTCACAGTAAATGTTCGCTGTATTACGGCAGTGGCGTAATCGTCGTCTCCGTCCTGGCTGGCCGTAATGGTGGTTGTGCCAGCGCCGACAACTGTTACAGTCGAGCCAGAAATTGTTGCTACCGTGCCATCGGAGGACTCAAAAACTACCGTATTACCTGTGGCTCCAGCTGTGAAGGTGAGATCAAATGCACCATCTCCGTAAACTTTTGAGGCTGGCGTATCGAAAATAAGCCCCTGACTGGCCTTTGAAACGCTAAAGGTGCGAGTTACAGACGGTGCCGGATCATAATCAATATTACCTGCCTGGGTAGCCTTCACCTGGACAGTCCCTGCTCCTGTAATCGTCAAAGTTGTACCATCTACTGTAGCTGGGCCGGAAACAACTTCGAACGCTACTGCGAGTGAAGATGTGGCGCTGGCAGTGAGCTCAAAGGCCGGATCACCAAAGGCCTTGTCGGCTATTTCAGGAAAATCGATGGTCTGTTGCTCTTTATGGAAAGTCCAGCCGATAACATTGCCGTTGTTTACCGAATTGTAGGCATTAAAAGTGGCTCCGCCAGTGGCAGTGATGTCCTGCAACTCCAAAAAATAGGCGTCGACAGTACCTGACGATTTGCTGATGGTCGATGTCAAACCACTGTTGACGGAAATAAGTACTATAGGGTCGTCGGCAGTACCTACTGCCACCAGGTCGTCAACTGTTAACGTAGCTCCTGTTTGAATTTTCAGCTTCTTGCCGGCTTCTATGCTAAGGGTCGCCAAAGTAAGATTTCCATAAACTGAAGATTCGTCGCTGAAAGTGAGAAACTCGAAAGACACATTGCCAAGGCTAATGTCGTTGGTCAAGTTATCATAGAAATCAAGCTGAGAGCTCACCTTCAATTCAGCATCTGCGCCATCGAAAGAAAGGTTTGTGGCAGAACCGACAGCTAAAGTCCGTGTAGTGAAATCAGAGGTGCCCAGTAGCATTGTTTTGTTTTCACTCCCGAAAAAATAAAGGGCAAAATCAATCCAAATATCTTTGCTGTTGAAGTCGATCGTGCCACTATGGTGATGGAGTTCTCTTGTAAAAAGTGCAGATTGAAGCTCCCAGGATCCTGCCCCCGTGAAGTACATGTAAGAATTGTTTCCGGGAGCGGTGGCACTGGCAGTAATGGTCTCTGCTTCGTCCGACAGAAAATAGTAGTTCTTTACATTCACGATCATTCCGTCGTCCAGCGTAAGGGAACCGTAAATGTTCACTGTTTTGGTTGTCCCGATAAATGATGGGCTGTTAGTTACGCCCGTCCATGTCATGTCGTGGAAGTTGGCATTTTGATCCAGCGTGACCGCTTGTCCCCCGGTGGTGAATGAATTCTCATCAAATATCACATCGTCCAACACACCGGGGACTGTGGTTTGAAAGGTACTTCCACCAGAAGTGGTTGCCCAATGGTTGGCGAAGTCAGACCAGTTGCCTCCGTCTCCCACCCAGTAGTATTCAGACCCGGTCAGTTCTGAGATGTTCCAACCTGTGTTATTCCCGTTGTCAATGGTTTCGGCCGCATTGAAGGTTGCTCCACCAGTAGCGGCGATGTCCTTCAGTACCAGGTAGGTGGCGTCTACCGTACCGGAAGACATCGAAACAGTTGCCTGAGAACCGGAAAGATCGGAGCTAAAGTTGATCGGGCTGGCCTTGGTGCCACTTAAGTTGAACGCCTGATTAATCGTTTGGGTAGTGCCCTGCTGAAGTGCTATTGATGAGCCAGCTTCAATCGTAAGTACCTCAAAACTATTAGAACCTTTGATCGTGCTGTTTCCATTAAAAACCACCTCGTTAAGCTCAATACCATAGCCATAAAAATCACGCTCTACTGTAATTGTGGAGGTGCCGAAGTTGACTACTGGAGAGGAAGAAGAATTGACAGACAGGTCTCGGCAACTGATGCTCGAGCTACCCAGGTTCAATTCAACTGCTGCGCCGCCATTACCGATGCTGTAGTCTATAGAGCAATCGATGACAACGTCACCATAGTTAACTGTACCTTTGTAGTGATTGAAGCTACCGGTACTAATATCATCCATGAGGGTATAGCTGCCTGTGCCATTGAAAGTCACATAGCTGTTGTAACCGGTGCTTGCTGCGGTAAAAGTGAGCCCTGTTTCCTCTCCAATAAAGTTGATAGAGTACACATTTTTGTTCATCCCATCGTCAAAAGTCACCGAACCGTGGGCGTAAATCGGGTATGAATAAGGAGCGCTGAAAGTAGGCAGGTTGGTCACACCTGTCCAGTCCATATCGTGAAAGTGTGCAGTATTCAGGTCATTCAAAACGGTTTGCCCGGCAGTGGTAAATGAATTGGCATCAAAGAACACATCGTCCAGTGGCCCGGGATAGTCGCTATGCATAGATGATCCACCAGAGGTGGTTGCCCAATGGTTACTGTAGTCGGTCCAATCGCCTCCATTTCCAACCCAAAAGTAGTCTGACCCCGTTACATCGTTGATTGTCCACCCGGTATTGTTACCATTGTCCACAGCATCGTTGGCTGTAAATGTGGCGCTGCCAGATGTATGAATGTCTTTCAGTTCAACCCAGGAAACAGTTACCGAACCAGAAGCTTTACTTAATGTCGCCTCTGAACCTTCAGATGTTGTTTTAAAAATAATAGGCTCATGTTTTGTGCCGTCTGCAACAAGGCTGCTCAGGGTAAAAGTATCTCCACTTCTCAATTCAACCTCCAGGCCTGCCGGGACAGTAATTTCATTGAAGGCAGAAGGATACCTCAGATCTGCGTAATTAAAAAACTCAATGTCGTGGTACGTGTAGGGGCCCGCACCTGTCATGTCGCTATAAAATGAAGAGACAATGATTTTTGAAGTACCTGCGTTAATGGTCAGGTTAGTGCCGTTCATCCACCACCTTTCCGAGGTTATTTCTGATGAGCCTAGGTTGAGCACCTTTGTGGCAGCACCGTCGGTTTGAAAGTAGGCACCTGAGTTAATATTGTTGTTATTTGTGTTCAGAGTGCCCGCTAGCATATACAAGTTGTAGGTGTTAAAGTTGTCCTGAAAACTCCATTCTCCACCAATACCATTGAACCGGGTGATAGAAATTGAGCCCAGCGAGGTGCCATTGGTTGTGATGGTATTGCCTGAGGTGGTCGACTCAAACTCTACATATTTGAAATTGGCCGTCATGTCAGGAGACAGTGTCAAAGAGCCAAAAATATTGAGTGTGTTGCCGTTGCCGACAATGGAAGGGAAGCTTGTCACGCCGGTCCAGTTCATCGACAAACAATTGGCTTCGGCATCGAGGGTTACGGCCTGCCCTGAGCCGGAAAATGAATTAGCGTCGAAGAATACGTTGTTAGCAGAAGTGGGCGACTGGGTGTGAAAAGTTGAACCACCCGAAGAGGTGGCCCAGTGATTAGCATAGTCAGACCAATTGCCGGAGCCACCCACCCAATAATAACTCTGCGAAAAGGCAGCGAGAGAGGAAAAGGTAAAGATTAACGTGGCCAGGAACTTCATCGAACAGCTTTTAAAAAATCTTAGAATACATTTAACTATTCTAAGTTGCCCAAATGAATGTTGCGCCGGTAGCGCTATTTAGTCAACGACACTATTTTTTTAGTGATCGACAACCCCGGCATGAGAAATGTCTAGAGCATGGATATTTTTGCCATAAAATCAGTCTTAAAGGCTCGCCCGATTGGCACTTTCATTTTTCCAAAAAAAATATAGCCTTCACTGATCATGGTGATTTTTGCAAAGTTAACCAGATACGACTTGTGGACACGCTCAAACCCAAAGTTCAATAGCTTGTCCTCAATGCTTTTCAAAGTGTGGCTGATAATATAAGCCTGGCCGGCAGAGTAGATTTTCGCATAGTTATCAAACGCCTCCACGTAGTCGATCTCGTCAGGATCTATTGACACCAATCCCTCTTTGTCCTTGATAAAAAATTTTTCTGGTTTGGTCTGGCGGGAGGATAGTATTTTATGAAACGCCATTTCCACGTTGACCTGAATATCCTGCTGATTAAATGGTTTCAGTATATAAGCGACAGGTGCCACTTCTTTGGCCCTGTTAAGGGTGTCAGCATCGTAATAAGAAGTGATGAATATAAAAGGAGTCGGGTTGGTTCGGTTGATGAACCGGGCAACGTCAATTCCATCTTTTTCGCCGGAAAGGTTGACATCAAGCAACACCAGATCAAACTGATGCTCTGTGAGCTTCTTCAAAGCATCTTCATATTTAAGAGATATTTTGATCTCGCTGACGCCAAGATCCTGCAGATGAAAAGAAAGGTCATCGGCTATAAGCGGTTCATCCTCTACTATAAGCACCTTTTTCTCCATGATCTTTTAAGCCAACTTAAAACTAGAAATAAGCAAAGACGCTTCTGTGCCGTTATCGAAACTAAAGCTAACAGTGGCTTCCAGTTTCATTGCCAGTGACCTGATCATACGGATCCCAAAAGAATCAGACTTACCAATATCCTTTTTGCTACCTACTCCGTTGTCACAAACCTTCAATTCAAGCTGGTTATTCGCCCTTTTTAACGCAATTGAGATATTCCCTTCCTTATCGTTGGGGAAGGCGTGCTTGAATGAATTGCTTATCAATTCGTTCAGGATTAGCCCGATGGGTATGATGGTATCTACATCAATGTTAAGGTTTTCGATATCATAGGTCACCGACACCCGCTCAGCCCCGACACCATAGGAGGAGCGGAGCGTGCTGGTGAGATTTTCAATGTAATCCAGGGCTTCTACACCGGCCAGGTTTTCGTTTTGATAGAGCTTCTGATGAATAAGCGCCATTGACTTTACCCTGTTCTGCCCTTCATTCACTGCGTCCTTGGCTCCTTTGTCTTCGATGTACCTCGATTGCAAACTCAACAGGCTCGAAATAATCTGCAGGTTGTTTTTGACCCGATGGTGAATCTCCTTCAGAAGCAGTTCCTTATCCTTCAATGACTTGGATATTAACTTATTAGATTTTGTCTTGGACCGAATGAGCACTCCAAGAAAAACTGCCCCGACAATTACTATCAGTGTAACAAAAAGATAAATATTCCGCTGATTGACCGACTGCTGATTTTCAAGCTTGAGCTCTGTAATCTCCTGCGCTTTCTTCTCGTTCTCATACCTGGCTTCCAATTCTGCCAGCGCCTTCACCGATTTCTCATTGATGAGCGAATCATTCAAAGCCACGTATTGATTCAGGTATTTGTTGGCTGTTTTATAATCCCCAGTGGCTTGATACGATTGATACAGAAGCTGTGTAGCGTCCACCGCAGAGGGAAGTGTTGCCGTTTCATTCGCAAGGCTCATGAGCCTCTCCGCATAGTCTATCGCTTTCACAAAATCTTCGAGTATCAAAAGTATCTGACTTGCGTTTTTCAGCGAGGTAGTTTTGATATCAACATCAGGGTTTGTGCCTTGCAGCATCTCATCATATAGCGACAATGCCTGGGTCAGCTCGCCCCTATTTTCATACAGTTTTGCCAAATTAACCTTATTATAATCTCTCAGGTAAGGATCGCTATTCTCCCTTTCCATTAACAAAGAAGCTAATTGATGATACTCAAGTGCTTTTTCATATTCTTTCGTCTTGTTATAAATTAAGGCCAGGCCAACATAGCTGTATTCCATTTGCGCCGTGTCACTGATCGATTTTGCATGCTCAAGCCCACGCAGGCTGTATTGCTCGGCTTTCTCATTGTCGCCCATGCTGAAGTAGATGCTTGCCAGGTTGGCAATAATGGAACCTTCAAAGCTTTGGCTCATAAAGTCTGATTTGCCTTCCACAGCCTTCAATGCATTTTGAAAGCTCTCAAATGCCATCTCATTATTTCCCTTTTGCCGGCTTACGTTGCCTATACCGTTATAAGCCCTGGATTTAAGCAAATGCTGCGACTCACTTCCGAATTGCAGCGCCTGGTTGAAGAAGTATATTGAAGAGTCGGCTTTCCCGGAAATGCCATAGGTAATGCCACATCGGAGAAAGAATTCAGCTTTAACGGAGTCGTCCCCCTCCTTCTGGAGTAGGTTTTCTCCAAGTTTAATAAGCTTCAGTTTATCTCCGGGGTTTTGAATGGTGTCTATCTGACTGATCACTTCAGGAAGCGATTCCTGTGCATTGGCGATAGTGCAGCTAAGCAGCAACAGTGCTAAGAAGTGAGCTTTCTTTAACATATAATAAAGGCAGTCGGTCGATTGAGTCATTCTGAAGAATCTCTCAGCAGCGCCTAAGATAGTAAATTTGAGTTTTAGAGGATCAAGCAATATTTCTGGGGATTGTTTTTTTTGCAAGAGTATCTTCTCATTACATAAAGAAGCAAAAGGTCCAAGCCTAACCCGGCCGGGCGAGACGCATTGAACCAGTTTTGCTTCTTTATTGTCTATCGTTCGCCAAATGGTACAACGTTATTTCAGCGTCTTACTCCCCAGATTTTCCGCTTGATCCGCCATAAGCGGCGGCGGCCCGTCGTTAAATAGCAAGCCTGTCCCAGATTTTCCGCTTGATTCGGTTTTCCGTTTGATCCAAAAGTGGCAGGTCATGGGCGAAAATAAAAAAAGTCACCCATTTCTGAGTGACTTTTGTGGGCCCACAAGGATTCGAACCTTGGACCCCCTGCTTGTAAGGCAGGTGCTCTGAACCAGCTGAGCTATGAGCCCCTTTTCAAAAAAGCCTGCTGTTTTCACAACCTGCTTCCCGGTTAGGGAGTGCAAATGTAGTACCCTTTTGTATTTTTGCAAATAGGTTAATAAAAAATATTTCTTCTGTCATAAAATTTATATCGTCAGCGTTGTATCGTAGAAACGCCTTTGATTTGTTTAATTTTATCCTGTGAAAATTCCAAGGCTAGCCGCACTGATACTTACCGGAGTAATTGCTTTTGTCACTGCCACGCTATTGGCTTGCCTGCTGTACATTCAAATCAACCGTGATGAGTTTATTCAATACTTTCTGGACAATGTGAACGAGAGACTCACCACGCCGGTAAAGGTGGGCCACATAGACATTTCGTATTGGGACAGTTTCCCCAACATATCGATTGTCTTGCAAAAAGTTGAAGCGGGCACACCCGAAAGCCCATTGGTAAGCATTGGGCGATTATCGTTCAGTTTTCACCTTTGGAACTTCCTTGATAAAAATTACCACATTCGTCAGCTCAATGTGGACAAAGCCGAGATCAACCTGCTGATAGATGAAAATGGAATCAGAAATTTCGACGTGTTTAAAAAGAAGGTGGTGGATGAGGAGTCGCCTCAGCTAACGATTGGTAAGGTGAGAATTTCCAACAGCAAAATCCGCTACGAAGACATACGTGCGGAGCTACTAAGCTATTGGGAGTTCAGCCAGGCGCACTTCGATATCCAATCCATTAACAGCCCTCAGCTTTTCTCGGGACATTGGAAAGGCACCAATCTGAAAACGGTTTATCAGGGCTTTCCCTACCTGGAGGGAAGATTGCTGGAAATAGAACTTCTGGGAGTGAGGATCGACAAGGGGCATTTGGCCGAAATCAAGGCTTGGGAGCTAAAGGAGGCCAGCCATAACCTGACCGGCACGCTGACGTCATCAAGCCCAGACGACCTGCTACTGGAGTGGGCTGGCAACACAAAATCACTGGCAGATCTACTTAGCAATATACCTGCCGGATGGCCAGCTGACTGGGCCAGTTACGATTTAGAAGGCGAAGCGACATTCACAGGAAGCTATACAAAGCAAAATGGGAAGCCCACCCTGGTCACGGACTTTAGCGGACAGCATGTCCGGTTCCTTTACCCTAGTCGCCCGCTAGCCTTTTCGGACTTTAGTTTGGATGGTCGGCTGACAACGAACCTTCAGTCGGAAGGCACGAGTCTTCAATTGCAAAACCTGTCAGGCACGATGAACAGCTTTCCACTGAAAGGCAATGCTACCATCACCAATATGGCCACCATGCACACCAGGGCTGAGCTGGAGGGCAATATGACGCTGGCACAGTTTGAGAAAATTGTACCCGAGTGGGGTATCAAAAGCGAAAGCGGCACGCTGAGCTACCTGCTTGGCTTTGAGGGAAGGCTGGATGAAAAAGCAACAGGCGATTGGCTGATAGATGGAGAAACAACTATACAGGATGCTACTTTTTCATGGCAAAGCTACCCGCTGTTATTCCGGGAGTGGAGTGGAATTTTACTATTCAACGACCGTGATGTTGCTTTTACAGAAACTACCGGCAAGCTGGGAAACAGTGATCTGAGAATTAATGGGCTGCTACGAAACTTTCATTTTTTCTACGAGGGCAAAAACAACCTTCTGTTGGTAGAAGGGAAGGTGTCCGCCAACAGGCTCGACCTTAACGAATTGCTAGCCAATAAAAATACCACCAACGGAGAAGACGGCGCTTACTCTCTTACAGTAAGTCCAAGGTTGCGTGTGAAACTAACAGCAGAGGCTGAAACAGTTGTTTTTGACCGTTTTACTGGCAAAAATGTAAATGCCGAAGTGCTTATTCAAAACCGTCAGGTATATGTTAAAAAACTTGATTTCTCCACCATGGGAGGCGATATCAAGCTCACCGGCAACTTGTCGGATCAGCCTGGCGACACGCTCCTTACCTACTTCTCAGGAGAAGTGAAAAACCTCTACATCGACAGCGTTTTCTATGTTTTTCATGACTTCGGACAAAGCTGGATGCAAAGCAAGCACATTAAAGGACAGCTCTTTGCCGACTTTGATGTAGACATGGGTGTGCGTAACAACCTTAGTTTCCTCCCAGACCTTTTCAGGGCTCGGATAAATGCCCGTGGCGTCAACGGAGAACTCATCAACTTCGAGCCAATGCAGGAACTCTCCAGGCTTGTAAGAGAAGACAAGCTGGGCCATTTAACCTTCGGTGAAATCACCAACCAGTTCCTTATCGAAAACAGGAGAATCCTGATTCCCAGCATGGATATCAAATCTAATGTATCCAATATCACCCTTAGCGGCACCCACACTTTCGATCAGCAAATCGACTACCGCCTGAAGGTTCCTTTATTCAACAGGCAACGCCGGCGTGACAATGATGAAAGCTTTGGTGCTATAGAAGAAGACGAAAGGGGGAACATTTACGCCCACGTGAAGATCGCTGGCACAACTGACGACTATCGGGTAAGTTATGACGCCCGCAGCGCCGCAAAAAGTCTGATTGAAAACATTAAAGAAGAAGGCAAGGTTCTGCTTGAGGAAATCAGGAAGGATCCGGCAAAAAAGCCTGGCACTTTACAGTTAAAGAAGGATGAATTTTTCGAGTTTGAGGCCGACACTACAAAAAAGGGGAATTAGTAGCGACGAAACCACTCTCAGGCAAAGCCAGTGAACAGCTTTTCCGGCTACTCCCTCCTTAGTAGTTTTCCGGTTCGTTCTTCCGCAAACTCTCCATTGCTTCTCGCCAGCTTACCATTGACCAAAACAAAATCGACACCCTCAGTGAGGTGGTGCGGATGCTGGAAGTCGGCCTTTACCTTGACGTTAGCCGGATCGAAAATTGCGACGTCAGCTTTGTAGCCCACCTTCAGTAGCCCTCTGTCTTTCAGCCCGATAACTTCAGCGGTTTGTCCGCTCATTTTATGAACGATTTGTTCAAGCGTAAAATAATCACCTTTCACAGTGTAAGTCTCAATCATTTTACCAAAGCTGCCATAGCCTCTCGGGTGTCTCATGCCAGGGCTGCCGTCGGACGACACCACCACATAGTCGCTTTTCATCAAAGCCACCTGGAGCGAATCGTTCATCACAAAATAAGCCGCACTTGCTCCCCTCGGCCCAATATCATCAATCAGTATGTCTTCAAACGGTTTGTCGAGCTCTTTTTCAAGGTCGGCCAGCGTTTTTCCTGCATAGGGAGCTGTGCCGAAGAGGGTCGCAGCCGGCCCATTTCTTTGAGCAATCTTATTTCGCAGAAACTCCTCCAATTCACCCCTTCTCGTCTTTTTAACCTTGTTGAAATTGGCCGGAGGAATAGCCCAGTCGGGGAACACAATACCGATGCCTGTGAAGCTGGCCATGTAGGGATAGACATCAGCGCTTACCCTGTAGCCAAGCGATTCATACTTCGCAAGAATGGAAGTAATTTCCAGGGCTCTCTTGGCCCCCTCGCCGTATACAGACTTGAGGTGGGACACGTGCACAGGAGCCCATTGGCCCAGACTAAGAAACTCATCTAAGGAGGCTTCCAGCTTGTCGTTGTCTTCGTTGCGAATGTGTGCCATTAACACACCCTGGTAGCTGCCCACTATTTTTGCCAGCGCCTGCAATTCCTTTTCTCCTGAGTATCTGCCTGGCACATACTCCAGCCCCATGGTCAGGCCGAAGCTACCCAATTGAAGCTGATGATCCAGTTCAGTAGCCATCATCGCCATGTCCGCCTCACTTATCACCTCGTCAAACGGTGTTTCTATCGCCATTCGCAATGAACCATGACCAGTGAACGGAGCAATATTAAGTGCCGGCCCAACGCTATCGACAGAAGCCTGCCATGCGCCAAACTCACCCTCGGAATCACTTGACCCATCCTGCCCCAGGCAAATGGTAGTAACCCCCTGGGCAACAAAGTTGTAAAACTGAGGTGTTTTGATGGGGTCGCCATGTGCGTGAGCATCGATAAAGCCAGGCGTAACCACCTTACCGTTGGCATCTATCTCAAGCGTGGCAGGTTTGGTGGAGTCCAGCTGACCAATAAAAGCAATTGTGTCGGCCTGAATGATGATTGACGCTGGATACCCGGGCTTGCCTGAACCGTCCACCACCAAACCATTTTTTATAATGACGTCAAATTTCTGAAGTGCCTGAAGATTTTCGGGCAATGAGCTTCTGGTGGTACACGAATGCAATACAGCGCATGCAAACAAAATCAGCAACGCTCCTTTAAACTTCATTTCTTATAACATTCGAGTTTCATCAAAGGAAGTGGAACCCAAGCTTAGAACCTGAACAACCGAGCTGATTCTGACCAGGGGATTCTTGAAAGAATCAGTATCAATGCGATGCCGAAAAATATTGCCTGAAGCTTGAATTTCTTCTTATCAACAGAAGTTTTCTTCACCCGGATACTTCCAATTTGGGCGACGATCACGGCCACTATCATTATTGAGATATGTTCAACAGCCCAATATCTCACAGCACCCACTTTCATGGCGATCTTCATATTATCCATTGCTGTAGTAGTGATGGGGCTATATACGAAATAAAGCAGCAACCCAATCAACAGCTGAAGGTGAAGCGTTCCTATCAAGGAGGTCGTCAGTGTCTTGTCCTTTTTTAAGTATTCCTTGCCTCCATTCATTCCGCCAAGGGATTTAAAAAGCACGACAGCAAAAAGAATAAGGGTGACCCAACGAAGCCAGGAGTGAGTAAAAAGAAGTATTTCGTACATTATTCGAGTTATTTGGCGGAAAGGTAATTACTATTTGCCTATAGATCAAAAAAGTAGTGTATTGCTGCGACAGGCCGCCACGCAACATGGGCCATCAGATCATTCAAGCTGACACTGCCTGCCCGGAGTCCACACAGTCCGGAATTTCGACGATAAACCTGCTCCCTTTGTCATAAGCTGTTTCTACACGCACCGTGGCAGACAGCTTTTCAGCGGCCTTCGAAACGATATAGAGGCCAAGGCCATTCCCTTTCGACTTCTCAGTCGCTTTGAAATACATAGCAAAAATGTTCATTTTATGGTCGTCGGGAATTCCATGGCCATTGTCTTCCACTTCAATCACCAGGCTGTCTCCCTTCAGGTAAGCATTGACTTTTACATATGGTTCCGATCTGCTGGAGAAATTCAAGGCATTCTCAATAAGGTTGTCCATAATGATTGAAACAAGTACGGGATACGTGGTAATAGCCCCTTCCACCTGAACATTCAGGATGACATCAACACCCAAATCCTCTATTTCTTGCGCATGTTTTTCGAGGCAGTTTTCAACAAGATCCCGCACAATCACATTTTTATAGGACAACTCCATAGCTCCTATGTCAGATATGGACTGCAACTTATACAGCATCTTGTCCAGGTTCTCGGCAGTCACCCTCACCATTTTGAACAATTCGATGGCTTGCTCGTCTTTGACAGTAATTTTGGCAACATCGGCCAGGCCCATCAGCGTTGTGAGCGGCCTTCTAAAGTCGTGTGATGACCTGTAGAAAAAAGTATCTAATTCGGCATAGGCTGCCCTGAGCTGACTTGTGCGATCATTCACTTTTCGCTCCAGGGTATTATTTGCCTCCAACACCGTGAGGTTTGCCTCTTTCAGTTGGCTGTTGGCCAGCGCCAGGCTCTTTTGCACGTGACTCAGCTTTCGATACAAGTGTATCATTATCGCCACAAACACGGAGACGATTGCCAGAAAAAAGACAGCGACGTAAATCTGTAATTTCTGGTCTCGTATTTCGGCATTTTGCAGGAGCAGTAAATCCTCGTGCATTTGCCGTTGATTTTTCAATGCCGCAATCTCGTTTTCTTTCTGTTTTAGGTTATACGTTGCCTGCAATACGGCAATCTTCGCCGAACTTTTGTCTGAGAAGATGCTGTCAGTAAGTACTTCATATTGCTTCCTATAAGTCAAAGCCGACTTGAAGTCCCCTTTTGCTTCATGCAGCTGCGAATACAAAAGATAGCTGGCTCTTAGCGACAACCTGGAGGCTGATCTGTCACCCATTCTGGTCGCCTTTTCAAGAAAATTCTCAGCCTCATCAAAACGGCCCAATTTTATCAATAGCTTGGCAATTTGCTGATAGTAGTTGGAGAAACTCAAAGCATTGTTCAAGGGAGTGACAAGTTCGATCGCTTGCAATAGTTGCTTCAGCGCCCTTTCGTTTTCTCCCAACTCTTCAAACACAAGTGCCTCGTTATAAAGAGTTGCCACAATCCCCCTTGCGTAGTTGATTTCCGTTCGCAGCGCCAAAGCCAGCCTGAACTGCCCGATAGCTTGCGGGAACTTCTTCTGCAGAAAATAGATAAGGCCCTGCGTGTTATGAACATAAGCGACACCGTATTTGCTGCCGATTCTCTCATTTATCTCCATCGAGCGTCCTGCAAAATCAAGCGCCAAATCCAATTTTCGCTCTTCTTTAAACACCCAGGCGATTCCGATCAGAATATTGGCTGTTTCAGCGTCCAAGCCAATTGACTCGCTAAGGGCGAGGGCCTTGAAATAATAATCAAGTGCAAGATCAAAGTCAGTTAACTGAAAATAGATCATTCCAGCCTGATACAAAATTTGCACCTGCTGCGCAGGATAGTTGTAAACCTTGGTGATTTCCAACGCATCCCTGATATTCTCAAGAGCCTCAGGGTAATTCCCTCTGTCATAAAAAAAATCCGCTTGCCGAAGCATGCACTTAATTCTGAAGTAGTTGTCGTTGAAAGATTCAGCAATCGAGCACATTTGCTCAAACGCCTGATGCGACTCGTCTAACTTGAGGAGGTTGCTTTGGGCCTCGCCATACAATGTCAGCAATTCCATATTTCTGAAGTCCTGTGTGGAATCAGGAATCAACGACCTGGCACTGTCGAGGAAAAGTAACGCCCTATTGTTCTCCCATTTTCTTAACGATATCCTGGCAAAGCCAAGGTAGGCCCTGGGTAGCCAATGTGAATTGGTGGTTTTCGCTTTCGCCAGCATTTTGTCAAATACAATTTCAGCTGAATCATATTTCGCCAATACTGTAAGGCACTCTCCAATCAGCGCCGAGGCGTAGAGATCCATTTCAAGGCTGCTCTCATCTTCAATTTCCTGCGACTCTCTGAATTTAAAAAACGCTGAATCGTAAATAGCCCGACCGTAAAACCCAATGCCCTGCAAAAGAACAGCATACTTTAAACCTGCCTGATACCCTATTTTTTTACTGAGACGGGCTGCACTATCTGCGTAGGAGTTTGCGATTGTGTCGTTGGAGTCAAAGTAACTATAGGAAATCTCATTCATCAAATCGACCTTCTTTCGATTATCAGTTTCAATCCTTAGCTTTTCAATCAAATCCCTTCTCAAGTCGTTGGGAGCAACAATTGCCTGGACAATGAAACTTTGCACCAGTAGACCTACAACAGCAAGATATTTAGATCGGATCAAGATGGTTCAAGGTGATGAATGGATTGTATAATTTATCTAAAAAATATCAATTTTAAAAGTAAACGAACGACAAATGCCCCGATATGATGTCTTCTCCAATCGTGTTTTAATTTCCGCTCGCCTACATTAGATAAACTTCTAAGCAAAACAGTATATTAGCCCACTTTTGCAACACCTAACAAACTACCATAGTGGCTTCAATCTCCGTAAATTCTACTTCAGGCACATCTCAGGGAGCACCCTCCGGCGGCCAGCTTCAGGCTCAAATTTCGCTCTTCTCACTATTCTTCATGTGGGGTTTTATCACCTGCCTTAATGATATCCTGATTCCTTATCTGCGGGGGGTATTCACACTCACCATCTTCCAGGCAACACTTGTGCAGTTTGCCTTCTTCGGCGCCTACTTTCTCGGAGCTTTGTTTTACTTTCTGTTTTCGGTGCGATTTGGCGACCCTATCAACCGCATTGGATATAAAAATGGAATCATTATCGGGCTGGTTGTGGCTGGTGCTGGCTGTTTTCTTTTCTATCCGGCAGCCATATTTCTACAGTACGGTTTATTCCTCGGCGCCTTATTTTGTCTGGGTTTGGGCCTCACTATGCTGCAAATTGCCGCCAACCCATATGTCGCCTTGCTTGGCAGGCCAGAATCCGCCAGCAGCCGCCTAAACCTGGCACAAGGGTTCAACTCATTCGGAACAACCATTGCGCCGGTCATTGGGGGCTTCTTCATCTTTCAGTACTTTGTAACCGATGCCTCTGCAGGTGAAGTGGCAGTGAAAATTCCTTACATCGTATTGGCCAGTCTTTTCTGGCTCCTGGCTGTGGTTATCTTCTTTATCAAACTGCCAAAATTTGCCAATGAAGATGTGATCGAAAAGGGAGCAAAAGTACTTGGCTTCAGTCATTTGAGAGGAGGCATCTTTGCCATTTTTGCCTATGTGGGTGCTGAGGTAGCTATTGGTAGTCTGCTCATCAACTTTATGGGGCTTGAAAACATTACTGGGCTGGAAGAAGGGGCTGCCAGCAAATTGCTTTCCTTCTATTGGGGCGGGGCCATGATTGGTCGCTTCATGGGGGCTATTATGATGAGCGACAAATCTACGGCCGGTAAGAAACTAGTGGGCATGTTTGCGTTAGGTGTTGCCGGCTACGCCATTGTTTCACTCATCGCTGGGGTCGACTTCATGGACTCGTTACCCTATCTAATTGGCCTGGCACTGAACTATGTTATCTTCATGATCTTCGGTGCACATCCTAACAAAGTGCTGGCTGCTTTCTCTTTGTCAGCGATTGTGTTGCTGCTGATTGCTGTGTTCATGAACGGTGCCATTTCAATGTGGGTACTTCTCTTCATTGGCCTTTTCAACTCTATCATGTGGTCGAATATCTTTACTCTTGCCATCAAAGACTTAGGTCGATACACCAGTCAGGGCTCTTCGCTGCTTGTAATGGCAGTGCTGGGTGGCGCTGTGGTGCCACCGGTTCAAGGGCTTTTGGCCGATGAGTTTGGCATACAAATGTCCTTCCTGCTTCCTGTCGTTTGTTACATCTACCTGTTCTATTATGGATGGAAGGGCTATGAAGTAAAACAAAAGGGCACCTAAGCCTGCTTTGCATGGTCAACTGCTTGATAAACGGCCATGATTTTGGATGACCTTTTCAGTATATTGTTGACATCTACTAATACTACAATATTATGTCAGCAAATCAGAACAGAAGAGACTTCCTGAAAAAAACCACGGCAGCCAGTGTTGGCATTGGCTTGCTGGGCAGTAATGGCTACAAAGCCTTTAGTACACCCGCCAGCGAAAAGCTGGTGGTTGGCATTATGGGTGTCAACTCAAGGGGCTCTGCACTGGCGACGGGGTTCACCAAAACACCAGAGATAGAAGTCGCCTACATCTGCGATGTGGACGACAATGCCATGGCCAATGGGCTGAAGGCCGTAGCAAACGCTGGCCAGAAGAAAGCCCCCAAAGCTGTCAAAGATTTTCGCAAAATACTCGATGATAAAGGGGTGGATGCGCTGGTCATCGCAGCGCCCGACCACTGGCATGCACCAGCCTCACTACTGGCACTAAGTGCGGGGAAAAATGTTTACGTAGAAAAGCCCGGAAGCCACAACCCTTATGAGGGAGAAATGGTCGCTTCGGCCTCCATGAAATATGGCAAAGTTGTGAAAATGGGCAACCAGCGCCGTTCGTGGCCTTTTGTGGCTGAAGCACTTGGAGAGCTCAAAAACGGTATCATTGGCAATGTGTACCTGGCCAAAGGCTGGTATGCCAACACCCGTGCTTCTATTGGCTATGGCAAAGTAGCCCCGATTCCCACCGGCCTCGACTACGACATGTGGCAGGGCCCGGCACCACGAATGCCCTATAAAGACAACCTCATTCACTACAACTGGCATTGGTTCTGGCATTGGGGCACCGGCGAGCTGCTCAACAACGGCACGCACTTCGTCGATTTGTGCCGCCTGGGGCTTGGCGTGGAATTTCCAACAAAGGTTAGCTCACAAGGCGGCCGGTATGCCTACAAAGACGACTGGCAAACACCCGACACACAGATGACACTGTGGGACTTCGCTGGCAACAAAACAATCTCCTGGGAAGGGAGAAGCTGCAACGGCCACAAGCTCGAAGGTGAATCCGCCGGTGTTTCCTTTCATGGAGAAAATGGAACTTTGGTGATTGACGGCAACAGCTACGTGGTGTATGACAATCAGGACAAGCTCATAAAAAGAGCCAGTGCCGAAACCACAGGCAAGCCATTGGATGCCACAGGCCCTGGCTTCGACCTGGATGCTGATCATATTGCCGACTTCTACAAATCCATCAAAGAAGGTAAAACGCCCGTTTCAGATTACAAAGATTCCAGAAAAAGTGTGTTACTCTGCCACCTCGGCAATATTTCCCAAAGGGTGGGCCGGTCATTGAACTGCAATCCTGAGAACGGAAATGTGATTGGTGACGATGAAGCCATGGCCCTGTGGAAACGCAGCTATGAGCCGGGCTGGGAACCAAAAGTTTAACTTTCACGAAAGACTTCCTTTTTATGACACCCCTCAATAGAAGAACATTTTTAAAGAAATCAGCCGTGGCCGGCGTTGGTTTTGGCATTTTAGCCAACGAGGCTGTAGCCATTAGTCCCGACCAAACAAAGCCAGTGCGGGTTGGTATTATCGGCCTCGACACCTCGCATAGCGTGGCTTTTACCAAACTACTCAACGACCCTGAGGTGGCCGCTGACCTGGCTGGTTACCGGGTAGTGGCAGCTTACCCCCATGGCAGCGCCGATATTGAATCGAGTGTGAGCCGCATTCCAGGATACATTGAAGATGTGAAAAAGCTGGGCGTAGAAATCACCAGCTCCATCAAAGAGCTACTCGAAAAAACCGACGTCATTCTCCTTGAAACAAATGATGGGAGGCTTCACCTTGAGCAGGCCAGGCAAGTAATCAAGGCGAAAAAGCCCATGTTCGTTGACAAGCCAGTGGCAGCCTCGCTTAAAGATTGCCTCACCATTTACAAAGAAGCGGAAGCAGCCGGAGTTCCCATCTTCTCTGCCTCCTCACTTCGTTATATGAAGGACGCCAATGAGGCCAGAGAAGGGAAGCTCGTGGGCAAGGTACAAGGGGCAGACACTTACAGTCCGGCACATTTGGAGCCTCATCATCCCGACTTTTTCTGGTATGGTATTCATGGAGTGGAATCGCTTTTTACCGTGATGGGAGCAGGCTGCAAAGAAGTGACCAGGACGCAAACACCCGACACCGACATGGTGGTTGGTGTATGGAACGACAACCGGATTGGAACATTCAGAGGGATGCGCAAAGAAAAAACTGGTTATGGTGGCACCGTCTTCGGCGAAAATGGCATTGCGCCGGTTGGGCCTTACGACGGATACCGACCCTTGCTGGTGGAGGTCATCAAGTTCTTCAAAACAGGAAAAGCACCGGTTAGCCCAGAGGAAACCCTGGAGATATACGCCTTTATGGAAGCCGCCGATGAGAGCAAACGACGTGGTGGCAGCAAGGTGACCCTGGCGGAAGTAATGAATAAAGCGAGAGGTTAATGACAACAGAATCCTTTCACCCTAATCAACCGCTACTTTGCAACTAAGCACTCCTGACTTTATCGTAATTGGCCTATTCTTCGTGCTTATGCTGGTCATTGGCCTGTGGTCGATGGCCAGGAACAAAACAGCCGAAGACTATTTCGTGGCCAGTGGCCAGCTGCCCTGGTGGCTATCGGGCATTTCGCATCACGTTTCGGGCTACAGTGGTGCCGTATTTGTGGCGTACGCCAGCCTCGCCTACACGCACGGGTTCTCTATTTATGTATGGTGGGCCTTTACTATCGGCATTACTGTTCTTCTGAGTGCCCGGCTATTTCCCGTCCTCTGGGTGCGGCTGCGAAAGCGGCTGCAGATACAGTCGCCGCTGGAATACCTAACGGTTCGCTACAATCTTCTCACTCAACAAATCATGGCCTGGAGCGGGGTGCTGTTAAAGCTTTTTGATGTGGGTGCCAAGTGGACAGCCATCGCTGTGTTGCTCAACGTTTTTACGGGGCTTCCGCTGATTTATGGCATTCTTATTTCCGGAGGTGTTTCTCTCATTTACGTCACCTTCGGTGGCCTGTGGGCAGTAATAATCACAGACTTCGCTCAGTTTATTGTGCAAATTTTGGCTGGTCTTATTATGCTAATCATGGTCGTTCGGCACCTGGGCGGATGGAATGAGATTCTCACCTTTTGGAACGACCTACCAGAAGGCAACAGTCAACCTTTTAATAGTCCATATACTGTTGGTTTTGCACTAGCGTTTCTTTGTATCAATTTCCTGAGCTACAACGGCGGCACCTGGAACCTGGCCACCCGCTACATTTCATCACCGGATGAAACCCAGGCCAAAAGAGCAGCCTACCTCTCCGGCACTTTGTACCTGATCTGGCCCTTGATTTTATTTCTCCCTATGTGGGCGGCCCCACTTATTTTGCCGGACCTGCAAGACCCAAGTCAATCATATGGATTGCTGACGCTCAAACTTCTTCCGGCCGGTTTGGTTGGCCTGGTGGTGGCGTCGCTCTTTGCTAACACCATGACCATGACCTCTTCAGACATCAACACCATTTCGGCGGTGCTCACCCGAGACATACTGCCTGTGCTCTCAAAGAGGTTGAAAGAAAAGCGGGCCTCGCTGGTGGTAGCCAGAGCCACCACCTTCATCTTCACGCTAATGACACTGGTGGTGGCCTCCCAAAACGAACGCTTTGGAGGCGTGTTTGGTCTTATTGTCACCTGGTTTGGCGCTTTGGTAGGCCCTATTGCCGTGCCCATGTTGTTTGGCATGTTACCTGTGTTCAGGCACTGCGGGTCTTTGGCTGCAATTGGATCAATTGCGGCGGGCTTTGTTACTTTCATTGTCACCAAGAACATTGAAATCACCAGCCTGGCACTTGCCGTGGCCTTGCCATTGATTGTATCTTTATCTGTGTTTATCGGCCTAGGGCTGTGGAACCGGAACAGGCCCGTTTCAGAGGCTGTTAGCGGTCTGTTAAAATCGTTGGAGCATGAAGGTTAAAGTATACAAAAACAGAACGGAGATGGGGGTTGCTGCGGGGAAGGCAGTAGAACTAGAGATACTGAACCTACTGAAAAAACAAGACGAGGTACGGATGATATTTGCCGCTGCTCCTTCACAAAATGAAGTGCTGGACTTTCTGAAAAAGAGTGAATTTATTCCGTGGCAAAAGATAGTGGCTTTCCATATGGATGAATATGTAGGATTACCCGCTGGATCGCAGCAGTCTTTTGGTTACTTCCTGAGTAATCATTTGTTTGACCATGTCCCTTTAAAGCAAATCAACCTCCTCGACGGAAACGGAGGGGACAATGAACTAGCAAGATACACCCAACTTTTGACTGAGAAGCCTATTGATATCGTCTGCCTGGGCATAGGAGAAAACGGTCACATTGCCTTCAACGACCCGCCCGTGGCTAATTTCAACGACCCGGAAACAGTGAAGGTGGTGGAATTGGATGTTCCGTGCCGGCAACAGCAGGTCAACGACGGGTGTTTCCCATCTTTCGACGCCGTGCCTACGCATGCACTTACGCTTACTATTCCCACGCTGATGGCTGGAAAGAATCTGTTTTGTGTAGTGCCCGGATTGAGCAAACGAAATGCCGTGACCGATGCGCTGATTGGACCTATTTCTACAAGCTGCCCGGCCTCTATTCTGAGAAACCACGGCGGCTGCCAGCTTTTTCTCGATCCTGATTCCTTCGGCGAAAACTACATTCCATCTGCTTGATGAAAGAAGCGTCATTTATCGAAGCTATCGACTGCCTTAATGGTTGCCACGTAACAGTGAATGCCATCAACGGAATATCGGCTTTATCAAAATCAAGTTCCGTGTCTGACCAGGTTTTGTTTGTGGGGCCAGGCCTTGTGGACCTCCAGGTGAATGGCGTCAATGGGATTGACTTCAACAATACATCTCTGAGCGGGGAAGACCTCCTAAACGCTGCCAAATTTCTTCTGAGCCAGGGCGTAACCACTTTCTTCCCTACTATCATTACCAATTCCGACGAAAACATTTGCCAACTGCTGGCCACCATCAACGAAGCCTGCCGTCATCATGATTTGCTTGGCCAGTGCGTTGGCGGCATCCATCTTGAAGGGCCTTTCATTTCGAAAGAAGAGGGGGCCAGAGGTGCACATAATAAAAAATATGTGAAGGCGCCCGATTGGGAGCTGTTCATGCGTTTTCAGAAAGCTGCCGGCAACCGGATCAAGATGATTACCCTTTCCCCTGAGTGGGACAACTCGGCAGCGTTTATTTCCAGCGCAGTAAAAAGTAGAGTGCTGGTGTCAATAGGTCATAGCCTGGCTTCACCCGAGCAAATTCAAAAAGCAGTTGACGCCGGGGCCACCATGTCAACACATATCGGCAATGCAGTTCCACTCATGCTGCCCAGGCACCCCAATATCATTTGGGAGCAACTGGCACAGGATAGGCTCTGCCCGAGCATTATCGCAGACGGTTTCCATCTTCCCGATAGCTTCATGAAAGTTGTCATGAAGGCAAAAGGAAAAAACTGTTTCCTGGTAAGCGATGCCACCCTATTTACTGGCATGAAGCCTGGTGTTTACAACACTCATATTGGTGGCCAGGTGAAGCTCGAACCTAATGGTCGACTGAGTATGGAGGGTGGAAACGGACTGCTTGCCGGTGCCGCCATGACGTTGCTTCAGAATGTGGGATACCTGGTAACACATCAAGTGGCAAGCTTAAGCCAGGCCTGGAAAATGGCATCGGTCATTCCAGACAGCCTGATGAATACCCACAGAGAGCCCAATAAAATAGCCTGTGAAGACGCTGTTATCTTTACTTTTGAGGAAAAGATTGCAATTCAAAAGGTCTACAAGTGCGGAGCATTGGCTTTTGAAACATAAAAAACCGGAGCTCCCGACCTGGCTGGCCGAAAGCTCCGGCAATCAAAAATGCTTTACTGAATATTAATCTTCTCTACTTTGTCATAGCCAAATAGCTCTTCCAGGGTCAGCTGCTTCACTTCACCATATTGCTGAAGGCCTTTGAAGTCGATCTTGTCCTTGTCGCCCAGCACCATCATGTTATACTTCTTCCCTTTCACATACTGCTTCTGAAAGGCTACCACATCCTCCATGGTCATGGTCGGAATCTTTTCATAAATATCTTTTCTGATATCGTGATCCAGCTCCATATCCCTAGCACTCTCATAGTTAAAAAGCTTGCTCCAGCGGGTGATGCGCTCGCTCTCGATCTGGCTCATGATCGACTTTTTGGCAGTTGCCAAACCAGTCTCTGACTCAGGAAGGTCCTCAATGATATTGAGCAAAGCCGGCACCGCCTGATTTTGCTTGTCGGCCTGTGTGCCCACGTAAGCAAAGAAGTGATTGTTTTTACCCACCTCATCTGCTGTGGAATAATTGGCCCAAACCGAGTAAGCCAACCCCTGTGCTTCTCTTATCTCCTGAAAAACAATAGAGCCCATGTTGCCGCCAAAATACTCATTGTAGAGCTCCGTTTCAGGCATCAGGTTCACGTCGAATTCTTCGCCCCTGGTTAAGAACAGTATTTCTTCCTGCACCATGTCATAATCGGCCCAAAAAACTTTTGGCTTGTCAACTTCCTGCTTGGCGAACTCCTTCGGCTCAGGAAGCGGTAACATGGTTTCAGGCAGTTTGTGGTTCGTATTTAAGATGGCTACGAGCTTTTTTGACTCTACCGGGCCATAATACATCACTTTGTGAGTGGTCTTCGTGAAGTTCCGGGTAAGATCAAGCAGCTCCTCCGAATTGAGATTCATCAGGTCCGTGTTCGACACCACATTGGTGAATGGCGACTGAGCACCATAGAGTCCGTAGTTCATCAGTCCGCTGAAAAGTATGGCTGATTTGTTCTTTTTCTGGTCTTCTCTTTCTTTCAGTATCCTTCTTTCAGTTTGGCAAGTGCCTCCTCGTCCGGCTGGGCATTGGCCAGCAAATCCTCAAAGATCACCATCGCTTTTTCCATGTTTTCAGAAAGGCCCGTTAGCATTACATAGCTTTCTTCGGCAGAAGAAAATACCGAGAAGTTGCACCCCAGTTTGAAAAGCTCCTTCTGTATTTCCTCGGCTGTGTAAGTCGGTGTGCCTACAAACTCGAGGTAGTCAACAGCTACCTTTATTTTCGGGTCGATATTCGTACCAAAGTCGGCCTTGTAGTATAGCCTGAACAAGTCGTTCTCATCATTTTGCGTGTAAAGCACTTCCAGGTCATTCTTCATTGTCAATTCCTCAATGTCCTTGTCGTAGTCCACAAACAATGGCTTCAACTTCGGAGGCTCGCTATTGATAATCGCTTCATGAAATGGCGATTTGGCTTCCCTATTGAGCTCCACTTTGGTGATCTCCGGCTTTTCCACCTGCTGCGCATTCGGATCTTTGCCCGTCCGCTTGTAAACGAGCGCATAGTTGTCGCCAAAGTTGGCTTTGGCGTAGACCATCACGTCTTCCTTTGTCACCTTCGACATCCGGTCGAACTCCGACACAAAGTCGCCCCAGGGCATGTTGCTGGTGAAAGCCACGACCAGGTCGTTGGACCTTGCCCAATTGTACTGGTGCTGATTGAGCTGGTTCTTTTTCAAGTCATTCACCACAGCAGAAATCAGCCAGTCATCGAAGTTTCCTGTTTTGATTTTCTCAAGCTCCTCCAGAAAAAGGTCTCGAAGCTGATCAAGCGTTTGGCCATCTTTGGGGCTTGCCATCAGCACTTGCATGCTGTAGTCGTTCATGTCGTACACGAAGGTGGATGCCTCCAACACCTTCTGCTGTTTCACCAGGTCGAGGTCTACCAAACCAGCCTGACTATTGGCCAGTATATTGTCGATGAGTCTGACCATGATATAGTCTCTACTCGACCTCCCTGGCAACCGGAAGCCCATCATGATGCGTTCCGCATCGGGCCCCAACACCTCTGTCACAATTGGCGCTGTGAGAGGCGCTTCCTGCACTGGCGTCCATGTGGGCAGTGTTTCATTAGGCTTCCAGCTTCCAAAGTATTTGTCGATCAATGTGATGGTGGCATCGAGGTCCAAATCACCACTTAGGCAAATGCCCACATTGTTGGGGACATAGTATTTATAGAAATAATTTTTGATCTCAGTAATGGAGGGGTTCTTAAGGTGATCAATAGTACCAATCACCGTTTGGGTACCGTAGGGATGCTCTTTGAACAAAGCACTTAGCATCGCCTCAAACCCCTTCCAAATGTCGCTGTCAAGGCTGCGATTTTTCTCCTCATACACTGCTTCCAGTTCCGTATGAAAAAGGCGATTGACAATCATTTGAAACCTATTGGATTCAATTTTCAGCCAGTTTTCCAGCTGGTTAGCTGGTATGTCGTTGATATAAACCGTGCGATCATTAGTCGTATAAGCGTTAGTGCCTTTGGCGCCAATGCCCGAAACCATCTTATCATATTCGTTGGCAATGGCATATTTGGATGCTTCAATGGACACCTGGTCAATGATGCGGTAGTGCTTTTTACGTTCTTCTGGGTCGGAAATTTCTTTATATTGATTAAAAAGTGCCTCCACACTGTCGACCAGCACGCTTTCGGTTTCCCAGTCTTGCGTGCCGAAAGTGGCCGTGCCCTTGAACATCATATGCTCCAGGTAGTGAGCCAGGCCAGTATTGTCGGCCGGGTCATTTTTGCCACCCGCTTTCACGGCTATGGCTGTTTGAATGCGGGGCTCATTCTTGTAGTCACTCAAGTAGACTTTGAGCCCATTGCTCAGGGTATAAATTCTGGTTTTTAAAGGATCGCCGTCAACGTATTCATACGTGAAGCCGCCGCTCTCCGCCTTTTTTATTTCGTAATTTGTTTCCTTGTTTTGCGTGCAAGCTGCCAGGGCCAACAGGCAAATAATAATTCCAAGCTTGGTTTTCATGGATTTTTATTTGGTTAATGAATGAGTATTTGAATGTAGAGTGTTCTGAAAAAAGTATTTTTTGTCACGTGCTAAACCATGAAGATAATATTTTCTGAACTATTATTAGTCAATTAATGTCCCGTACAGACTGGTTCGCACTGGCTCAAATGCGCCACATTAACAATCAAAAGGTTTTACACAGGCTATGGTTTATTTTCTATATTTGCAGTCACTTTTTGATCAGAGTATCAAATGAGAATAATAATAGCAGGGGCAGGAGACGTAGGATTTCACTTAGCAAAGCTGCTCGCCTACGAAGAACAAGACATCATTCTGATTGATCTTGACCAGGAAAAACTAAAGTATGCTGCCAACCATCTGGACGTGGCAACTATCAGGGGAAGTTCGACCTCCTACAGTGTTTTACTGGATGCCAACATAAGCAAAGCAGACCTCCTGATTTCGGTTACTTCCAATGAGGAAACCAATATTGCCACATGCATCATCGGCAAAAACCTTGGTGCCAAGCGCACTGTCGCCCGGATCAGCAACATTGAGTTTCTTCTAGGCAAAGATATCCTCGACCTCAAAACAATAGGCATTGACGAAATCATTTCTCCTGAATCGTTAGCTGCAAAGGAAATCAAACGACTCCTTCGTGAGTCGGCCCTCACCGACACATTCGACTTCGACAACGGCCTGCTTTCGCTCGTCGGCATTACTATCGACGACAATGGAGAGCTGGCTGAGAAAACACTGAGCGAAACCGCTTACCTCAACCCCGACAACAGCTTTACCACGGTGGCCATTTTGAGGAACAACGAGACCATCATTCCTCATGGTGAAAATGCCTTCAAAGCCAATGACCACGCCTATTTTATCGCTCAGCCCGACGGCGTCGACAGGGTAATGGATCTTTCGGGGAAAAAGCGGACAGACATTAAGAATATCATGATACTTGGTGGCTCCAAAGTAGGTATCAACACCGCCAGGCGCCTTTCTAAAAAGTATAATATCAAGCTGATTGAGCAGGACAAGGAGAAGTGCTTTGAGCTGGCCGACATGCTGCCCGACACCCTGATCATCAATGGTGACGGACGTGATATCGACTTGCTGATGGAAGAAGGCATCACCGATATGGATGCTTTTATAGCCGTAACAGGGAACTCCGAAACCAATATTATTTCTTGTCTTGTGGCCAAAAACCATGGCGTGACCAAGACAATTGCCCTGGTAGAAAACATCGACTATATCCACCTTTCGCAGAATATCGGTGTGGATACGATGATCAATAAAAAGCTGATTGCTGCCAACTTTATTTTCCGGTACATCAGAAAAGGAGAAGTGCTCAACCTAACGAGTATTCATGGAGTGGATGCGGAAATCCTGGAGTTTGAAGTAAAGCCAGAAAGCAAGATATTGGCAGATGAATTGCGCAATCTTGACTTTCCTAAATCTGCCGTTGTGGGTGGTGTGATCAGAAGAGGAAGAGGACACACTGTGAGAGGTTCCTTCCGTTTCGAGCCCAAAGATCGGGTCGTTGTTTTGATTCGTCCCGAATGTCTTCATAAAGTAGAAAGCTTCTTTAAATGAGATTCAATGTACCGGTGATGGCGAATATCCTGAGCGTTTTGCTCATTATGAATGGGATATTGATGCTACTGTGTATTCCGATTTCACTTTCTTACAATGAGGGCGACCTGGCCGGTATATCGCTGGCCAGTGCCATCACACTTGGCACGGGCTTTATGATGTGGTTTTCGACCCGTAAAATCAAAGACAAAGAGCTAAAAAAACGAGACGGCTATCTCATAGTAACGCTGGGCTGGTTTTTGATGTCCCTTTTTGGCTCCCTTCCCTACATCCTTAGCGGCGCCATTCCCAATTTCACCAACGCCTTCTTTGAAACTATCTCGGGCTACTCTACCACAGGCGCCTCCATTCTCACTGACATTGAGTCGGTACACAAAGGCATTCTTTTCTGGCGAAGCCTCACTCAGTGGATCGGTGGCATGGGAATTATTGTACTGGCAGTGGCCGTTTTGCCTATATTGGGTATTGGCGGTATGCAGCTATTTGTAGCGGAAGCTCCGGGCATTTCTCCCGACAAGCTGCAACCCCGCATCAAGGAAACTGCCAAGCGCCTCTGGCTGATTTACATCGGGCTTACCGGTATAGAAACAGTGTTGCTTTGGGTAGGAGGCATGACCTTCTACGACGCCATCAACCATGCCCTGACAACCATGGCCACCGGTGGCTTTTCTACCAAAAACGCCAGCATCGCCTATTACACTTCACCTTTTATTCAGTATGTGATTATTGTGTTCATGTTTTTGGCGGGCACCAATTTCACAATGACATACTTTATTTTTAAAGGATACTTCAAAAAGGTTTTTTCCAACGAAGAGTTTAAATACTATGTGCTGTTTTGCTCTTTCAATGCACTCCTGGTGGCGTTTACCATCTATTTTGTCAGCGATTCCTCTTTTGAAAAGTCCTTTCGTGATGGGCTCTTTCAGGTGGTTTCGGTGGTGACAACCACTGGCTATGTATCAGCGGACTACACCTCATGGACACCGTTTCTCACCGTGCTCTTCTTTGTGCTAATGTTCTTCGGTGCCTCGGCCGGTTCCACAGCTGGCGGAGTAAAAATTGTGCGCCATGTGATCCTTTTCAAGAACAGCGTGCTTGAGCTAAAAAGACAGATCCATCCGTCGGCAGTGATTCCGGTGCGATTCAATAAAAAAGCTATAACCAGGGACATCACGTTCAACATCCTGGCCTTTATCATGATCTATATCAGCGTGTTTGGGGTGGGCTCGGTAGCGATTGCTGCCACCGGAGTCGACTTCATGACTGCCATTGGCTCGGTGGCCACCTGCCTGGGTAATATTGGCCCAGGACTGGGTACCGTTGGGCCGGTCGACAATTTCGCTCACCTGCCCGTCGTTGCTAAGTGGATACTTTCGTTTTTAATGCTTGTGGGCAGGTTGGAATTGTTTACTGTTCTTATGTTATTTACGCCCTACTTTTGGAGAAAACACAGTTAAATCAATATCGAAAGAATGCTATCATACCTTATTTGGAATCCCGACCCGGCCATTTTTAATATTGGAAGTTTTGACGTGCGCTGGTACGGATTGCTCTTCGCACTCGGCTTCATTGTGAGCCAGCAGGTGATGTACAAGGTGTTCAAAGCCGACGGCCGGGATGAGAAAGAAGTAGACACGCTTACCCTTTACATGGTGGTGGCCACGATCGTTGGTGCGAGATTAGGGCATGTGCTTTTTTATGACCCGGTGGAATACTTAAGTGACCCCATCAGAATACTTTATATACGAGAAGGCGGACTGGCCAGCCACGGTGGTGCCATCGGCATTTTCATCGCTTTGTGGCTGTTTGCCAGAAAAATGAAGGGCATGTCCTACTATTGGATCCTCGACAGGGTGGCCATTGTAACGGCACTGACAGGAGCGTTTATTCGGTTTGGTAACTTTACAAATTCCGAAATTCTTGGTGAGCCAACAGAGTCCAATTACGGGGTTGTGTTTGCCACGCCGGCGGCGGATTTCCTCAAGCAGTACATTGTTCGCTCTGAAGAAATAGACATCAGCCGCACCACAAAAATCACCAGCGACGTGCCTGGCAGAGCGCCTATCGATGTGCTGGTGAAATACAACGAGGTGCCGGTGGACGAACAGGTAGCCCACAGCTTCTACCAAACAAAAATGCCTACAATTCTCGGCAACTCCGGTTATCTGAGCGAATACATTTGGCACAACCCCGGCGATGGCCTGAAATACGAACTCTACAAAGCCAATGGCACTACCTATGCCGAATTCTACACCTATGGCATTGTGCGGCATCCGGCTCAGCTCTATGAGTCCATTTTTTGCGTGTTTCTCACCATATTCCTCTATTATCTCTGGAATAAAAAGAGAGCCAAAATGCCGGAAGGGCTCCTTTTCGGTATATTCATGACACTGCTCTTCACGTCCCGCTTTCTGATCGAGTTTGTGAAGGTATGGCAGGAAGAATTCAACAATCCGCTACCTATCAACATGGGCCAGATATTGTCCATCCCTATGATACTGGCGGGACTGATAATTATCTGGAGGGTGACGAGAAAGAAGAACCTGGCCTAGCATCCTGAAATAAGACCTCATTTTTCCGACCCGCCTGACAATTGTCCGGCGGTGTATTATGCTTTCCCTGTGTGTTCATATGCGCAATAGTCTTAGTATATTCACTTACCTAAGCAATACTCTGACTACTATGACAATGAAATTTCATCTTCCCAAAGCGCTGTTCGCCCCATTTGTATGGCTCCTGTGCTTGTATTCCTGTTCTTCCCCCAACCCCATCCAAAAAGAAAAGCTTGAAATTGCTGATGCAATGGAGAAGTCGCTTACTACCGAGCTGCTCGACAAATGGTACCCGATGGATGTCGACAAGGAAGACGGCGGTTTCCTGAGCAGCCTCACCTATGACTTCAAGCCGGGAGAAAATCAGGACAAAATGATTGTGACGCAGGCCCGCCATGTATGGACCAATGCCAAGGCTTTTCAGCGCTACCCTGAAAAAGCCTTTTATAAAACAGGTGCCGAGCATGGTTTCAAATTTCTTCGGGATAAGATGTGGGACAAAGAAATGGGCGGCTTCTACCAGCTGGTGGACAAGCAGGGCAATCCCAAAACCATGGACAAAACTGCCTACGGCAATGCCTTTGGCATCTACGGTCTGGCTGCGTATTACATGGCTACCAAAGATGAGGAAGGCCTGGAGCTGGCAAAGAAAGCTTTCTACTGGCTTGAGGAGCATAGCCATGACCCCGATAAGCTCGGCTACTTCCAACACCTGGAGCGTGATGGCACCCCGGTGGTGAGGCCTGACACCATACCCTCCACCTCTGACCTGGGCTACAAAGACCAGAACAGCAGCATTCACTTGCTGGAAGCAATGACAGAGCTCTACCAGGTGTGGCCCGACCCGCTGGTAAAAGAACGATTGGCCGAGCTGCTCTACCTGATCAGAGACACCATTACCAACCCGAAAGGCTATCTGGTACTTTTCCTCACGCCGGACTGGCAGCCCATTTCTTTCAAAGACTCGACGGAAGAGGTAATCCTTCGCCATCACAACCTCGACCATGTGTCGTTTGGGCACGATGTGGAAACAGCCTTCCTGATGCTTGAAGCAGAGCATGTGCTGGGCGTGCACGACGATCCAAAAACGCTGGCACTGGCCAAAACCATGGTGGATCACGCACTGAGTATTGGCTGGGACAATGAGGTCGGCGGGTTTTACGACGAAGGTTACTACTTCAAAGATGGCTTCCGCATTATCCGGGACACCAAAAACTGGTGGGCGCAGGCGGAAGGACTTAATGCACTGCTGATGATGTCGCAGCTATTTCCCGAGGATGAGCACCAATACTATGAAAAATTCAAGCTGTTGTGGTCGTACGTCGACACCTACCTGATCGACCACGAAAACGGTGGCTGGTACTCTGGCGGCCTCGACAAGCAGCCCGACATGAAGCCACGTGGCAAAGGCAATATCTGGAAATCTGCCTACCACAATTTCAGAGGCATGTCGAATTCAGTGGATATGCTGAGGGGGAAGAACTTGCTGGAGTCAACGCAGCATTAAAAGGCCAAAGTTGTCATATCGCAGAGCCCAGGTTTAAACCCTGGGCTTTGTTTTATGAAAGTGAGTCACCATCACTTCAAACTCTCCAGCTTCTCATTCTCTATCCTGGATAGCTCTTTTAGCAACCCTTTTTCAAGCTGTTCGTCCGTTTGGTGAACAGTGATGGTTGAATCTATTGGTTCATAATTGACATAATCCTGGAAAAGAATGCCGTCGACAGTCTGTCGGTTGTACGCCTCCCGGAAGCGGATACCTGTTTCGTCGGTATTGTAGTAGTAAGCCAGGTAATCCAGCTGATAGGTGTCCTTATCGAACCAGTAAATGAAGACATCTTCGAAGTCTTTACCACCACCCTCCTGCTGGAAAGTGATCTGTACTTTGTGATAAGGCTTGCCTTTGATAGTCACCTCACCCAGATATTTTTTTATGACTGCGGCATCGTTGAGGCCGTAGGGCAGGAGAGCGAAGTAGAACACTGAATTCACTGAGTTGGCATATTTGAATGCCCATTCGTCGGTGAGCTCCACTGTGTCGCCATCCACCGTGCGGGTAAGCCGGGTGCTATTGACCAGCACATCTTCCACATAGCCAATGGAGTCCTGCCACGACCGGGTGTAGACGTATCGGTCAGGAAACCTCTGAACAGTGTAATGCTTTTCCCGGAAGTCGAAACCCACGGCAGCAGATTCGTAGGCAGCGCCGCCATGCTTTGCGATAGCTTTGTCTACGATCTCCTGTGCTTTTGGGTCAGCGTTGGATTGCGCTTGCTCCAACCTGGTAGAACAGGATGTCACGTAAAGTGAGATAATCAGGCTTACGGCTAGTGTATTTCTAAACATTCTTTTTTCTTTCTTAACGGAAACGTTTCGGGTCAAATTTAGTTAAGTAGTTATAGTCTTGCAGCAGACAAACCGTATTTCTTCCAGTGGACGAACGACTTCAAATCATCGACTTTAGCCAACCTAAGGAGGTAATAGGTTTCACGCTATTATTATTCCTGATCGTTTTTATCCGTTATGTGATCGTCTCTGCCATCTTTTTTGGAGTCTTCTACCGATTGGGTGGCCGGAAGTTTGCCGCCAGAAAAATATCCATAGGCACCTGGAAGAAAGGTCAGTTCAAAAAAGAAATCATTTATTCGGCCCTTACCTCATTTGTCTTTGCCCTCTCAGGCGTGGGCATGCTGTGGGCATGGCAAGCCGGGAAAACAGCCATTTACACTGATCTCTCAACCTACGGTTATTGGTATTTGCCCGTTAGTTTGCTCATTGCTCTGTTTATACATGAGACTTACTACTACTGGGCGCACAGGCTGATGCACCTGCCGGGGCTCTTCAAAGCCGTTCACAAAACGCACCACGAAAGCCTGATTTCCTCTCCGTGGACTGCATTCTCTTTTCATCCGTGGGAAAGTCTACTGCAGGCCATCATTGTGCCGTTGATCGTGTGGTTTCTGCCCATGCACATCTATGTCATCCTTGCCATGTTAGTGGTCATGACGGTGAGCGCAGTTGTGAACCACCTTGATATTGAGATTTTTCCTCAGAATTTTGATCAGCATTGGCTGGGCAAATGGCTGATTGGTGCTACCCATCACAGCCTGCACCATTCGGAGTTCAACACCAACTATGGATTGTACTTCACCTTTTGGGACAAATGGATGCACACCGAAAGCAGGAAATACGCAAGGCTTTTCAGAGAAAAAACATCAAAAAAAACTAGCGTGGCCTCTCACCAATAAAGGTGACGCAAGGGAAGGAATTCCACGAACATGGTTTGTGAAAAGTAACACTCAGTGGCTCATTGGCCTCCGCCGAAACCTCAAACACCAGGTTGGCTTCTGCCACCCATTTATCCAGGCAGGCTTTATCCACAGCCGTATAATTCTCTGTCTTCTCAGCAAAATTCGACATCATGTAGTTGTACGAGGCTTTGTCCACTCTTTTCTCGTCTACCATTACATAAAACCCTGGTTCCAGGTTGACCGAAAACTCCCCTCTTTCGTCTGCCGTCACCTCAGCCACCACCGGTGCCTCCGGGTCGTTGGCCTTTCCTGACTTTATGTAAATGACTTTCCCGGCAAGTGGTTTTGGTATTTTCATTTGGGCCAACCTGTCTTCGCTGGGTGCAGCCCCTCCGCAATACGACTGCGTTTCGAATACTGTGCCTGTGACGACAACGGCATTTGATTGTTTTGCCGCCGGGCGTTTGCAACCAAAAATAGACAGCGCTAACGCCAGGGAGAGAATTTTGAAGAATTGCATGGCCTCAAGATACTAAAATAGATCGCTTTACAACCACTTTTTGTGTTTCATGTACACCACCATCACCACACTGCTCACAATCATAAAAGTCCACAGCATTGGGTAACCATAGGGCGAATCAAGCTCCGGCATGTACTTGAAATTCATGCCATACACCCCGGCGATAAAGGTGAGTGGAATGAAAATAGCGGCCACCACCGTCAGGGTTTTCATTACCTTGTTCATGTCGTTGCTGAGGTTGGACAGGTGCAGGTCCATGATGTCTTTCAGCATTTCACGGGAAGTTTCAAAAGAGCTGATCAGGTAGTGAATGTGGTCGGCAACGTCCTGAAAATAATTCACAGAAGTTTTCTGGATGAAGTGAGAGCCCTCCACCCTCATCTTATTGAGGGCATCCCGTAGCGGCAAAGTGTATTTCCTCAGCGTGTTGATCTCCTTTTTGATCTCCATGATCTCCTCCACCACATGAAAAGAAGGGTCTTTGATAATCTCAGCTTCGAGCTTCTCTATTTTGTCACGCAGCCGCTCCATAATGATCATATAATTGTCCACCACAGAGTCGATGATATTGTAAAACAGGTAGTCGGCGCCGTACTTTCTGATTCGGCCTTTGGCCAATGCTATGCGGTTTCTCAGCTCATCAAACACGTCGCCTGGCAACCCTTCCTGAAAGGTGATGATGAGGTCTTCTCCCATCACAATGCTGAGGTGCTCCTGGGTTATTTTGTTAGCATCAGGGTTAAATACCAGCATCTTCAAAGTGAAGAAAAGGTACTTATCAAACACCTCGAACTTAGGCAACTGTTCCAGGTTTTGAATATCCTCGGCCATCAGGTGATGAATGCCAAAGAACTGAGCGGTGTCTTCCACCAGGATCTTGTTGGTGATTTCCACATCAAACCAGTTGATGTGATCGGGCTTTACCAGCTTTGAGGCTTCGGCGGGGCTAAGCCCGTCCCTTGTGGTGTAGCCAGGGTCGTTGTATTGAATGAGTGTTATCAAGGTTGGCGAGATTAGGCTGTTAATTTACACCAACGATTTGGAATCCGTGCTAGCCACTATTCCTCCGGGTGTAATTTATTTTTGCGCCCTTTGCAGGGGCTGGCATTTGTAGAATTGACAATCAGAAAAATCGTCAAGTACCTCATCTTCATCTATATAGATTTTCCACTCCCCGTCAATCCGTTTAAGGGTGGCGTGAAACATTCCATAAAGCACCTGAGGGGGGCTCTGGGGCTTGTGCAGACTGACACGATAATAACCGACCTCATAGGCGATGGCACCTTCCACCAGCCGGTCAACAAACCGAATCTCCAGGTTTCTCTCCCAGTCTTTCGATTGAGAAATGGCATTGCGCCGGTACTCGTTTTTTCGGTAGGCCGTGCCCACCATGATCTGGCTACTCTCCCTTTTTACCCTGATTACATCCGGCGTGTGCAAAGCCATGAAGGCCCGGGTGTTAAATTCATTGTAGGCCTTGATATAGGGTATCCACAACTGTTCATCAATTTGCTCAAATACTCTGTCCTGTTGCGCCCAAACGTCAACGGAAAGTATACATAGCAAGACCAATACCGTGCTCTTCATTCTTTCCTCCTTCTTCTGCCTGTGTGTTCTACAACAATTAAAGGACGTAAAGTCAGCACAATACAACCCATCGGACTGGGGGGAATTTTAGGGGGATATGTGGAGGAGAGGATTTGCGGCCTCGAATTGAGGATTCTGAAAGCCCGGATGGGGCTTCACCGTCATCCTCTGGCTATTCCGCCGCTACAGGGCCTTGAGGAGTCTGCATGGCCGCTAGCCACACTGCAAGTGCCGTTTACTAACCTTGGTGGCTTCGTGGCTCCAGAAATGGTCGTTAAGGTGCAGTGTCTTCACGCAACTTGTCCGGATGGAACAAAACGCCTTTTGAGGTCTCTCGCAGAGGACCCTGAAAGAGCGTTTTACCCTTTTTCGGATGGGGCGCCACCGCCATCCTGTGGTTATTCCGCCCCTACAGGGCTTTGAGGTGTCGGTACGGCCACCAGCCACGCTGCAAGTGCCGTCAAACGCTAGGTTGCCAACCTTTGCGCATTTGTTTCTTCGTGGCTCCAAAAAATGGTCGTGGTCGTTAAGGTGCCATGCCTTCACGCACCTTGTACGGATGGAACAAAACGCCTTTTGGGGTCTCTCGCAGAGGACCCTGAAAGAGCGTTTTACCCTTGTACGGGGCATCATTTTACCACCATCGCTAGCCCACCGCAACCCTCAGCATAGGTGGGCGGCTGACGGCTCCAACGCTACTGGCCCCTTGCCGTACCAACGCCTCCAGCTCCTGTCTTCGGCCTTCCGTCTCCTCTCCGAACCTCCGAACGTCTGTATATCCGACCATCTGAGTGTCCGAGTGTCTGAATATCTGAACGTCCGAACATCCGATCGTCCAACCCGCCTCCCACTTTCCTACCCCGCCCTTTCTTTTAAAACTAATTCCTCCCCATTTTTGTCTTAACCAAAAGCAAACTCACTCAAAACCCTTTTGCGCCTCAGCTTTCTCCATATCATACTCATTGCCATTTTAACCCTGGCAGAAACCGTCGTAGCCCAGGACATCCCTGTTTTCCGGCCGACGGAGGATCTCACACTGACCGCCAAAGGCATTCAGCTGCGCCAGCCCTTCGCTGGTGGCATGCACTCCGGACAGTTTTTTATGTTTGATGCCAATGCCGATGGCGACGAAGAACTCGTCGTTTTCGACCGGGCAGGCGACGTCGTTAAAGTGTTCACCACCGAAGCCGGGCAGTATGTGTACCAGCCCGACCTTGCTCAGTTTTTCCCGTCTGACCTTGAGAACTGGATCATTCTGATCGACTACAATTGCGACGGACAAAAAGACCTGTTTACCTATTCTTCGTTCGGTGTTCGTGTCTTCACGAACACCTCCAACGCCGGCGAGTACCCTGCCTGGGAGCTGACAGAAGATCCGCTCTTCACGCAATCGGGTAATAACACCGTGAACCTCCTGGTCAATCCGTCAGACATCCCCTCCATTCAGGACATCGATGGCGACGGCGATGTCGACATTCTCGCCTTCAACTTCAGCTCCGGGCAAACGGCCGAGCTGTATGAAAACCGTAGCGTCGACAACACAGGCAACTGCGGTCTCGACTACGTACGTACTAACCAGCGCTGGGGCGGCTTCTCTGAGTGCAATTGCGGCAACTATCAGTTTGAGCCCTTCACCTGCGCCGACCCGTCCAGCCGGACAATGCACATCGAAGGAAAGGCCTTCCTGATTGCCGACATCAACGGTGACGGGAAACGGGATGCGCTCATTGGCCAGGAGACCTGCGACGGTTTGACCTACCTGATCAATCAGGGTACCGATGCCGATCCCAGCTTCGTGGAGCGGAACCTGTACCTGCCTGATTTCTCGCCAAGCCAGGGCGCCTTTTTCCCCTCTACTTTTCTCGCAGACTTCAACAAAGACGGCCAGGCCGACCTGATCCTCTCCTCGAACCACCGGGAAGACCTGACAGGCCTCGACTATAGGCGGTCAAGTTTTTTGCTTGCCAACAACGGCACCAGCGCAGTGCCTGACTTCGTCGCCCCGGAGCCTTTTTTGCAAAATGAAATGCTTGATGTGGGCGAAAATGCAGTACCCGTTGCCTATGACGCCACCGGAGACGGACGGCCTGACCTTCTCATCGCCAACAAAGGCCTGCCCGCCGTTGACGGCAGTTTCCGGTCAACCATCACACTGCTCCAAAATAAAGGCAATGGCAGCTTTGAGCTAAATACTTCCGACTGGATGGGGCTCAGCCAGCTGGGCCTCACCAACCTCAGCTTTCAGCTGGTGGACATGAACGGAGACGGTCACGCCGACCTGGTGCTCAAAGGGTATGGCCTCAATACTTTCGGCCTCAAAATCTTCTGGATTCCTAGCCAAGACGACACCTTCAGCGCTTCTGCTGCCCTGCCTCTCGCCATCGAAATCAACGCCACCGACTACCCCTATTTCTACGACATCAATGGCAATGGCAGGCTGGACCTGCTCCTGGGCCAAAGCAACGGCCGTCTCTCGCTGTGGCTCAACAGCGGCAGCAATACCTCCCCTAGCTTCAACACCAAAACCGACGCCTACCTGGGCATCGACCGCACGCCTGACCGCACCTTTCTCGTGCCCATGGTGGTCAATGAAGATGGCAACGGCTCGCCCGACCTCCTCCTGGCCGACAACTCCGGTGGGCTGCGGCTGATTCACGACTTTACCTCGCCAAACACTTCTGCACCAGAGGTCATCCAGCTTTACAATGCCATTCTCAACGCCACTCAGCCGCTGCATGCCGGCCGCAGGCTGTGGCCAGCCCTCGCCGACCTCACCGGCGACAATGCCAACGAGCTGATCATCGGCACCGCCCAGGGCGGACTTTTGGCCTTCACCGCCACCAACGAGCAGGGCAATCCCGGTGAGGAAGTAAAGCTTCAGGTCAATGTATTCCCCAACCCGCTTGAATCCGTCCGAACGCTGTGGGTAACCACCAACATCGATGCCGTCGGCATACTGTACAACGTGTCCGGGCAGCGATTAAGTGGGGAGCTGTCCTTCAGCCGCACTGCCACGGCGGAGATTGACCTGAGCAACTTTCCCACTGGCCTCTACTTGCTAAGGATCAGGTCTGGCAGCCAGGCCATTACCAAACGTATCATTGTAGGGCCATGACGAAAGCATTGTTTTACATTCAGCTGGGCGCCAGGGAGCAAATTGGCTTCGGCCACCCCTTTGGGCCGTTGCCAGCCTGGCAGGTGTACGACCTCGACAACCACGCCGACACTACCACCCTAAAATATGCCAGCCGTTTGCTCGGTGAAGCCGAGGAAGTAGTGCTGGTATTCAAACAACACGGGCCCTACCAATCCCTGGGTGGCATCACCGGTTTTCTGGAAAGTGTGATGCGAAGTAAAAAGGGAAATCCAACCGCCTATTCGTTGGGGCCGGTGATGTTGCCCGTGCTTGTCAACAAAAGGTTTGGGGTGCAGGAAAAGGATATTGAAAGAATAAAAGCACTGCTCGATAAACCTCTCGAACCGCCACAAAACACACCGTCCGCCCCTTAAAACAAAGACTGCAGCGCTAATTTTTGCAATAAGCCAAAGAATGGTACATCTGTAGAAAGTACAGCATTTCTGCGAGAAAGGCCGGAACGAGGGGTGCTACCTTTGTTTAACACCAAAGGAAAGCACATGAAATCGGCCATTCTCTTATCCGTACTACTTATCTCTTCGCAGTTGTCATTCGGCCAGAACATGGCTGCCGAAGCTGTCCAACCCGACGCTCTGCCCGTGGCTCCCCATACCGGCGACACCGTCGCCCGGGAAGATGACCAGAGCACAAAAACGATTGACTACAGCCGCTATAGCATGCCGAAGAAGGCAGCTGCCGAAGAAACCGCCACCCTAAGCCGCCAGGGAAAACGAAGGGCCATTCAGACACAGGAACGCTACGCCATTGGCCACTCTAAAACTTCACATAAGAAAAACAAAAAGAAGAAAAAGCAAGGAGCGATAAGATAAACTGCTTGCATGCCGATCGATTACCCGTCGGTTGCTGCCACCCCTAAAAGTAGCCGACCAGCCCTCGCCATTCGAAGCAACCCCCTTCCGCAACGCCATCAAATTAAAGAGGTTACTCTCTGCGCCCCTGCAAGTAGTTACCTCTTTAATCTTCCCAAACGAACGGGAAAACAGCACCTCAATCCCTCCATCAACAAATACTTTAATTGCTTTGGGCGTGTCCCCTTTGCCGCCGGAGTGTTAGCACTCTCCCGATAATCCGTGTCGGCGGCAGGGGTCGGGCCTTCACCAGTCGCCGCCCAACGCACAAAACACCAACAGCGGGCTCCAACAATGGCTCTGTCCCTCACGCAAGGAGGCACCGGTGGAAAAAGATGGAATTAGAGAAGCGATCGCATGGACGTTTCATTATCAACAATATTCCATATTACGATATGGAATAATCCGTCTGTGTCCGAAACGGAATCACCAGTCAGCGAAGCGTTTTCGCAGCCTTAGCGGAGAAATCCCCTAAGACAAGAAGAACCTGTAGACCAACTGCCATTACTTCGAAGTGACGTCGGAGTGGGCCGACGTAGAACTCGACGAAGGAATGAAGCCCCCTTCCATAGCACATTCTCTCCCTAGCTGCATTGTTACAATTCCTCGCTTTTTTCTGCCACTTAGGCTTATATTACCACCGAAAAACCGCTATCCGTGACACCTGCCAAATTCATCAAGCGTTGTAACCTCGCCATCTTCTTCATTGCCTTCCCCTTTGTGCTGGAGCAGGTGCTCCCCCTTTCCAAAACTGACGCAGAAGTCACCAAAACCTCCCGCCCGGCTAACTATGTAAGGCACAAAATCAAGTATTCAAGTGAAGAAGTCATCATCCACACCACTGAAGGCAATATCAGAGTGCCGCCCAACCATCTCAATATCATTAGACAAGGTGACGACGTCGTGGTATACAAAACGGTGTTCTTCAGAAAGCTGAAGCGGATTCACCTGCTGAGACAAGACAAAACCATCGACAGCATCAACCTGCTCTATCGCTGGTTTATCTTTTTACCCGTGGTCATGACCATCCTCGCCGTCGCCACAGTTCGGGTTGCCGACAATGAATTGGCAATGAACCTCGGCTCTGGCAACCTTGTGATAGGCCTCGTAGCTCTCTACATGCTGCTGAGAGATTATGTCAGTTGATTGAAACAGACGTTGATTCTTCCCTCCCGTTAAAATGTATGCCTTCACACAGATTGACACCAACACAAATGGGGCGAGTCTTCGCTAATCGAAGCAAGCACCGCCACCAGACAGTCATTCTCTTGGCCTTAGGTGGCCTCGTGCGGGTGAGAAGTCTCTAACTACTAGCGATAATACTCTTTGATTGTTTTCAACGACGATGCAAAAAAGTAAAGTGAGTCTTACGACACAAAGCACATGGCCACTTTCGATAAATCCACGAGTCAAAGTATCGACATTGCTCCTCAAATATTTACTTAAGAGATTCTTTGCGGTATATTTAAAAACGTAAAGAATCGTATTGCTTCCAACTAATAAGTCAATGGCAGAAATTCAAAAAATTATCAGCGAATTGATTCAATTCAGAGATGAAAGAGACTGGGCCCAATTTCACAACCCAAAGGATTTAGCTCTTGCAATTAATGTGGAAGCTGGAGAATTGTTGGAACTATTTCTTTGGAAGACTCCGGAAAATGCTAACAGGAATAAGGTTAAGGAGGAATTAGCAGATATTCTTGCTTATGCTTTTCTGCTTGCTGAAAAATACGAGTTTGATGTCAAGGAAATTGTCCTTGAGAAAATCAAGATCAATGGTCAGAAATACCCTGTGGATAAGGCAAAGGGAAATGCAAAGAAATACAATGAGCTATGATATTACCCAATAGCTTCGAAATCAAGCGATACGAATTTTCTTCAGATTTAACTAGAGTTCTAAGCAGTGAATACTTCGCTAAAGACCTTTGGCCAATTGTTTACATTATAAGTGATGATAACGTCAAAGAAGCCTATGTGGGGGAAACTACTGACGTGGACGCACGAATGACTGCCCATTTAAAAAATCAGAGAAAAAAGACGCTTACCACTGTTCACTTAATATCAAGCGTCAAGTTTAATAAATCTGCCACACTTGACATTGAATCAAATCTCATCAAATACATCTCAGGAGATGGTGTATACACATTACTTAATGGCAATCTGGGATTGGCAAATCACACCTACTTCCAGAAAAGAGAACTTTACTGGGATACCTTCAGGTCGATTTGGAATAAACTACGGGGAGAGGGAATAACAGAACATTCTATTGAATATATCGACAATTAAGACTTATTCAAATATTCTCCCTATAAGACGCTTAACAAAGACCAAAAGGATGGGCTACTGGCAATAATTAATAGCTTGCTCAGCGAGACCTACAAAAACACGATTGTTCAGGGCGGGGCTGGGACAGGAAAGACCATCTTAGCTTTGTTCCTTTCTAAAATTCTAAAATCACCTGACAACTCGTTCAATTTTAGGGAATTTCAGGAAGTAGAGGAGTTTACTGACCCTTTAAGCGAATTGAGAGTCAAGTTCCCCGATCCAAAAATTGGACTTGTTGTTCCAATGGCTTCATTTCGCAACACCCTAAAGAAAGTTTTCAAGAATGTAAAGGGACTCAATTCGTCAATGGTCATTGGGCCCGCAGAAGTTGTAAAACAGAAGTATGATATTTTGATTGTTGACGAGGCACATCGATTACGCCGAAGAGTCAACTTGGGTACGTATTTTGGCTCATTTGATTCAGCATGCGAAAAATTGGGACTCGACAAAGCGAGTTGCAGTGAATTAGACTGGGTGCTCCTTCAATCAAGGAAGTGTATACTTTTCTACGATGAGGCGCAGTCGATCAAGCCTTCGGATGTAAAAACAGAAGACTTCCAAAAGTTGAAGAACAGCCCAGACACCACTTTCTTAGGGTTGAAATCGCAGCTGAGGGTAAATGGAGGGAATGACTACGTCGAGTTTGTCAGTGACTTGTTAGACTGTCGGCTAGCGACTATTAATCAGTTTCAGAACAACGAGGAATTTGAGGTCTTGCTTTTCGAAAGTATAGATGATCTTGTAAGCGAAATAAAAGCCAAAGAATCACAATACGGTCTGTCTCGCCTGGTCGCCGGCTATTCCTGGGAATGGGTATCCAAGGGTGATGACACTAGAACCATGACTGATATCGAGATTGAGGGCACCAAGCTTCGTTGGAATAGTGTCGCATCCGACTGGATAACTTCCGAAGGTGCTATCGACGAGGTGGGCTGTATTCATACGACCCAGGGATATGACTTGAATTACATTGGAGTGATTTTTGGAAACGAAATCACCTACAATCCAATCAAGAAAGAGATCGAGGTAATAAAAGAAAATTATTTCGATCGAAACGGCAAAATGTCAATCAACAATATCGAGCAGCTGAAGGCATACATTATCAATATCTACAAGACTATTATGCTAAGGGGAATTAGAGGTGCTTATATATTTATCTGTGATGCTGAACTCCGAAAATATATGGCTCAGTACATTCCAGAGGCCCTTCACCATAAAAAATCGCCCCTGAGAATATTGACACAAGATGAAGCCAAGCCGTTTGAAAACTGCATCCCGATTTACAATCTGAGAGCAGCGGCTGGCAACTTCAGTGAATCCCAAATAGTGGACGAGTTAGATTGGCTTGAGTTGCCTTCAGATTTGCGCCCGAAAACGGATATGTTCGCATGTCAGGTTGTAGGCCGGTCAATGAACGTTGTAATACCTGATGGCGCCATATGTTTGTTTCGTAGATACCAGGGCGGATCGAGAAACGGAAAGATTGTGCTTGTCGAAAGCACTTCCCTCCAAGATGCTGACACAGGCTCTAACTATACCGTCAAAGAATACCATAGCGGCAAAACCATCGACGGAGATGGTTGGCAACACAATTCTATTACCCTAAAACCGTTGTCCGACGATCCTAACTATTCTGATATTGTACTGACCGCAGATGCCGCCCAACAGCTTAGAGTGATTGGAGTCTTTGATCGGGTTTTGGATAGTTGAATGAACATCAGCAGCAAAGGCTACGACACGCCTGATGAGGTAGGTAACTACAGCATAAAGCGCAACAAGATCAGTTTCTTGCCCAGTGCAGAGATGAGAGAGAATATGGGAAGAGTTAGCTACTCCAAGTATGTGGACACTACTGCTCCTCTATTGTTCAACGAACCTGATGAAGTATGAGAAGTACCCTTAGGTGTAAAAACCCAACCTAGAATCCCGCATGCGAGTGCGGGATTTTTTTTTGTGGTTGTGCTCCTCCGTACGCCGGCGGACACGGAGTATTTATACCGGCGCTTCTTTCTTCTTCTTCTTCCGACCTTTCCACCATCCCACCAGGAAGGTAACAATGGGGATGATAATGGATGTCAAAGCCCATTCCGGGTTCTCTCTTATAAACACCCACACGTTAACGAAAAAGCTACTGGCCTTTACGCCCACCTCTATCTCTCTGCGCTGAGCGGGGATCCTCTGTAGCCATTCCCCGTTGCTGCCCAGATTCTCCAGCACAAACACCAGCTGCTTATTGGAACCGGGGCGCAGCGGCTTGATGTACCAATCAAACCACTCTTCCCTGTCCTCAGAAAGTGTTCGCTCAAAGCTTTTGGCCTCACTCAACAATTCGAAATCAGCCGGATCGAACTCAACGGAAAGGCGAATTTTGTCTGTGAGCACGACCCTAAAGGCAGTGGTATTGTCAGCCGATTCATCGATAGTAATATTTTGAGCCGTCGCAATAGCCCCAATTATCTCCTGACGGTTTAATACCTTGCTCACTACTGCAGTAATAGTTTCCGGCACTGTCTCCAGCATTGTCGAAGGGCAATTCACCAATAGCTCTCCATCAAATTCCACCTCGCTTAATTCGCTGATCTGCTGTCTAAGGCCCATTTGCCTGGCAGCCAGTGTGTCTGCCAGGTATTGCTCCTGCCTGCTAATTTCGCCATTAGCCACCACGTATCGCTGCCGGTAGAGCCTGGAAACAGCCAGCAGGGAATCATACACCTCATCTATTGGGTTGCGGGCAACTATTGGTTCTGCCAATTCATTTCTAAAGCGCTCCATCATTGCCCTTGCCTCGTCTAATTCCGCTTCAGTGGCTAAAAGCATGGCCTCAACCGCCGCTTTTTCAGTTTTAGCAGCATCAAGCTCAATCAAACGAATGGAATCGTTCTCCATAAGGAATCGGAGGTCTTTCGCATGCGCCTCGCTCACATCTCTCTGCATTCTGGGGCTTGCACAGCCGATTAGCAGCAAGGGCAGCAAGGCACGTGTAAACAGTTGTGACAATTTCATAGCTGTAGTGATTTTAGGTTATCAATTTGCAAACGAACGCACACCTGCAACAGGCTAACAGAATGGTATTGGTTTGGTGTGTTTACCCAGGACAAACCGCCTTATCCCAATGGGTACAGTGACATAAAAATAACGTCTCTTCTAAATCGACCCAGGGCCAGACTCATGGGTTCGATCAATTGCTTATCAACCGGGCATTTCCGAATTTGAAATGAAAATACAAAATATTCAAAACTTGACAGTGGCCTTCGCTGCAAGATCAGTCCCCTCCCCAGGAATTTCGCCAGGGCATTGGAACGGATCCGCAGTTCACAGTCAATAAGACAGACGGCCCCCCGACACCTGCCGACGACATTCTCCGCTTTGCTGCCCCATCCCTCACTTTCCCATGCCCAATAACCTCACATGCACACATAGGTTACCTTGCCGTCAGGCCCCACCACCCTTACCTTTGTCTGGCCTTCCGGGCATTCAACCGCTGCAGTGGCTCCTGCTTTCTTTTTTCTGGATTGTACCACAGCTACGCTGCTGATACCATGCTTTTCCAGTAGTTTTTTGTAATCTTTGATTAGCGCTTCCATGTTCATGGTCATTCAGTTTTTAGCTTTACATATACTTTTAGCGAGTCTTTTACATTTTCAAGCTCGTTGCCGGCAGCGTCGAGGGCGGTAGCCACCAGCCATATATACTGATCGGGCGAAATAGTTCCGGGGGAATAGATGGCAGAGACTTTTGACTCTCCGTCACTGTTGAGCGACTCTGCCCTGAACGAACCACCCGGACTGCCGCCAAAGTCTTCGAAGTAGTCCATCAACTGCACTTTTGTGCCCTTGTCCACCCCGTTGCCCTCTTCGTTTCGCAGCCGGCCCGATAAGGTGAGCTCACTATCAAAGTTGGTATAAACGCTGAAAGCATCGGCCGTTAGAGAAATAGTTTTGGGAGGAGAAGCAACCACGGCGATGGTGTCGCTTACCACGTAAAGCCCTCCAAACTCAGGCAGCTCAGGTTCGGCCCAAATGCCCACTTTGCCTGATGAAGCTGGCGCCCGCCAGAATACCTCTGCCAGTACTTTTTCATTTCTCTTGATGGCCTTCGTAGAAATCTTGATCCCCTCACCATCGACAAAGCTGCCTCCAGTGGACTTTACCACTACCGTTCGCAGTGTGGGATCGGTATCGGCATTTAGCTCAAGAGTAACTTTTACGGTGGATGACCCATCGGCCTTCACCTCCGACTTTGAGAGCTTCATGGTGATGACGTCACTGATGGCTGGTGCCTCGTCCTCAACACAAGCGGTGGCGAGCACGCAAAATAACATCATGGGGTAGTATATATTCTTTTTCATCAGAGACCGAATTTTCCTGTTAGTTTCGAAAGTTGTGCGCCAAAATCCACATCGAGGCTAATACCTGCATAGTATCGCATCACCAGGTCGTTGTCGATAATGAGAGGAATTGGGTTTTTCTTGTTGAGCAAGGCCACGCCGGTGGTGAATGAGAGTGAACGAGTCAGTTTATAGTTGGCACCCCCCAGTAATGACATTTTGCTATAGAAGTCGCTATACTGATCATCTTTTATTTCAATGGCAGAAAGCGCAAGGCTAAATGAAAAGCGGTGCAAAAATTGGTTTTTCAGGTGCTTATAGGGAATCTCCTTGTTGACTTGCCTCAGGTAGAAAGATACACCAAACGTGGGCCTGACAAATAGCTGGTCGGCATTGGTGCCATTGGCAAAGATGCTTACCAAGCCTATTTCCGGAATAATGAAATAGGTGCCTCTTGTTTTCAAGCTTAGCACTTCATTGGTGCCCGAAAACCAGGTGGTATAGCGAATCTGGTCGCTTGAGTCCAGTATCTCCATCAGGTCCCCGTTGAGGTCGGACAAAAACTTTTTGTTGGATGTCATCTGCACAATGATCGCCCGTAAATCAGTGAGCAGGCCGGTGTACACTGAGGTGTTGACGTTGTCTCTCAACTGAAGCCACTCAGTCATCGCCCTCAGCTCGTTGAAATATTTCAGGGAGCTGGAGAGGTTGCCTATTCGCTTTTCAAGTTCGTAAATTTTGGCTGGCTGCCCACCGGTGCTATTGATGGGGCCATAGCTACCCTCGTAAACCCCTGAAAGCTTGCCGGCATCGAAAAGACTCCAGAGCAATGCCACCAGCTCGGGGCTAAGCTTTCTGAGCGCAGCATCTTTTTCAACAATGGCGAGATTACCTTTATTCAGGTGGCTAACAGCTGGTGAAAAAGTGGCGGAATATAAAGAATTGAAGGCGGGCGCAACATTGGCACTGTAGAAGTCCTTGATTGCTTTGTGATAGGCCTTGCGCAACTCCTGACCTCTTGCTTCAGGCGAAAGGTTCAGTTGGGCCACTTCCCGGTTGGCGTCAGTTATCCACGTTGATCCAAATGATGTGACAGGGGCATCTTTAAAGGTAGGTTGTAATTTTGTAAGAAGGGCATTCAACTTTTTGTATGCCTTATCGTCCTCACCATTCTTGAATTCATTAAAAACGCCATAAAGCTCCATGAGGGGGTCTTTCCTGAACTTATGTATCAATCTGACCTCCAGTGTGAGGTCTGGAGGAAGCGCTTCAATATCCAGGAAGGCATAATTTTCAAAATGCCTGGCCTCTTTCTGGTAAAAGGGCTCAACGGTCTGGGGTTTTATTTGAATTAGGGGATTCTTTTCGTCGGTTAGTTCGCCATTTTTATAATATCGTCGATATAGCAAGACCTTCTCGATTGACTGGTGCTTGTCTTGTACTTTTAAAATAAAAGGTTCATCAAATGGCAGCTGTCCCTTTACAGTTTTTGTGAGCGAGTCCACTACATACACTTTCTGTCCGGGCGAAAGCAGTGGCAGAAGCAAAAGGGTAAATAAATAGGTTAGCGCTGGTTTCATTTTTTACCTTTAAGATACTGGGAGTTCCTTTCAAGGTCAATACTCATTATTCTGTATTTAATTGAGACCCAGCTGAATTGATGGCCAAAAGGCGCTTCTATTTCGATTGGCTCGGGTTGACAAGGCATCGTTCCCTCTTCTGTTGCGCCAGGTGGCGCTTCTATATGCCGTACCTACGGCACTCGCTCTGCGTTGCTTCTCTGCTTTTGGCGTTACCGCTGTGTCGTCCCTAACGGGACTGGCGGTGCCGCTAAGGCAGGTCGAATTCGAGCCCTGAAAGGGCGGAATACCACTGCGAAGGGTGCTAGCCCTTCGCACCAAAGCAGCCACGCCACGGCGATACTTTATATGCCGTACCTACGGCACTCGCTCTACTCCACTGCGCTACTTTTGGCGTTACCGCCATGTCGTCCCTAACGGGACTGGCGGTGCCGCTAAGGCAGGTCGAATTCGAGCCCTGAAAGGGCGGAATACCACTGCGAAGGGTGCTAGCCCTTCGCACCAAAGCACCATCACCTCAAACCTCACCTTGTGTTTCTGTCGCTACTTTCTCCCTCAAAACCCAACGCCTATTTGCAAATAAAAAATAAGTACGTATTTTAATATCTCATTATATTATTTCAGCATAGAACCTATTTTTAGCCGGATGGAGACAGTTTTACCAGGGGTTTTATATAAATCATTTTTTAAAATAGCGGGATACCATCTATTAATTTCATCTCCACAGGCATGATATCGAAGGTATATAGCCCTGCATTTTACCTGATTTTATGGATGCTTCTGCTGGCAATTGTGCCTCAAAGTCATGCCCAGCAGCCCTCAGTTCCCCCACAAGAAGGCGACACCCTCGACAATGTCACCATATCGGAGGCAGAAGCCCGCAACATCATGAAAGGCCTGTTTGACCTGCCCCGGCTCACGCATTCCCTGGCCCTGGGCCGCATTGCCAAAGACGAGCGCCTCACCGCCTTTACCGACGGCTTCATGCAGCGCAACAATATCCAGGTGCTCACCATCGGCTATATCGAGAGCGATGAGTTCTGGCCCAGGATCTTCCGGCAGCAGCGTCTCAACAAAATCAACAAGGCCGACAACGACAACCTGCTGGCTGCCAAAATCATCTTTGTCCCAGTAGCCACAGAAGGGCCTCCAACTGGCTACACCACCCGGCTGGAGCTAACGGGCAAAACATCGACGGTCTATGAGCTGCTTAGTATCAGCCAGGCCGAGGTAGATTCTATTGCCGTCTCCACCAGCCAGCAGCAGTTAGGCTCCACTACCTTCGCCACGCCCAACGAAGCCAAAGAAACCGTGGTGAGTGCGCTGATAGCGGCGCTGCAGAGGGTGGAAGAGTCTCAGCTCATTGTTGAAATAGAAGTGGATAGTGCTTTAATAGTTGGAGATACAACTGAAGTGATATCTGTAATAGACGGGATTGGTAGGAATGCAGATCTTGTGGTTATCAATACGGTTCAGAACATTTTCATATCCGGGGAGGAGAGAGTTGGGATAACATACAGCATAAAGGATACTCTTAGTCTCAACTTCAGTAAACTCGAAATCTTCCGGTTAACAGAGGAGGACACGTTAGATGTTATTGCCTTCTTCGGCCTTCCCGTTGGCGACCAGGTTGTTTTCAAAGATGGACGAGATACCAGTGAAGGTTGGCAAGGTACAAATTCGCTCGATGAATTTGTCGAAGCTGGGAACTATCTTATCAAGCTCACCGTCACGACAGATGATATCTATACTAACGGATATGAGAGTTATGAAGTTGTTGAAGCGGTACAACCAGTCCAAGAAGTACCTGATTACATCTATGACTATTTTGTAACCGACAGCGATGCTTGGTATCGAGAAAAGGAATCCCCTTATAAGACAATTACCCCGGAACCGAAGACAAATATCTTGGCCCAGGGCCTTCAAGTTGCCCTCTTAGATGTTGTAAGAGATAGCAATGATAAAGATGTTGCGAAAATGAATGTAAAAAGTACTGGAGAGGTTGAGTTTACAACATTGAGTAATATCACTCAAGTAAAAGGTTTTGCGACGGAGAGAAACTACAGGTTACTCAACGATTATACGGCTTTGAAAATTCCTTTTTTGGGGAATTCATCAGAAAAGACTTACGAAACCGATACGGAAATTGCTGCAGACAAGTATTTTGGTATCTACATTAAGGTGTCGGGAGAAAAAAGTGAAATAGAAGGACACTGGATTTCCAAGTCGTCCCTCATATGGATCGACCTGATCGAAAAAGAAGAATTTTTGGAAGAAACGAAGAATGCTACTAAGGTTGGCACTAAATTTACAGGGAATCAAACGAGCGTAGCATGCAATGTTTGTGTTCGATCTGCACTACTGATCTTGAAAGAAGATCCTGCATTGTTTCCCAAGGAAGGAAGTGCTTTTTATGATCCGGCGAATTCATTTGATGTTAGTTACCCGAAAGGATATATCACCAACCCCGGGCAAGCGAAGAACATCAAAGAAGATTTTGATATTCTTTCATCTAAACCTGATTTAAGTTCCCGGTTTACTAAAATTGAAAAAAAGGATGATGAAGATTGGGAAGTATATTTTAAAGGGCTTCAAGACAAAGCTGATGCAGGTGGCATCATTGTTGGAACTCTTTTAAGCTCCGATGGATCCAGCGGACACGTGATGATGATTACTCCAGGCGGGTTGATTGACATCAGTGAAAGCACTCAAAAATGGGGTGAATCATTTGCAAGAAAAAGTAGAAATGTGTTAAAAGTACCAAGAGTTTTGGAATGTGGTACAGGAGCCAGAAATAATGAAGCTCCATTGTGTAGAAATGTTGATTACGTAGGTGCAACAAAGCGATTGAAATGGTATGAATATAACTAATCAAATTTATCTAGTATTTGTTTCGCTCATTGCTCTGACCAACCATGGTTTGGTTGCTCAAGAGGTAGGTTTTAGCAAGGCAAAGGAACATGTTAAGGCATATAATTTTGAAAAGTTTGATGTCGAACGCTTTTCATTATACTCAATAGGGTCTGATTCAGAAAAAGTGTTTTTCTTCTATGAGAACTTAAAGGACCGAAAGGGAAAAATTTTGTTCATTCAAAATAATACTCTTATAGACGCTTCGAAAAATTATTCCTTTGCAATACCGGATAAAGAGTCCGATGAAACCGGCTACATTACAACTAGATCTGTAGATGGTAGATTCTTCTTTTATTGCAAAGACTACTTTGACGACACAAGTGACTATGGTTATTCCAGGCTTTTTATTTATGACTCGGGACACGAATATTTTCTAGACAGCGTCTACAATGCGGATAAGAAGATACATATTTCGTTTAGTACGGGAGGTCGATACTTGTTGGTCAATACGCTAAATACCTACGCCGATTACTACAACCCTGAGCAGGATAACCGTATAATGGTATATGATTTAAGTGAGATCGGTCAAGGGAAAATCAATAGGGAATACATTCCTTGCATGCACTGTTCTGATAGCTATTTGGTAGGCGACAACTTGTTTTTTACCATAGGCCGGAAAGATGGCTACAATGGATTCAGCAACAAAGACATATATATGGCGCCCTGGAGGAGTTTGCAGGATTCAGTTAAGATTGCGGCTAACACAGATATTTTAGCAATTTCGCCCGATGGTAAGTCAATTCTAGGCACCCGGTTTTGGGACCGGCAAAAAAGCACAGCAGTGGTTGTAGATGTAGAGCAGAAAAGATATCAGATGTTATTGGGTAGAGATTATGCCGAACATAATGCATTTTTTTTTCCTTTTGATAGCAAATTTGTCTTTGATTTTAAGGGATACCTTATTTATGTGGATTTTCCAGAAAAGTACCCATTTGACGCTTTAAAATGGCGCAACGAGCAGATTCCAGACTGGACGGATGAAGAATTTTGGAGACCATATGAACATACTCCTCTGCCAGAAAAGTAAATTATTAACGCATACTTGGTTGGCTTGAATAACAGTAATTTGCGCATCCCAAGGGGCGCTGTCAATGTATATGGGCTATGCCAGATGGCTGATCTCCCAAAAGTTTAACGATAATAGCGCATCCTGGCCGGGTTGGCTTGTGGATTTTTTCTTGAAGCCCGCAGCTTTCCTACCCGATTTGTCTCCAATTAACCGCAACCAAGCGGCCGATGCAATCGCCATTTTTACACACCCCGTTTCCGTTATCGCTCAAACGTCGATCCTTTGCTGGCCACTCGGGTCTATTAGCCCCCACTATTCTATATACCGTACCTACGGCACTCACTCTGTTACCCAGCCGCTTGTTAGCGTTACCGCCATGTCGTCCCTACCGGGACTGGAGATGTCGTTACAGTTACCCGCTGTCAAGCACACGCTCTGTAAGGATCCGGACGGAGTGTCATATCCATGCGACGGGCTTGCACCCTTCGCACCAAAGCAGCAATGTCACTCCCAGTCACCCCATCACCACACCAGTTTGTTACAAATGACACCTCAAGGTTCCATCTATTAATGGTAAATTGAGAAACTTAAACACCCTCAAGAATTGAAGATGAATCGAAGAACATTTGTTAAGTCTGCCGGTGCGCTGTCGGCAGCTGCGCTGGTGCCACTCACTGGCTTTTCAGCGGCCAGGAAGCCAAAATTCAAAATGGGCTTGCAGCTCTTCACCATCAGGGATGCCATGGCCAAAGACCCGGTCAGCACCCTGAAACAGGTGAAGGCGCTGGGTTATCGGGACACAGAAATCTACGGCTACGACGGCGCAAAAGGCACCTATTACGGCATGAAGGCCGCCGACTTCAAAAAGCTTTTGAACGACCTGCAACTCACCGCCACCAGCGGGCACTATGATTTTTCTTCGTATTTCAATCAGCCCATGGACACGCTGCTCGGCTACCTCGACCAGTGCATAGAGGGCGCCAAAGTGATCGACGCCAAATACATCACCTGGCCCTGGCTGGCACCCGACTACCGCACACCCGACAATTTCAAAGCGCTGGCCGACAAGCTCAACCAAATGGGCGAGCGGGTGCAATCGGCCGGGCTCGGCTTTGCCTACCACAACCACGACTTCGAGTTTGCTCCGCACAATGGTGTTAAAGGGTATGACATCATTCTGAGCGAGACAGACCCCCAGCTTGTCAAATTACAGATGGACATGTACTGGGTGGTGCGCTCCTCCAACTCAACTCCTGCTGAGCTTATTGCTGCCAACCCGGGCCGCTACGTGATGTGGCATATCAAAGACATGGACAAAGTGACCCAGGATTACTCCGAGCTGGGCAACGGCTCCATCGACTACATCAAAATGCTATCGACCATCGACGCCGATGCGTTGGAGTACTATTATCTGGAGCAGGGGGGCAACTTCGCCACCAATTCCATGCAGAGCATCGCCGACAGTGCGGCGTATTTCAAGAAGCATTTGCAGAGGTACTTGTAGTGGGCAATTTGGAAGAGGCACCACACCAACTATAGAAGCATCGAAACCAGGGCTGTTTTAATATGGAGCCTCAAATAAGAGGTTCCATCGCTTAGTGCGTCGTCGGGCTATTTCACCTCAAACTCATCCGCCTCTTTATAGAAAGGATACCTGTTTCTGAAAGCAGCCATTTCCTCGTAGTTAAGGGTTGCCTCCAGTATACATTCTTTGCCCTCATTGAAAACGAGCTCTTCACCTTTGTGGTTGTAGGCGGCGGAATGTCCCCGGTACTGCGCTTTCACGCCATCCACTCCTATGCGGTTGACGCCAATACAATACGACAGGTTTTCTATGGCTCGGGCTTGAAGTAGCGTGTCCCACGCATTGACTCTCGGCGCTGGCCAGTTGGCCATGTACACCAGCAGATCGAAAGCGGCTGTGTCGTCTTCCCATTTGTTGCGGGCCCACACGGGGAAGCGCAGGTCGTAGCAGATCATGGGGCAAATTTTCCAGCCCTTCCATTCAAAGATCAGCCGTTCAGTGCCCGGAGTAAATCCATCGGCCTCACCAGCGAGCGCAAACAGGTGGCGCTTGTCGTACTGATGGTGGGTGCCATCAGGCAGCATGGCTATGAAGCGGTTGTAGTACTGGCCCTTTTCTGTCACGATATAGCTGCCAAGTATCGCCGCCTGAGTCTGTGCTGCCTGCTGCTTCATCCAGCGGAAGGTCTTGCTGTTCATGGGCTCAGCCAGCTCCTTGGCTTTCATACTAAAGCCTGTGGTGAACATTTCGGGCAGCACAATGATGTCCGGTTTGTTCCTGATCTTCCATATTTTTTCCTCAAACATGTGGAGGTTGGCTTCAATGCTTTCCCAATGAAGATCGGCTTGTATGAGGGCTACTTTAAGATCCTGCATAGTTTTTCGGCTCCTTGAATGATGGTTTCGTCCTGCTTGGCAAAGCAGAACCGCAATACTTTGTGGTCGGTGCGGTTGTGATAAAACACCGACACCGGGATGCTGGCCACTTTCATTTCTTTGGTCAAACGAATAGCCAGGTCGTAGTCATTCTCTTTTGTTATTTCGTCATACGACACCACCTGGAAATACGTGCCGTGGCTGGCCAGCGGTTTCCAGTCGGTGCCTTTGATACAATCGAGAAACAGGTCTCGCTTTTTCTGAAACATGGGGCCAATGCCCGAATAATGATCGCCCGAGCTCAGGTAAGCGGCAATGCCAGCTTGCATCGGCGTGCTAACGCTGAATGTGAGGAATTGGTGTACCTTTTTCATTTCCACCATCAGCTCAGGGTGGGTGACCATATAGCCTATTTTCCAGCCCGTCACGTGAAAGGTTTTTCCGAAGGAGAACACAGCAATGGCCCAGGGCTTCAGGCTGGGCCTTGAGAGCAGGCTGTGGTGTTTTTTACCTTCAAAAATGATGTGTTCATAGGCCTCATCGCCGAGGATGTAAATCCCATGCTTATGGGCCAGGCGTTCCAGCTGCTCCAGGTCACTCTCCGCCAAAATGGCACCACTGGGGTTGTGCGGCGTATTCACCACAATCATGCGGGTGCGGGACGTAATGCTGTCTTCTACCTGATCCCACGGAATGCTGTAATCCGGAAAATTGAGGGGAATAGGCACCATAGTGCCGCCTGCCAGGGCAATGCAAGGTTGGTACGAATCGTAAGCCGGTTCAAACACAATAACCTCGTCGCCCTCCTTTACCAGGGTAAGGATAGCACACACGATCGACTCGGTAGCGCCGGCCGTTACCATCACTTCGGTTGCCGGATCGGGCGTCCAGCCGAAAGTGTGTTGTACTTTTTCCGAAATCGCCTTCAAAAGAGGTGGGTAGCCAGGCATGGGGGCGTACTGATTCAGCCCGGCCTTCATGGCCTTCATCACTTCCTCTGCCAGCTCTTCCGAAATAGGGAAATCAGGGAACCCCTGCGAAAGGTTAACGGCCCCCTCATCCAGCGCCAGTTTCGACATCACTGTGAAAATACTGGTACCTACGTCTGGCAGCTTCGAGGAAATGGGCGTCATGCAGTTATCTTTTCACGGGAATTTTCAAACGATAGTCAGCCGACACTTTGCCCCTGCTGATATTCACAAGTTTATTCTTGATAATCCTCTTTTTGAAAGCAGTGAGATGGTCAGTGAAGAGCACGCCTTCAATGTGGTCGTACTCATGCTGAATAATACGGGCCTTCATGCCTTCGTACGTCTCTGTATATTCTTTCCAGTGCTCGTCGTAGTAGTTCACCGTGATGCTGTCCGGCCGTTGCACATCGTCCCTCACGCCGGGAATGCTCAGGCAACCTTCTTCCATCACGACAGGCTTGCCATCTCTTTCTACAATTTTGGCATTGATGAACACCTTCCTGAATCCCGACAATTCGGGTTCTTCAAGCGGTGACCCATCCACCACAAACAGCCTGATAGACATGCCTATTTGCGGCGCTGCCAACCCAATGCCGCTAGCACTTCGCATGGTTTCAAACATATCCAACACAAGCTGCTTTACATCAGATCCCTTTTCTATATCAGCCGCCCTCTTCCTCAATACGGGATCACCATATACTACTATAGGGTAAATCATAATCTATTACTCTCCATGTACGACTGCAGTATAATCACTGCACTTATTTTATCTACGTTTCCTTTAATTCTTCTGTCCTTTTTCTTCATGCCCCCGGCAATCATGGTGTCCATGGCCATTTTGGAGGTGAAGCGCTCATCAATCAAATGAACGGGCATTTCTGCAAATTCCTTTTTGAGCTGCACCAGAAACCTATTCACGAGCAATGTGCCATTGGTGTCGGTATTGTCCAGTTTTTTTGGCATTCCCACCACGAAAGCATCCACAGTTTCCTTTTGCAAATATTGCTTTAAAAACGCAATAAGTTCATGCGATCGAACCATTTCGAGCGGTGTGGCAATCAGTTGTAAGGGATCGGTGACGGCTATACCAGTTCTTTTGCCTCCGTAGTCAATGGCAAGAATACGCCCCATGTGCTAGTTCCAGCGGATTTTTCTGTTGATCAACTCCTGCACACTCTTTTCAAGCATGAGCGCCTTGGGGAAAAGCACTTCGTCCTCAATAGACGCATGTTGTACCAACTCTTTGTCAAATGCCTTGAACTCCTCATAAATAACCTTCAGGTGAAGGTCATTGTTAGGGTTATGCTGGTAATCACCAGTTATTTCTCTTATGCCTTTCAATTCATCTTCCGTATGGTCGTGATCGAGCGCCGCCTCCTGAATAGAGTACGACTCCAGCATGTAGAACAATTTACTTGAAGGCATGGTGCCCTGCTGAACTTTATACAACGAATTCACATAAGCAAAAAGCGTGTCTTCTTCCTCGTACACGTGGTGTATGAAGTCTTCCAGAAACAGGGGAAAAACAAACTTGAGGTCGTCAGCCAATGTCTTGCTCACAGCAGATCGCTGATCAAGCCCATTGATAAGGCGGGCCAGGTAGGGCAGTTTTTGCTTGATGAATATGTGGTGTGAATGCTTCAGGTATTCAATGATCAGATCAACCGGATAGGTGGAAATGGTGTTTTTGTCAAACTGGCTTTGTGGCTTGTAGCGCTCCATATTGCGAAGTACCTTATCCAAAGGAAGGTTTTTTTCTTTGCAAAGAGCCTCCAAAGTATGCCCCGAGTATTTGTAGAAAGCCACCCCAAAGTAGTCGAGCACTTTAGCGAACACGAAGTTCTCGTCGATGATAGAATTAATGGTTCTTTGGGCAAGCTTCACGCTACAGATTCTGATTAAGAAGCAAATATACACATTATGGTTGATGGTGTAAACGCTGAATATTAAAAACTTACCATTGCCATTGACCAACTAATCGCATAAATTTCAAGGCTATTAATAACCGAACACTACTAAGTTGCGTTTGAACTTAAACTGTTGTTATAAATGCTATTTAGTTAAGAGCATTTCACCCCTACCCCTAAAGGGGCCTACTAATGGTCATTGTGTCGCCCTTTAGGTTTCCCCAATTGGGCTGGGGTAAAAATAGAATTGGGTGATTGAACCTCTTAACTAAACGATGTTGATTGTTGTTGATACACAATGTGATTTATTGAATACTGACTGGAGAAAATAGAAGTCTTGATCAAAGAAAAAATTATGAACAACTCAAAGTGGGCCATCCGTTTGCCAATCATCATTACCTCAGCTGTCGCCATTGGCGTGCTTCTGGGAGCTAACTTCACCACCAGCGATACCCCATCGGGCGACATGAACAAAAGTCTGTTCAAGTTCAGGGAGGTGCTGGGTTATATTGACAGAAATTATGTGGATGATGTTGATTCAGAGGAGTTGGTAGAAACTGCCATTGTGAAGATGCTGGAGAAACTGGATCCACACACCGTGTATATTCCCAAGGAAGAGGCAGTGCTTGCTCAGTCCCAACTTCAGGGCAACTTCGAGGGCATTGGTATTGAATTCAATATTTTCAAAGACACACTCTATGTTGTTACGCCACTTAGCGGCGGCCCATCCGAGAAAGTTGGACTCCAGGCCGGCGACAAGATTGTGAAGGTGGACGGGGAAAACATTGCCGGTATAGGCCTGAACAACCGAAAAGTGTTTGAAAAGCTGCGTGGGCCAAAAGGCTCGGAAGCGAAACTACAGATCATCAGAGATTCCAAAAAAGCACCGCTTGACTTCACGATCATCAGGGATAAAATACCTCAGTCTTCAGTGGATGTTTCGTATATGGTCAATAAGGAGGTGGGCTACATCAAGGTGAGCCGTTTCACAGCCACTACCTACGATGAGTTTTATGCGGCCATGGAAAAACTGATCGACCAGGGCATGAAGAAGCTCGTGCTTGACCTCACAGGAAACCCTGGCGGTTACCTGGACAAGGCGGTGAACATGGCCGACGAGCTGCTCGCCGACGATGACATGATCGTTTATACCAAAGGAAAAGAAACCCGCTACAACGATGAATACAGGGCAGTGCGCAAGGGTATTTTTGAGAAAGGCCCTGTTGTTGTAATGATTGACCAGGGAAGTGCTTCTGCGTCCGAAATTGTGGCCGGTGCGCTGCAGGACAATGACCGGGCACTGATTGTTGGTCGAAGGTCGTTTGGCAAAGGCTTGGTGCAAATGCCCATCAACCTGAGCGATGGCGCCGAACTGCGACTGACGATTTCGAGATACTACACGCCAAGCGGCCGCTCGATACAGAAACCATATGATGGCAAAGACGCCGCTTATTCTCATGACCTGGCCGATAGGTACGAAAACGGTGAGCTCTTCGTAGCAGATAGCATTCATGTGAACGACACGCTGGAATATGCTACTGGCAAGGGCAGAAAAGTGTATGGCGGAGGCGGAATTGTGCCCGACTTCTTTGTTCCCATCGACACGACGGAAACATCAAGTTACCTGACCAAGATGTATACCAGCAACTCGTTGAGAGAGTACACATTCAAATACTACGAGGCCAACAAGCAGAAGTTTGAGAAAATGGGCTTTGACGAGTTTTTCAACGACTTTAACGTGACCGACAAAATGCTGGAGGACCTCAACAAGGTGGCAAAGGAAAATGGCGTGAAATACGCCGCAGCTGACTTTGCCAAGTCGAAGGAGTTGGTGCGTATTCACATGAAGGCGCAGATAGCCCGAAGCAACTGGGGCGAAGAAGGCTTCTTCCCCGTCTTCAACCAGGCCGACGAGATTTTCATCAAAGCACTGACGCTGTTTGACCAGGCCGAGCAGCTGGCAGAAAGAAATTAAAGCATTGGAGATTTCGGGTGGATGAATCCGAATTCAAAGGCTGAATCTGACAAGCTCGGGTTCAGCTTTTTTTTTAAGTAGACTACAAAAGTTTATGCCAGTGGGCGGTAATGCAGTTAGCATACTTGGAGTGAGATTGGTTAAAGAGCTGCGATAGAGCTGCCAAACTTTTGCAGTCTTGATTATGCTCTGGAAATAATCTATCGGATGTTTTCGGTTAAAAGGCATTGTTGAAATTGAGAGGCGCCCTTTTGGGAGGGGGGGGCGAAAAATGGCGGCGGATGAGGGCTTTTGGCATGTGCGTTAATTTTTCGATGATTTTTGGTTACTTTTCATCCAGGAAAAGTAACAGCCAGTCCGGCTTTGAGGACATATTCATCTGTACCGGATTCTGAAATGATTTTTTAGCGCAGCTTAGCACACCCAAATTTTAAGACACCTTTGCTCTATAAAGCCTGCATTGTTATCTAAATTTGACTATTAACCCTACATGAGATGGCTTACTATTATAAACTGGGAGAAATCCCCCCCAAGCGACACACCCAATTCCGGCAACCCGATGGCAGCCTCTACAAGGAAGAGCTGGTAAGCTCCAAAGGCTTTTCGGGCATTTACTCTAACCTTTACCATATCAACGCCCCCACCAGGGTGAAGTCCGTTGGCAAGCCGGTTCGGTACGGGTCGAAAATTGCTGAGGACAATGCGCTGCTGCAGACCCATTTGAAAACAACCGGCGTTGGCACCACTGGCGGCGACTGGCTGGAAGCCCGCAAAGTGCTGCTCAAGAACAAAGATGTGTCGATGGCGCTCTGCAATCCCAGCAGCCGAAGCATGGACTACTTTTACAAAAATGCCGAAGCCGATGAGGTCATTTTCATCCACGATGGCAGCGGCTGGCTGCTTTCTCAGTTTGGCAAGCTAAGGATCAAGTCGGGCGACTATGTGGTCATTCCCCGCACCACTATTTACAAAGTTGAGTGGGACAAAGGACCTCTGAGAACGCTGGTTATCGAGTCGGCTGGGCCAGTAGAAACTGTGAAGCGGTACCGCAATGAGCTGGGGCAGCTTTTAGAGCATTCGCCCTACTGCGAAAGGGACATCAGGCCACCATCGGAGCCAGTCACCGAAACCAGGAAAGGCGAGTTTCTCATGAAAATTAAGAAAGGCGGCTACCTGCATCAGTATGTGTACGACTACAGTCCGTTTGACGTGGTGGGCTGGGACGGATTCCTGTATCCCTATGCCCTTAGCATCCACGACTTTGAGCCGATAACCGGGCGCATCCACCAGCCGCCACCGGTGCATCAAACCTTTCAGGCACATGGGTTTGTTATCTGCAGCTTTGTGCCCCGCCTGTTCGACTATCACCCGCTGTCGATTCCAGCGCCCTACAACCACAGCAATATCGACTCTGATGAGGTGCTGTATTACGTGGAAGGCAATTTCATGAGCCGAAAAGGAATTGAGAGAGGCTCTTTCACTTTACACCCTGGCGGCTTGCCACATGGGCCTCACCCCGGCACGGTAGAAAAGAGCATTGGCGCTAAAGAAACCGAAGAGCTGGCAGTGATGCTCGACACATTTGGGCCACTGTATCTCACTGAGGAGGCGCTTGAATTTGTGGATCCTAACTACCCAATGAGCTGGACGGAGTAAGGAAACTGGAAGACCGAAGCAGCGGCGTCGGTGCGGCGGGGATGGCGTTTGCGTGGGTGCCGTCAGCCGCTCGAAAAAGATCGGCCCCGGGAGATGGTAGGCGTCGATACGGCAAGCAGGCCGGCGGCGTTGGGGCCGTCAGCCGCCGGTCCCCTATTGAAGTCTCAGGTTAACAGCATTGCGAAAATGCAGCAGCCAGAAGCACTCCCCCTGCCGACTTTCTCGCCCGGCACTTTCGTACTCACCTGCTCCTCATTACCTTTGACCTCAAACAATTTGTGAATGGACAACAACTTCATCGAATTCCTTTATAGCCGGTTTCTTTTATCGAGCGGAGTAAGCACCGACACCCGCACCGTTGCTGAAGGCAACCTTTTCTTTGCACTGAAAGGCCCCAACTTCAACGCCAACGCCTATGCCGGAGAAGCCCTGGCCAAGGGTGCTAGCTACGCCGTAATCGACGATGTGGCATACAAAAAGGGAGACCAATACATCCTAGCTGAGGATGGCCTAAAGGCTTTACAAGACCTCGCCGCTTTCCACCGCAGCAGGTTCCATCGCCAGGTACTGGGCCTTACCGGCTCTAACGGCAAAACCACCACCAAAGAGCTGATCAATGCCGTGCTCAGCAAGAAATACATCACCCATGCCACCACCGGCAACCTCAACAACCATATCGGCGTGCCGTTGACCGTGCTGGGCATTCATCCGCAGGTGGAAGTGGCCATTATTGAAATGGGAGCCAACAAGGTTGGCGATATCAAAGAGCTCTCCGACATCGCTAACCCCAGCCACGGACTGATCACTAATATCGGCAAGGCCCATCTGGAAGGCTTCGGCGGCATCGAGGGCGTGCTCAGGGGCAAAAGCGAACTCTTCGACCATATCCGCAAAAATGGAGGCACCGTCTTTATTAACAGCCGCCAGCCCAAGCTGCAAAATATGGTCAAGCGATTCGAATCAGCCATAACCTTCCCCCAATCTGGCGACACTTACGAAGTGAAGTTCATTGAAGCCAACCCATTCGTGGTGTTTCAGGTCGGCGATCGGGTGCCTGTTACCAGCCAGCTGATTGGCAGCTACAACTTCGACAATATCGCTGCCGCCATGGCTGTGGGACAGTACTTTGAGGTACCACTGGACCAGGCCGAAGCCGCCATCGCAGGCTACCAGCCAAAAAACAACCGCTCTCAGCTACTCAAAGCTGGCAGCAACAATATCATCCTCGATGCCTACAATGCCAACCCCGACTCTATGAAAGTGGCCATCGAGAACCTAAAGACCATGAAGGCCGACAACAAAGTGGCCATCCTGGGCGACATGCTGGAGCTAGGCGCTGACTCCGACATGGAGCATACCGCTATCGGCAAAGCGGCTTGCGAAGCGGGTTTCAGTCAGGTGATTTTCTGCGGGCCTAAAATGAAACAAGCCAAAGAAGCATGTCCTTCGGCTTTATATTTTGAAACGAGAGACGCACTACTGGCCCATGTGAAGACATCGGGCTTCGCTGACTGCACGATTTTGATAAAAGCCAGCAGAGGTATAGGATTGGAAAAAGTGGTGAGTGCTTTGGAATAAAGAATTCAACTTTGCTTCACCAACTCCCCTCTTTTCACCCTGCCAAAGTAGTCGTTGGCAGCAGCCTTTACTTTAGGCGCCAGCAAAATAGCTCCCACCATAGTTGGGATGGCCATCAGTCCAAACATCACATTGATAAAGTCGACCACCATGGTGAGTGTGGTGATGGATCCCACAATAATGATGGAAACATACCAATAGTTGAAGTAATGGGCGTATTTCGCTCCCGCCAGAAAGCTGACGCATTTGGTGCCATAGTAGCTGTAAGAGAACAGGGTGGTAAACCCGAATATCAGCACACATAGGAACAAAAGGAATGGCCCTACTGTCGGCATGGCCGCTTCAAATGCTTTGCCCGTCAGGGTAATGCCGTTGGTGTCAGTGGTTTGCCACACGTTGGTGGCGAGGATGGCAAAACCCGTTAGCGTACATACAATGAGTGTGTCGATGGCTGGCCCCATCATGGCCACAAGCCCTTCCCGCACCGGTTCTTTGGTCTTGGAAGCCCCATGCATCAATGGCGCAGTGCCAATACCAGCTTCATTGGAGAAAGACGCTCTCTTCGCTCCCTCTATGATCAGAGCCCCGATGGCGCCCCCCATTGCAGCCTTTGCTGTAAATGCATCGCTCAGAATCATTCCAAATATGTGCGGGATATCAAAAAAATGAATGCCCATGATGTATAACACACAGGCCATATACAGCACCACCATAAACGGCACAATGCGGCTGGCCACCAGGCCAATTCTCTTAATACCTCCAAAGATTACGAGACACGTAAGCGCCGTTATAGCTAAACCCATGACAAGATTGGAGCCGAATGAACCTGCCCATGTAAATCCAGCTGGTGTAAGCAACACATCGTTGGTGACTTGAATGACCTGGTTGGCTTGAAAAATAGGTGTGGCTCCAAAAAAACAGAATACACTGAAAAACACGGCCAATGGCTTCCATTTCTTCCCAAGACCTTCTGTAATCACATACATCGGGCCACCCTGCACATCTCCATTGGAGTCTTTGCCCCGGTACATCACTGCCAGGGTGCAGGTGAAAAACTTGGTGGCCATTCCGAAGAAAGCGCTCACCCACATCCAGAAGATAACGCCCGGCCCACCCATGACAATGGCAATGGCTACGCCACTTACATTGCCCATTCCAATAGTAGCTGCCAGGGCACCTGAAAGCGCCTGAAAATGGCTGACGTCTCCGGGAGCATCCGGATCGTCGTATTTGCCTCTTAAGACATCGAGGGCGTGCCTAAAGTAACTGAAAGGTGCAAAGCCCGAATAGAACATGAAGAAAATGCCGCCGCCCATGACGAGCACCAACAATGGAATCCCCCATACAAAGTTGGCCGCAGCCGAAATGAAACTCTCTATTTTGTCCACAGATCAAATATTGTCTTCGTCAATGATAGGTTTGAGCACAGCCCACACATTGTCTGCCAACATCTTGTGTCCTTCCGGCGTGGGGTGGATGCCATCGGGAAGATTTAGCTCGGGAATTCCCCCCACTCCCTCCAAGATGAAAGGAATAAACGCCGTATTGTGCTTTTCTGCAAGCGTCGGGAAAATGCCCTTGAACCTGTCGGTGTACTCCTGCCCCATATTAGGTGGAATTTGCATGCCAGCCACGATAATTTTTACCTGCGGATTAGATCGCTTTACTTTTTCTATGATTTGGGAAAGATTCTTCTCGGTTTCGTCGAGGCTTATCCCACGCAGTCCGTCATTGCCACCCAGCTCCAAAGAGAAAATATCGACTGGTGTTTTCAGCACCCAATCGATCCTGGAAAGCCCACCAGCGCTGGTTTCGCCACTCAATCCGGCGTTGATAACGTTATAATTGTAACCAAGCGAATCAAGCCGCTCCTGAATGATAGCAGGGAAAGCTTCACTTATGTCCAAACCGTAGCCAGCCGTGATGCTGTTGCCATAGAAAAGGATGACTTTTCGATTATCCTCTTCCGATTCGCCGGCGGCATCTGCTTCGCTTGTTTTCTTTTTTGGGGTCTTTTGTTTGCTGCTATCAATGCCGTCACAGGCAAATACACCCACAAGCAGCAGCATTCCCAAAATACTTTTTATCATAAGTACCTTCTTTTATAATTACAAGTATACTAATTCATGACGGAACATCTTTCTGACAGGCGCCAAGTTGATGAGTAGAAAATCCTTCCGATAACTTTACTTAAAACGAAATTCTTGATTAACTTAACACGTAACTACCTGTACCATCAGTTGCAGGCATCCCGTGAGCCTTCGATTTTTTTGTTTAATACTAGTTAGCCAACCTTGTAATGGAACAAGTAAAAGTCCTCATTGTTGAGGATAAGTCAGTGGTAGCCGAAGACCTGAGATTGTGCCTTGAAGATTTTGGATATATAACATTAGGGGTCTGTACCAACGGTTTTGATGCGATTGAAAAGACAGAAGAGTTGTCGCCAGACATCCTTCTGATGGACATCAATATCAATGGCCCTATAGACGGTGTAGAAACCGTCAGGCAGATTACTGCCACCCATTCTCTTCCGGTTATTTATCTAACTGCCTACAGCGATTCAGCGACTGTTGATAGAGCCAAAAGTACTCACCCAGCGGCCTACCTGGTCAAACCTTTCGATCCCATCGACCTGAAGATAGCCATTGACATCGCCATAGAGAACTTCCAGAAAGACAGAAATGACAAAGGTGTGTCAAACGGCGAGCATGCTCTACCCGTCATAAACGATTCGTTTTTCATTAAGCAGGGCGAGTCTTATCACAAAGTGCCATTTACCAACATATTGTATGTTGAAGCAGATGGAAGCTATACCAAAATACATACTACGCAGGGCACAATGACCTTATCAATGAATATGAAAGGTGTTTTGTCAAACCTTCCGTCTATTTTCCTGAAGGTGCACAGGTCGTTCATTGTTAACCTTCATATGGTTGACAAGTTTGACCGGAATAATCTGTATGTGAGAGAAGTCGCCATACCTGTAAGCAATTCTAATAAAGATATTTTGACAGAGAAGTTTTTGAAAATCTCCTAGGCCATCCTGAACTTGATCTCGACTTCGGCGCCCCCATCTTCTGTGTTGGAAAACAGCACCGTACCATCCATCTCAGAAACCAGCATCTTCATGAGGTTAAGCCCAAAGTGAGCCTGGCTGCTTTCGAACTCCAGATCAAAACCGGGGCCATTGTCTGATATTCGCACCAGCACCTGATTACCTGCACTGGTGCCTTCACATTTTACTGTAAGTTTTTTTCCAGGTTGATAAGCATGCTTAAAGATATTTGAGAAAACTTCGTTGATAATCAACCCAAACGTAACTGCCGTATCCACATCTAAATCTATCTCGTCACAAGAGTTCACCCTACTCACCTGAGACTCACCCAAATGATGAACCCTCAACAGATGGTCAAAAATATCTTCGGCATATTGCTTCATCTCAACCGATTCATGGTTGCCCTGCTGGTAAAGTCGCTGATGCAGCAACGACATTGATTGCACCCTGTTTTGCCCCTCAAAAATTGCCTTTCTGGCATTTACATCTTCAATGCCTCTTTGCTGAAGTCTGAGAAGACTCGAAATTATTTGGAGGTTATTCTTTACCCTGTGATGGATTTCTCCAATAAGAATTTCCCTTTCTCTGGCTCTTTTTTCGAGCCTTTTATTTTGGTCGGCAATCTGTGTTTTCTGCGCATCTATGCTTGAGTTAAGCGCTCTGATTTTTTTGAGCCTTGTATTAACAAACATCAACAGGATGATGATGGCTATCAACCCGGCACTAAGCAAGATGATCATTTGCTTCTGGAGTGTAAGTACGCTGGAATTGAGCGTTGCGATCTGGTGCAACTGATCAATTTCCTTTTGCTTTTCCTCTGTCTCGTAGCCGATCTTCAATTTCGCAATTTCCCTATGCGACAGTGCATTGTCTATTTTTTGCTCAATAGTGGTCGCCTCCTCAAGAAAAAACAATGCTCTTTCAAAGTCCTTTCCCTGAACGTATGCCTTGTATAGCGCTTTTGCGGCATTCCGCTGACTTTTTTTTATCTCAAGGTATGACGCCGCGTCGTAGGCGTCACCTGCTGTGCTTATAGCCAAAGGAATATTGCCAACAGAAAGATAGAGGCCCGAAAGCTTAGTTTTAGTGGTTATAACTGACAGCCTATGACCGACGCTATCATCAAGAAGGATACAGGCATTTAAATAGTCTATTGCCTTTCGGAAATTCCCATGAGCGCTTTCAACATCCGCCAGGTCATTCAACACATAATCCAGTTGAATGCTGTAGCCGTTTTCAAGAAAAATCTGATATGCTTGCGTTAGATAGTCTCTGGATACATCGTTGTTGCTACGTCTTCTCTCGATTTCTGCCAGCTTTCGATAGCAATCCGCCAAAAGCAACTTTTCATCGAGAGCACCATATACATATTCGGATTTATGGAAGTACTCAATGGCCTTTTCGTCTTCACCAAGAAGTTCGAAAAGATTGGCTATCTCATAATACCTTGACACCAGCGCCAGAGAGGGTTCCTTCTGCGAAAAGGACTCAAGTTCATTGAGCTTACGCTGAAGCAATCTCTTTTTTACAAAGGTATTGTCTTCTGAGGCTTGCTGTCCGTATCGCTTTGACGACTGCTCATATACATTTCGGAAATTTAAGTCAAGCTTCATCGCCTCAATGAAGTAATTTTCTGAACGAAGATATTCTCCCCTTGAATCGTATATAAGACCCAGATTGTTCAGAATCCGGGACAGGTTTGTTGTATCGTTTAGTTTTCTGAATTGCGCCTCTGCCTTATTTAAGTATTCCAGCGCCTTGGGGTAATTGGCGGTGTAGTAATAGACTAATCCAATGCCATTATAAGCTTCCCCAAAATCATCCTCTAAATTGTTTTCCAGGAAAATATCCAGCGCTTTTGAATGATAAAATAGCGCACTGTCATACACAGCATGGGCCCAGTAAGCAAGCGCTTTGTTCTGATAAGCCATCGCTTCCCCTTTTGCATATCCCAATTTGAGGCTCAACTTCAGCGCCTGTTGTGCATAACCGATCGCCATTTCAAAATTACTAAGATGTCTGTAGGCGGCGATAGAGTTATAGACCCTGACCCGCATGGTATCATCCAATTTATTTTTCAGTAGCCGGGTGAGACTATCGATTTGGGACAAAAATGGCTGGCATCTCAGTTCGTGAAAAAAGAAAAAAGAAAAAAAGAACACCACAAAAAAGGCCCGCTTACATGTCATGCCCTACAAAGAGTTTATGGTAATATTTCATTCACAAAAAAAATGAGATAGCTCAAGAACCAAACCTCATCACCTGCAAACATTCCCAAATCGCTATTTCAATTTCAGCATAATTTACAAGACTTAACTGACTGTAAATAAAGCAATAACAGCTCATCTAAGTACTTTATTTTTTTGACAAAAGCAATTTAAGCAAACCTGATCGCCTGTCACCACCGTCTTTTTTTACCCCTCAAAAACACCAATATACCAGTATGAAAAGGTCAATTTTTTCGATGTTGTCACTTGCTGCTCAAATACGTCGTCTGGCTTTTAGCCATGATGGCAAAATGCGGCTCTTAACGTTGTTTGTTTCACTAGTCCCAAATTCTTTCGCCATTGAATTCTCAGCGGTTGGGACAGGAACCGAGTTAGGCAAATAGAGGACAGCAAATATATTAGGGGTTTATTAGAAAGATCTTTGTCTTTGAAGAAGCGCCAGCAGGCTCTGCGGCCCTTTGACACCCATCGGTGGCTGTTTCTGCGCCCTCAGAAAAAGGCGACGGCCATTAGACGATATAAGCTTCGGCTACGCTGATTGTGACCGTCAATCCTTCTGACTTCCCACCTGCAAATGTAGCCTCACCGCCCAGTTCAGTGGCAAGCATTTCAACAAGCCTTAGGCCAAAACCAGTTTCATTGAAATCTATCTTTTCAGGCAAGCCAGGGCCATTGTCTGTGATCCGGATGGTCAATCCATTTTCTCTTTTTATTTCCGAGTGAAGCCTCAGCACTTCCACAAAAGGATAAGCATGTTTGAAAATATTTGAATACACCTCGTTGGCCATCAACCCTATCGTAACCGCAGTGTCAATGTCGAGGTTGACATTATCAGCTTCAAAGCTGCTCTCCATCTTTTGCGTGTCTAAATTGTAGACTTTTGCCAGATGCTTGCACACGTCCGACACATAGTCTGCGATAGGAATTTTACCATACGACCCGTGCTGGTAAAGTCGCTGGTGAAGTAGCGACATAGCTTGCACCCTGTTTTGGCCTGCAAAAAGCGCCTCTTTGGCCACAACATTTTGTACTTTCCGTTGCTGTAGTCTCAGCATGCTGGAAACAACCTGCAGGTTGTTTTTCACCCGGTGGTGAATTTCCCCAATCAAAAGCTCACGCTCTCTACCTCTTTTTTCTAGCTTAAAATTTTGTTCTTCTATATGCGCATTCTTCTCCTCAATCCCCGATTTAAGCTCTCTGATTTTGATTAATCGATTTCTCATGACAACGAGTATGACCGCAAAAGCCGCAAAACCTCCCCCCATGAGCATCAACAACTGCTTCTGTAAGGCCACGACGTTGCTTTGCAGTTCGGACACTTCACTTAGTTGATCAATTGCCTTCTGCTTTTCTTCACTTTCGTACTCAATTTGTAGCTCAGCTATTTCCCGGTGGGTAAGCTCGTCCCCAAACTTCTGCTTTAGCGAGGTGCTTTCTTCCAGATAACTCAAGGCAGTGCCCATCAGTCCGATAGCCTTGTAGCATTCATAAAGCTGCCTCGCACTCGTCTCCACACGGGTAAGTGACCCAATTTCCCTTGCTATTTCATAGCCTGACTGGGCATAAGATAGTGCCTCCTGCTTCTTGCCTTGCTCCAATAGTATCCCCGCCAGTGCTACTTTAGTCTTTGACAAAGCTGCCCTATGACCAACACTGTCGTCGAGAGCAATTAGTCTTTTATAATGAAGAATGGATTCCTCAATATTGCCCAGCTTGTAATTTGTTTCCCCGAGTTGCGCCACAACCGCAGCTAGTCTTATGTAGTTTCCTTCTCTGAGGTAGATTGACTCCGATTGACGAAAAACTTCCAAAGCAGTCCCGAAGTCGGCAAGTTCGGCATAACATTCTGCCTGGTCACGGAGGCAATGCGCCAACAACACCTGCTCATCCAGCTCGGCGTAAATCTCGGCGGCTCTTCTGTAATAGCTCAAGGCCGAGTTGTACTCCTTCAAAACAAAGTAAATTTCCGCAGCCTCAACGCAAAGATTAGCAAGCTGCTCGGCGCTTCCGCTCTCGCTCACCCTCTCAATTCTCTCCAACCTTTCTTCCAGAATCGGCCTGTTAATGAACTCATTCTCATGTATCATTCCCTTGCCATAGGTGCGGTTCTGCTGATCACGCAACTGTCTAAAGCTCTGGCTCAGTTGCAGGCTTTCGATAATGTATCGGGTGGATGAAGCATAGTCTCCTTTGGCATCATGCACAAGACCCATATTGTTCAATACCCTTGCCAAATTGGCAGTATCCCTTCTCGCTCTGTAATCTTCAATTGACCTATTCAGGTAGCCAATTGCTTCGTCATATTCGGCAATATAGAAGTAGACAAGACCAATTTTGTTGTAGGCCTCCGCCAGCTCATTCGTCATTCCACCGGTGCGAAACATCTCAATAGATTTCTTATGATTCTCGAGTGACTGATCATACCTGCCATTGGCCCATGAGGTTAAAGCGATATTCTGGTATCCCTTGCTTACGCCATACTTATAATCAATTTCTTCAGCTTTTTGTATGGCCAGATTGGCATAATAAATGGCCTCTGTGAAATTTCTTCCATGGAGTTCGTTCGAAATTCTATTGAGTGTATTTACATAAGCAGTGTCAGCAATTTTACCACTGAGCTGGCTTTGGAGGCTGTCTGTGGATTTTCTGAAATTTTGGGAAATAGTGATAACCGGATGGCAGAAAACCAAGCTGAGAAACAGCCAAAACTTAACCCCTGTAACTTTCATTTACAAAATGATTATGCCTACTCAAAAAGAAATACTGTCCATTCGCAAAAGAAAGAGGCATTGGAAGCCCATTATCGATAAATTAATCACTATTAGACAGCTGATGATGAAGCTTTAACATAGCAAGTATTTATGAGAAATCCTTACAGATAACCCAGTGGCACGGGAAAGTAAATATTAGCGGACAAGCTTTGACCAGAATCATCTCAGCACATGGATTGTGACGAAAGTCTCTTTACCAAACGAGCTTTAACATCGAGAGGAAAATCTTCTGAGAATTACTTCAAGTAAATAAGATTACACTTCGGTGTAGTTGGCTAACACGGGATTAGATAGAGTCGGCAATGTATGTCGGCTTTATTTTTTTATATCCGGGAGTCTAAACTCCTCCGATTCCATCAGATCAGTACGATTCAACGCACGATCAGCCATAGAGATGCTCAGCCTATACCGCCGATCCTTGAAAATAGAAAAGGCTTGAGAAATAAGAGAATATTGAATCTCGATTTCAAATTTGTTAAATCTGGAGATTTTAAAAGGGCTTCCAATATATGTCTGTGTACCAATTTGGCTGGGTGGCGGGGGCAATCTTGCATCATACCCGAGGTAACAATCACTAGTTGTGAACAACTTGCCAAAAGGAATAAATTCACCATCAAATTCTACCATCAAGTCAACAAAGATGTTGTGCCTGAAAGTGTTTTCTACTATAAATAGGTTGCCGTCTTCCGTAAGATTTGAATTATGGCACGACTCAATGTCATCTTCTCTTGGATCACTTTGAGAATAAAGAACTGTATCTATGCGATCCCTATATGGAATCAAAAGAAAAAAAGGAGGATAGTAATTACTTTCATCCCACTTCAAAATCTGGCTCTTTGAATCCACCACTTTGTTATTCCATTCATAGGGGTGGTATGTCTCGCTGGGGAGTAAACCAATATCCATTTCTTCGTCAGCCAAAAATATCGAAACAAAAAGTGAATCTGGCTGATTATCCCCCCCTTCTATAAACCAAATATCCTTAAGCTCAGCATATGGTGACACCTCGTACCTATATATCACCTCTGAATCTTCCTTGAAGCAGCCTGCAAGAACAAACAGTCCGATTACTACCCCAGCTGATAGGCCTTTTTTCATTGTCGTATCATGTATTGCAGATTTAGTGAAATTGAAGCTGGAATCAAATCCAAATCAAAGCCCACACTCTTATCAGTTTCTTTTGCAGGCAGGTACCCGGGCGGATTATTCCTCTCTAAAGTGTTCTTTATCACATGTAAATCCAAATCTCCCACAGATGCCTGTAGAACTAGCTTCGGAGACAAAAATACTATTAGTGACGGACTCGCATTAATGAAATACTCGTCGCTCATCTGCTTTTGGTCAGAATTACTGGTTTCAAACTTTCCGGTCGACAATCCAAGCATGGCCGAAACTCCAAAATAGAGTAGTGACTCTTTAACTTCCAGATATCTGGAAGCTCCCGCACCTCCTTGAAAAGCAATGAGTTTTGCTGTGCCTTCACTTTTATTCCCATCAAGATCCTCGCTCGTATTCTTAATAGATGTATGCCCTACTCCTAACATTATATCCAAACTCCACTTCTGGTTAAGAAAAATCTTTAGTGATGGATCCACTTCAAAATAAAGTGACTTTGATTTAATGGGTACGTAAAAATTTTCGCCACTTATATCCTTGTCGCCAATTTCACTCGAAACAGTTATGCCTGTCCCAAGTACCAAATTCCCCCTACCAAACTGGCCAACGGCATCGACAGCGAAAAGACTTGCCAAAGCCAGAACTCCAAGAATTTTCCAAACATTACGCATCTCTTTATAAATTTATCTCGGATGAAACAGATAAGAAATAGCAAAAGCCAGCGAACTCCCATCGAATTTGACGTCTGTACGGTAATACCTGTTGGTAGGTGTGTCCAAAGGGACGAAACCTCCCCCCAAACCACTCACAGCTTTCACATCGAAGTATCCGAACGTCGCTGATAGGAAGTAAACCTCAAAAACAAACCTTTTTCTTATAAAAAAGCCTACAGACGGGTTTGCTTCAGCATAATAACTATGTGATCGAAAATCCCAATTTCCGTCATAAAAAGTGGAACCACGAATTTCCTGGCTTCCTCTTCCTGCCCCAAAGTTCAAACCGCCGTTCAGCTTTAAAAAAAACAAGGAGTCCTTCAGGTAAAAGTACCGGGCCACCCCAAGCCCAAAAACAGTTTGATTTTCATGGGACTTTGACGAGTACCTTACCGCTCCGCCGTTGTACTGTCGCTGAACAAATTCACTACCTGCCCAGTCTTGATTTAAAAAACCATAAAGTAGCCAGTTGCGTGAAACCATCTTCCCACCGGACAGCCCCGCCCTGGTTTGCTTCTCAGAATTATCAACTCGGAAACCACTACCTGTGTCATATTTATCATCCCCAGAAATCAGATGATGCGAAACCCCTGCTCCAACCACCCATTCATATGCTGAGTACTGAGCAGAAGCACCAGAACAAAGCAATGAAAAAACAATATAAATAACTCTCTCTTTCATATCAGCACTACCCCGAAATCCTGATGGGCACCGAAAATGGGGAAATAATTTGAGAATAATACAATGGAGACAATATATTCAAAATTTTCACCTCTGAACCAAGTCACCGTTTGGACATTCATTTTCTCGGCTAAACAAATATGTAAACAATAACAAAACACCTCCGTAGTTAAAGTGTATTTGTTTAATCTTTATAGCTTTGACTACTATGTCATCTATTCTAAAAGTAACCAACCTCTCCAAGTCTTATTCAAGCGCTACAGGTTCACTCACCGTTCTCGATGATGTTTCCTTCGATTTGGCAAAAGGCGAAACATTCTCCATCGTCGGCCCTTCAGGTAGTGGCAAAACAACCCTGCTCGGCCTCTGTGCTGGCCTCGACCGAGCGTCGTCGGGCAGTGTAGAAGTGTGTGGCATTAAGCTCGATGCGCTGGATGAAGACGACCGAGCCAGGGTCAGAAACCAGCACATAGGTTTCATCTTCCAAAACTTTCAACTACTGCCTACACTCACTGCATTGGAAAATGTGATGGTACCGCTTGAGTTGAGAGGTGAAAAAGGCATAGCAGCCAAAAGCATTGAGCTGCTTGAAAGAGTGGGCCTTGGCAGCCGATTGCATCATTATCCTACTCAACTTTCCGGTGGTGAGCAGCAGCGGGTGGCCTTGGCCAGGGCTTTTTCCAACGACCCTGAAATCCTGTTTGCCGATGAACCCACCGGCAACCTCGATGAAGAAACAGGCATCAAAGTAGAAGAGTTGCTTTTCCAGATCAATAAGGAGCAGGGCACTACCCTGGTGCTGGTTACCCACAACATGGAGCTGGCACGAAAGACCGGCCGCATCCTCCGGCTGAAAGGCGGAAAAGTAATTGAACTCACCGAATCGGCACTGGCAGCGCAAGCATAATGGATAGCAAAATCAGCATCAACCGACCGGAATATAGCAAAAGCTGGCTGTGGAAAATGGCGTGGAGAGACAGCCGCAGAAGCCGCTCCAGACTTTTTCTGTTCACCTCCTCTATTATCCTCGGCATCACTGCTCTGGTGGCCATCAACTCCTTCAAAGCCTCGCTTTTTTCCGCCATCAATGACCAGGCGAAGGGGCTACTAGGAGCTGATTTGGTCGTGAGGTCGAGCCAGCCATTTACCGAAGACTACCAGCCGCTGCTGGACTCTATCGGTACCGAACGCTCCAGCGAATGCTACTTTGCTTCCATGATCTACTTCCCCAGAAGCCAGGGCACAAGGCTGGTGCAGGTGCGAGCACTTGAAGGCGACTTCCCCTATTATGGAGCCATCGAAACCGACCCAGTAGAGGCTGCCAGGTCTTTCCGGGGAAAGAAGCAGGCCTTGGTAGACCAAACACTCATGCTACAATTCGGCGTAGAGGTGGGAGACGAAGTAAAAGTGGGCACGGAGTCGTTTGAGATCGTCGGTCGGCTACAAAAAATTCCCGGGCAAACGGGAATTACAACCAGCGTCGCTCCGGTAGTGTATATCCCTTACGAATATGTGGAGCAAACTGGCCTCCTGCAAAAGGGCAGCCGCATCAACTACATGGAGTACTTCAGGTTCGACGACGAGGCCTATGTAAAAACCGTTGAGGAGGCGTATGAAAAAAGGTTTGACGAACTAGGTTGGAGATACGATACTGTTGAAGAACAGAAAGAGGACACAGGCCGGGCATTCAAAGACCTGACGGGCTTTCTGAACCTGGTAGCCTTTGTTGCACTTCTGCTGGGCTGCATTGGCGTTGCCAGCGCCGTCCATATTTATATCAAAGAAAAAATTACGTCTGTGGCGGTTATTCGCTGCCTCGGCGGCACTTCTATCCAGGCCTTCTTTATTTTCCTTATCCAAATTGCGTCAATCGGTTTGCTGGGTGGCATCATTGGAAGTGTGCTGGGGTCAGTCCTGCAAATGTATCTGCCGGGTGTGCTCAAAGACTTCCTTCCAGTCACTGTCGATTTTGCCCTTTCGTGGTCAGCCATTCTGCAAGGCATTGCACTGGGTTTGTCTATCTCTGTGCTCTTTGCGCTTCCGCCGCTTCTTCGTATCCGGAAGGTAGCTCCTTTGCAGGCAATAAGGGCGGGAATTGATGGGGCTGTTCCTGATTCTACTCGTGGCATCTACCCCGTTTATGCCGCAATCCTGGCTTTCATTCTTGGCTTTGCCTGGTGGCAAATTGGCTCTATTCTCGATGCCTTGTCGTTTACAGGAGGTCTGATTGCAGCTTTCCTTTTGCTTGCCGGAGTTGCCAAGCTGATCACCTGGTCAGTGAAAAAGTTTTTCCCTATCACATGGAGCTATGTGTGGCGACAGGGCCTGGCCAACCTGTTCCGGCCTCAGAACCAAACTATGATATTGATTATTACAGTTGGTCTTGGCACAGCCCTCATCTCTACGCTTTACCTTGTTCAGCAGTCTCTCATCAGTCAGGTAAGCATCACCGGTGCGGGCGACCGGCCCAACATGGTGCTTTTCGATATACAGTCCGATCAGAAAGAGGCCATCAAAACGATGACCCTTGACTACGAACTCCCGGTAATACAAGACGTACCCGTGGTGACCATGCGGCTGGAGGAACTAAAAGGCTATAGCAAAAAAGAAGCAGAAGCTGACACCACGTTGGGCCTGCCCGACTGGGCATATAACCGGGAGTATAGGATCACTTATCGAGATTCACTCATCGACTCAGAAGAGATCATTGCAGGCAAATGGCTTGGCAAAATTGAGAACCCTAACGACACCATCTTTATTTCCATGAGCGACGGCTATGCCGAAAATCTGGGAGTGAAAGTGGGTGATGAAATGTTGTTCAACGTGCAGGGTGCCCTCATCAAAACCTACGTGGGCAGCCTGCGGCGCATCGACTGGAACAGGGTGCAAACCAATTTCCTGGTCATTTTCCCTGAGGGAGTGCTGGAAAAAGCACCTCAGTTTCATGTATTGATCACAAGAGTTGAAAACAACGAGCTTTCAGCCAGGTTCCAGCAAGCTGTGGTAAGGAATTACCCCAACGTTTCCATCATCGATCTTCAGCTGATCCTGTCAACGCTTGACGATATTTTGGGAAAGGTGTCCTTCGTTATTCAGTTCATGGCACTTCTGAGCATTTCAACCGGCATTTTGGTCCTCATTGCCTCAGTTGTCATTAGCAAGTTCCAGCGAATACAGGAAGGTGTCCTTCTCCGAACGCTGGGTGCGAGCCGAAGACAGGTGCTGACAATAGCAGGCCTTGAATACTTGTTTCTGGGGGTTTTTGCCTCCTGTTCCGGCATATTGCTGTCACTTGCCGGATCCTGGGCCTTGTCCTACTTCCTGTTCGAATCCACTTTCAGCCCAGCGTGGATGCCCCTCCTCGCAATTATAGGAGGCATTACTGCACTGACTGTAGCCATAGGGGTAACTAACAGCAGGGAAGTGGTGAATAATCCTCCATTGGAAGTTTTAAGACGTGAAATCTAATTTGACCCAACTATGAATCGTTTTTTGGCCATCGCAGCACTGATATTGTGTGCAGCCAGCTCGGCAACAGCCCAAAAGAAAACCAAATGGTCAGCCGATCAGAAAGAGGTTCTGTCAGTAGTTTTCGACATGTTTGAGGGCATGAGGAAAGCAGACACCACTGGCTACCACAAAATGTTTACCCCCAATGCACAGCTCCATACCGTAATGGACAGAGAAGCGGGAAAAGAAAGCCTCAGGTCAGATGATATGACCAAATTTTTTGAGGCCATGGCTAAACCCAGGGAAATCATCTACGACGAGCCGCTTTGGGACATGAAGGTAGAAATAGATGGCAGACTGGCCCAGGTGTGGACTAAATATGCCTTCTTCGCTGGCGACAAATTTTCCCATTGTGGTGTCGACGCTTTTCTTCTATTCAAAGACAAAGATGGCTACTGGAAGATTTTCGAGCTAGTGGACACAAGGCACTTTGGCGAGGAGAATTGCAACCTTCCGAAGAAGTTTTTGAGGGCACTTTCAGACCTGTAGCATTTATCAAAACGTTTTTTGGCAAAAAAGAACCCTGTTGAAAGATTCAACAGGGTCCCTGAAATTGATAAGCACAAAACAGAAAAGTTATGTCCAGATGACAGTATTCTCTGTTGCGTACCAAGTTTGCAAATTTTCTTCGTATTTCCCTTCTAAAACATTTCTTTTTATACTCATTTTGGGCGTCAGTATGCCATTTTCCATCGTCCATGGCTCTTTCATCACAACCACTTTCCGCACCCTTTCGTAATCCACCAAATCCTTGTTCACCATGTTCATGGTATCCACAAGCGATTTTTCTACCTCAACCCGACTCTTTTTCAGCGCCTTGTCTGAAATAACCACCAATGCCACTGGCTGCGGGAGTCCCCTGCCCAAAACACATATTTGTTCGATGTAACCATTGAGAGAGTAGCCCCATTCGATAGGCCCCGGCACTATATATTCGCCCTTGGCGGTTTTAAAAGTGTCTTTTACCCGCCCTGTTATTTTCAGAAAGCCCTCATCATCAATCTCTCCCATATCGCCTGTATGCAGGAAGCCATTTTTAAGTACCGAAGCCGTCATCGCTGGTTCCTTATAGTACCCCTGCATCAGCCACGGCGCCTGCATAAGTATCTCCCCGGTTTCTTCCTCAATCTTGAGAACGGAGCCACGGTAAGGCTGCCCTACGGTCCCCATTTTTACATTGTCAGGATGCATCAGCGTACAGGCGCCAACATTCTCCGTCATGCCGTACAGCTCAAGCAGTTGAATGCCGAGAGCGTTGTACCACTTATGGAGCGAGGGCGGACAAGGAGCGGCAGCAGTAAGGCAATACTCTGCCTCGTTGAGACCAAGGCCAATCCGAATTTTCTTTTTTACAATTCCTGAAATAATTGGCAGCTTCAATAGAAAATCCAGCCTCGACTGCGGCATTTTTTCCCAAACGCCCATTTGAAACTTGGTCCAAATGCGTGGCACAGCAAAAAACATGGTCGGCTGGGCATTTGAAAGGTTCTTCATGAACGTATCCAGCGACTCAGCAAACGAAATAACCCCGCCACAATGAAGCGCACCCAACTCAATAATCATTCTTTCGGCTACGTGGCACAGCGGAAGGTAAGAGAAGTATCGATGACGCTTGTCTCCAAAATTTATCACATACTTGGCAGCAGCGGCAGTGAACTTCAGTTGTTTGTGATTGTACATCACACCTTTCGGCGAGCCGGTCGTTCCTGAAGTATAAATAATGGTGCACAAATCCATCTCATCCGGAATATCGCTTTCTTTCAGAGGATCATTCTTTGCGATAATGTCCTGCCACTTGTCGTAGTCCTCCACATGGCTTTCAGGCAAAGTCAAGCAAGTGAGTGTTTCAGGGATGCCCTTCTTCATACTGTCCCACTCATCTACTTTTCCAACAAAAAGCAGCTTCACTTCGCTGTGCTCCAGCACCTGGTTCAGCTGCTCCCCTACCAGATTGGGATACAGAGGAACTGAAATATAACCTCCCATCATTATCGCCAGATCGGCAATAATCCAGTGGGAGCAGTTTTTGGAAATCAACCCGACATGGTCTCCTTTGACAAGACCCTGACCCTTTAAATAAGAAGTCATCCTGCGGGCTTCATCCCCCACTTGCTTCCAGGTGTATTCGATCCATTGATCCCCATTGGGTTGCCGTAAAAAAACACGATCGGGTGTCTCTTTTTCCCAATGAAAAAACCATTCCACGAGTGATCTTGGATCATACTTAGACCTGATGTTTTCAGGAATTTCAATTACTTCAGTCGAGGTCATACGGATGCTGTTTCCTGAATTTATGAAAATTGATCTAAAACTTGGAGAATTTTCCATGAAAGTAAGCCCGCAGTAACTTCACGGCGGCAGATCCACTGGCTTCGACTGGCTTGCCCGTCAGCAAAAAGTACGTGTTTAACAACAAAGCTGTACACTCCTGAAAGAAAAGTGTTGCAAAACCGGACACAACAAGCCTTTCTTAAAATTGCAACTTATTGATTATCAAATATTTAAACTTTTTGGCATAGCAATTGGCTAAGATATGGCAGGTCAACAACTCAAAATAATCAGGACATCAAATTTTAAGTGACATGTTACGGCAAATTTTACTCAGTAAGAACGTGTGGGCCAGTCTGGCAATCATACTGGGCCTGACAATACTGTGGGAGGCTAACCAGAATCAACCATCAGCTGATGCTGAGCACAACTCAACCCATCAAGTTGCAAAAAGATGATAACGAAATAGCGGTCGTGAAAGCGATCAAAAAAAGAAAAACTCAAAAATAAATTCTGACTAAGGACTAATCAATCTCTAAACAACCGGGCAGACTACTGTCCGGTTTGTTTTTTTGTAGCCAAACACAAAAAATAACAAGGTTAATAACCCCGAAAGTGTTTATTTTGAGGCAAAATCCTAGCACACAGGATACATGTACATTAGAGATATCTCACATTATATTCCCAGCCAGCGAGTTACGAATCAATACTTCGCCGATCTAAACGGCCTTACAAACGAGTGGATCGTAGAAAGGACTGGCATTTCTGAAAGGCGAAAGGCCGGGGCGGAAGAAAACACAGCGACGATGGCTCTTGAGGCCGTAAAAGCACTCGAAAAACAAGTAGACTTTCCCCTTCAGCAAGTTGATCTGATTGTGGGCGCTTCCTACACTCCGTACGACACCATCGTTACACTTGCCCACAAAACACAGCATTACCTCAACGCAACGAATGCAGCGGTGGTATACATTTCATCGGCCTGCTCTTCATTCCTCAATGCTATGGAGATTGTGGAGGGTTATATGGCGATGGGAAAATCAAAAAATGCGCTGGTTGTCCTTTCCGAGCATAACACGGCCTACCACAACGAGCACGACCACAAGGCAGGGCATCTTTGGGGAGACGGTGCCAGTGCGTTGCTGGTGACCAAAGACAAACCAACTACGCCAAGCTTGACAGTGAAAGAAATTTTTACCAGAGGTGCCGCCCATGTGGGAAGGGGCCTTGAGGGAGTTACTTTGAGGCCTCTCCACGGTGGCATTGAAATGCCCTATGGAAAAGACGTATTTCTAAACGCCTGTTCCTATATGGCATCGGCCACCAGAGACATTATTGAGAGAAATAACTACACACTTGATGATCTTTCTTATCTGGTACCTCACCAGGCCAACCACAGGATAACAAAGAATGTGGCGGAAAACCTGAAGTTATCACCTGAGAAGGCTATTTCAAACGTACAGTACCTTGGCAACACGGGGTGCGCAGGTGCTGCTATTGGCATATCCGAGCACTGGCATGAGTTCAAAAACGAAGACAAAATAGTCGTGACGGTTTTTGGTGGTGGCTACAGCTACGGTGCCATGCTGCTGGTGAAAGAATAGCAGTACGTAAAACCATTTTTAATAGTTGTACTGTACATCACCGGCCTATGCCTGTATCATTTTCGGACAGTCCGCCAGGATAACATACCTGACCTATCACACAAATAACTGTTTTTCAGCTACTTACAAAAGTTGGCACGTCGTTTGGCTATTAACAGGTGTCTGTAATCAGGCAGACACAAAGGTCAAGAACTCAAAATAGAAAATAACAATACGCAAAGTGGATGCTGAACGACAACAACGGAAAAATCTACTCTGCCACGAATCTCAAGGTTAAAATATACTCCTGCGTCTCGGGGTTTTAAGCAGTTACTTAACACCCGCATACTGGCAAAAGGATATAGTTTTTAGTTTACGGTTGGTTGATGGAAAAGGGAGGGCACAAGCCCTTCTTTTTTTTATTCTACTGCCTCGAGCATTTCCTCCTCCACTTCCACCTCGCTGTCAACATAAACCTCGTCTTTTCTCGGACGTCCTTTAAATGTGGTGTCCGGCTTAAATCCATTCTTGTAGCGCCGCTTCCTGATCTTCCAAACCTTGTAGTTGTCTTTGTTTCCGTTCTCAAACTGGAAAGCCATATGTTCAGAAGAACTTACCCACTCCAGGTTGGTCGAGTCGTTATTGCGGGGATTATTATCAAGATGAATAATCATATTGTATTCATCCGGAAGAACATTGATACAATAAGCCTTCGCAACTTCCTTGTGCGGATAAACAGTTCTCCTTTTCCCGTCATCATTGAGAAGGTCCAGGAAAAAACACTTACACGACTTGTTCCATCGTTGCTTCATCACCTTGCCTTTCACCTTCATCATCGTTTGACTTCCCCGGTGAAAAGTCTCACGGTCTTTGCTTCTGATACGACCCCGATTGGATACTTCGTAGTTCGAAAATTCATCGATGGGCTTCCACACCTCTTCTATACGTTCAATTCTTTGAATGCTCATAGCGTGTGTTAGTAAAATCTTAAACTAATGTTGTCTATTTTATAAATACTTCAATAACGACGGCCAATTACCCTCGTTTGAAGAGAATATTTCAAATATAGCATTTTGTTGGTAGGAGAAAATCAAAATAGAGAAAGGTCAAAAAAATATTTTTGAGGTTGAAACACATTACTCTATTCACTGATTATATTTAAAATTATATGTTACATCATTTAATGCTTAAAATATCCATTCATAATGTTTATACACAAAAACATCCTTTATATTGAATGAATAATAGCCATATAAAAAAATAATATTGGCAGCGCAAACGATTGCAAAATTTACTTGTAGGGTCAACACATTAGCAACACCTGCCAATACATTCTGCCAGTCGGTAACGGACGCAAAATCCACAACCTGACGACAAGCCTCCTTCATCTGAGTACTATTTCAAATAGTGCTCTCTGATGAAATAGCCATAAGGAATACCCTACCCAACGGAATGAATAACCTGTCAACAGACTAAGATCTATTCCGTAATGGTACAGGCTATTCCATCTGGCCCTAAAAAGTAAATTTTATACAGATGAAATATGGAGACAGTCTTTCCTATTGTTGATTTTACTACGCAATACTGGCCCAGTAATTTCTTCCTTAAAAAAATAGTTATAATTTACCTAGCACATTCGAGACCCTACATATATACCTACTAAGCACCTTACTATGAGCACGACCAAAGGCCAGGAAACAAAAGCTGTAAAAGCGCTAAAGAAGATTAGCAAAAAGGAAATGAAAGACACCCTTCTTGTGGAGATAGCCTGGGAGGTCCTTAATCAGGTGGGTGGAATATATACAGTAATACGTTCCAAGGTGCCAGCCACGATGCCCAAATGGGGGGATAACTATTGCTTGCTCGGCCCTTACTTTAAGCACCAGGTATCTGCTGAATTTGACCCAATTGATGATTTCTCTGATCCTTTTGGCAAGGCAGTTGTTAAAATGAGGGAAAAGGGATTTGAAGTGCATTATGGCCACTGGCTTGTGACAGGCCGTCCCAAAGCTGTTCTATTTAACCTTGGCAGTATATGGAGCAAGCTTGGTGAAATCAAATACTTGCTGTGGGAACACCACGGCATCACCACACCGGCCGAGGATCACCTGATTGACCAGGTAGTTGCCTTTGGAGAGTGCGTTAAAATCTTCCTCGATGAGCTCTCGCTGGGTACCGCCAAAAAGAAAAAGATCATAGCGCACTTCCACGAATGGATGGCTGCGTCATGCATTCCGGACATCAGAAGGCAAAAAATGCCGATATCCACGGTATTCACCACCCATGCCACCTTGCTGGGGCGCTACCTCGCCATGAACAGCTCCGACTTCTACCAGCACCTGCCTTTCATGGACTGGTCGAAGGAGGCAACCAATTTCAACGTGGAGGCCATCGCCAACTTAGAGAGAGCAGCGGCTCACGGAGCTCAGGTATTCACCACTGTTTCTGACGTTACAGCCCAGGAGTGCAAGTACCTGCTTGGCAGAACGCCCGACGTAATCCTACCCAACGGCATCAACAACCAGCGGTTTGAGGCATTGCACGAATTCCAGAACCTTCACCGGGAGTACAAAGAAAAAATACACCAGTTTGCTATGGCTCACTTCTTCAAGAGCTATACTTTTGACCTGGACAATACGCTGTATTTCTTTACCTCTGGCAGGTATGAATACAAAAACAAAGGGTTTGACCTGGCCCTTGAGGCGCTGGCTCGCCTCAACTGGAGGCTGAAAAATGAAGGCAGCGAAATGACGGTCGTCATGTTTTTCATCACAAAGCAGCCATTCCACAGCATCAACCCCGACATTCTGCACAGCCGGGCTGTGCTCGAAGAGCTTCGCCAAACAACAGACGCTATCAAAAAACAGGTGGGCGAAAGATTGTTCTACTCAGCGGCCTCCAGCAGCGACCATCGACTCCCCATGCTCAACGACTTTGTTGACGACTATTGGAGACTGCGCTACAGAAGGCTTCTGCAAAGCTGGAAAACGGACCAACTACCACCAGTAGTCACTCACAATTTGGTCGACGACGGTGGCGACGACATCCTTAACTTCCTCAGAACATCCAGCCTTCTCAATCATGAGGATGACAGAGTGAAAATTGTGTATCACCCTGATTTTGTAAACTCGACCAACCCGCTGTTTGGCATGGAGTATGGCCAGTTTGTAAGAGGTTGTCACATGGGTGTTTTCCCAAGCTACTACGAGCCCTGGGGCTACACTCCGCTTGAATGTATTGCCAGCGGGGTGCCGGCCATTACGAGCGACCTGGCTGGGTTTGGCGACTATGTATTGCACAATATGAAAGACCATGCCAGCAATGGAATCTATGTGGTAAACCGGCAGAAAAGGAACTTCAATCAGTCGGCCGACCAGCTTGCTTACCAAATGTACAAGTTCATCAATATGAACCGAAGGGAAAGAATCACCTTACGAAACAAGGTGGAGAGCACGTCGGTGTATTTCGACTGGACTACCCTAACGAAGTATTATGATCAAGCCTATCAGCTGGCGCTTGATCGGCTGAAGGCTTAGTCCAAATAAAAAAAGCGTCCTCAAATAAGGGCGCTTTTCCTATCTATTAATGATAATATAAACCTTAACCGATTGAAATTCTCTTGAAAGAAGTGACAGTCAATCCCTTTTGAACACTATCAAGGTATTGAGCAATCGTTTTTGAGTTGTCTTTCACGAACGCCTGGCTAAGCAATGTGCTTTCTTTGAAGAATTTGTTCAGCTTGCCAAGAGCGATTTTCTCTACCATCTCCTCTGGCTTGCCCTCCTGACGAGCAATGTCTTTTCCAATCTCAATTTCTTTTTCAATAACAGCTTTGTCAACACTGTTTTGATCCACTGCAATTGGGTTCATGGCTGCAATCTGCATACCCACGTCACGACCAGCGTCAATCACGTCAGCGCTGTTTCCACCTTTCAGAGCTACCAAAACGCCAAGTTTGCTGCCAGCGTGGATATAAGAAACTACCGTTTCGGCTTCCATCACTTCGTAAGCAGAAATTTCAAGCTTCTCACCAATCTTACCAACAAGCTCTATGATCTTCTCGTCAACTGTAAGATCGCCAGCCTTAAGTGCCTTCAAATCTTCTACCGAAGCTGGAGACTTAGCAAATGCCAGGTCGATGATCGTGTTGCCAAGCTTAACGAATTCTTCGTTTTTAGCAACAAAGTCTGTTTCGCAAGTGAGCGAGATAAGAACTGCCTTTGTATTGCTGTCGTTAGTGCGCACAAAAACGGATCCTTCTGTAGTTTCACGATCAGAGCGGGAAGCAGAAACCTTCTGTCCCTTTTTCCGCAAAATCTCTATTGCTTTTTCGAAGTCACCGTCCGATTCTGTAAGTGCTTTCTTACAATCCATCATGCCGGCGCCAGTCATTTGCCGTAACTTGTTTACGTCTTGTGCAGTGATTGCCATTGTTATTTATCCTTTAATGTTTTTTGAAATGCTTTAAACAAAAATTGAACACCGAAGGATCTCCGATGTTCAATTTTTAAAATCTATCCGTTTCCGGATACACTATTTATAATTTAATCTTTTGATTCTTCTACTGCCTCTACTTCATCTACCCGACGCTTCTCATCTTCGTCTTCTTTAGACTTTGCATCGTCTTTTTCTCTCTTGCGCTCATTGAGACCTTCCTCAATTACTTCAGAGATGTAAGATAAAATTAGTTTCACAGACTTGTAAGCATCATCGTTGCCTGGGATAGGGAAATCAACCTCGTTAGGGTTTGAGTTAGTATCCACAATAGCAAACACAGGAATGTTCAGCTTTTGAGCTTCTTTCACTGCTATGTGCTCACGCTTGATATCCACGATGAAAAGAGCTGCAGGAAGACGAGTAAGGTCAGCGATACCGCCAAGCACTCTTTCCAGCTTTTCTTTTTCACGAGTCACCATCAAACGCTCTCTCTTGGCAAGGCCGGTGAAGCTTTCTTCCTTCATCAACTTGTCAATACCCTGCATTTTCTTCAATGACTTGCGGATAGTAGCAAAGTTTGTAAGCATACCGCCCAACCAGCGCTCAGTAGCATAAGGCATCTTCAGCCTTCTTGCTTCATCAGCCACCAGGTCTTTGGCCTGCTTCTTTGTAGCCACGAACATCACCTTGCGGCCTGAACGTACTACTTGCTTGAGTGCTTTAGACGCTTCTTCGAGGCACACAAGCGTTTTGTTAAGATCGATAATATGGATTCCATTTTTCTCCATGAAAATATATGGAGCCATTTGGGGATCCCACTTTCTCGTTAAGTGTCCGAAATGAACACCAGCGTCTAGTAAGTCCTTGTATTCTAGATTAGCCATTAATTATATATAAAGTATATGAAATACTGATTAACGCTTACTGAACTGGAATCTTCTACGAGCCTTAGCACGACCGTATTTCTTACGTTCAACCATACGAGGGTCTCTGGTAAGGAAGCCTTCCTTCTTCAATGCCGGGCGGAACTCCTCGCTGATTTCGCAAAGTGCCCTGGAAATTGCCAAACGAATCGCTTCTGCCTGACCTTTGATTCCACCACCGTCAACATTGATTTTGATGTCATACTTGCCCGACTCGCTGGTAAGCTCAAGAGGCTGCTGAACAATCAGACGAAGGATTTCTGAAGGGAAGTATTCTTCAAGGCTTCTTTCGTTTACGTTGAAAGTACCTTTTCCGCTCTGAAGATATAGTCTCGCTACGGAGGTCTTTCTTCTGCCTATGGTATTGATTACGTCCATTAACTAATTACTAATATGTTAACTTGATTTCTTTTGGTTGTTGTGCAGCATGAGGGTGCTCAGTGCCTGCATAAACATATAGATTGCGGAATTGCTCTCTGCCCAAGCTATTCTTTGGAAGCATTCCTCTTACTGCCATCTCAACAAGTCTTCTTGGGTCTTTTTCCAACACCATTCTAGGTGAAGCAAAACGCTGACCACCAGGATAACCTGTGTGACGGATGTATGTCTTGTTGTTCATTTTCTTACCGGTAAGGCGAACCTTCTCAGCATTCAAAATGATCACATTATCTCCACAGTCCATATTAGGAGTGTAGCTAGCCTTTGTCTTTCCACGAAGAACATTAGCCACCCGGCTTGAGAAACGACCAAGAATCTGATCAGCAGCGTCAATCACTACCCAGTTCTTCTCAATTTTCGCCTTGCTTAGAGACTGTGTTTTGTAGCTTATCGTATCCATTTATCGAAACAGCTTTAATTTCTTTATTGTGTACAGAATATACCTTGCCCTCAAAAAGGGACACAAAGATAGAAGTATAAAAATTGAATTACAATAATGCCCTGAAAATATTTAAGTTAGCTCCGGCCGCTTGCCAAAATCAACTTCTCAGGGGTCAGCTATTCTTCTCCAACTGCTTGATCAGCACCTCAAAGTCCTTTGGGTATGGTGCCACAGCTCCCACTTTTTTTCCATCGAGGTCTTTGAAGACCAATTCATGAGCGTGCAACGCATAACGCTTGATCAAGGGTTGCTCTTCTTCGAACTTCCCAATATTAAACTTGCGTTTAAGGCTGGACAAGTAAAGCCACTTGCCACCGTATAACTCATCGCAGGCAATAGGCGCTCCGGCATAAGCACAATGCACTCTTACCTGATGCATCCGACCCGTCAGTGGCTTGCAGCTTAACAAGGTGTGGTTGGAAAACGCTTTTATAGAATTCAATATGGTCTCTGATGCCTTACCTTTTCGACTGGGCTTCACCTCACCTTTTCCTGTGGTAAGCAACGGAACAGCCACTTTGTGATCTTCAAACTTGTGGATGCCATCCGTCAGCGCATGATATATTTTATACACCTTCCTTTTTTCAAACTGGATGGCCAGGCTTCTATAAGCCTCGGGGTTTTTAGCGATAGCGATTACTCCCGATGTGTTTTTGTCGAGCCGGTGCGCTACCTGAGCATCGGTCACGTAGCCTCTTGCCAAATCGAGTACATTGCGTTCGCTCTGCCTGTCCATGAGGGTAGAAAGAAAAGGAGGCTTGTTTACCAGCAGGTAGTTCTCATTTTCAAACAAAATCCAGTCTTCAAATTTCTCTTTCTTCATGAACCAAAACTAATTCCGGCCACAAAGCTATCACACAAAGAGCAAAATCCCTCCAATGGTTGAATTAAGGTTGCCAATAGCTGATATTTATCCTTCCTTGTTGAAAAGAACCCAATATGAAAAGATCAACCTTCCTGTTTCTTACCGCATTGCTCTGCCAGCAGGCTTTCTGCCAGCAAAATGAGATTCTGGCAAAAGTGGAAGCGGCCTACGACAACTTCGCCGAGAAAAGCATCTCAGTAAGGCGGTTCAAACACAGCGATGTGGAGCCACTGCTTTTGAACCTCAAAACGAAACAAGGCTTCGCTGTCACCAAAGCAGGTGAGAGCATAGAGGGCCGGAGCATCTATTTGGTGAAAGCCGGTACGGGTTCTGTAAAAGTTTTGCTTTGGTCGCAAATGCACGGTGATGAAACAACCGCTACGAGGGTGCTGCTCGACCTTTTCAACTTCCTTTCTGACAAAAGCACATTTGCCAAAGAAAAGGAGGTCTTATTAAAAGGCGTCACTTTGTACTTCATTCCCATGCTCAATCCTGATGGGGCGGAGCAGTTTCAAAGAAGAAATGCCCTGGGTATTGACATCAACAGAGATGCCGTAAGGCTACAGTCGCCGGAAGCAAGGTTATTAAAGCATGTCAGAGACAGCCTGAATCCTGATTTCGGCTTCAACCTACACGACCAGAATTCGGCAACCAGCGCTGGCAGCACAGGAAAGCCAGCGTCTCTATCTTTTTTGGCACCCGCCTATAACGAAGCAAAAGACATTAATGCGTCAAGAAAGGCCGCCCTGCAAGTCGTGGTCAAACTCAACAACCTGGTTCAAAACTACATGCCCGGCCACACTGCCAGGTACGACGACACTTTTGAGCCCAGGGCCTTTGGCGACAACATCCAGAAATGGGGCACCAGCACAATCCTTATCGAATGTGGCGCTTACCCTAACGACCCTGAAAAGCAAATGATCAGAAAAGTACATTTTCTCGCCCTGCTGGGCACCCTGCAAAGCATAGCCGATGGGAGTTATAAAAAGCTTGATAGCAACGACTATTTCAAAATACCTGAAAACGGACGGTACTACGTAGACCTGCTGGTTAAAAATGGGCAGCTAGCGCTTGATAGCAGTTGGTATACCATGGATTTAGCCATACGCCTCAGGGAAAACACCCGTGAAGACCTTAGAACCTACGACGTGGCGGGCTATATTGAAGATGTTGGCGATATGTCGGTCTATTTTGGTTACGACGAAATTGATGCGACCGGAATGACGATCGTGCCAGGGAAAGTTTACCCGGATGTTTTCGATACCATGGATGCCATTCCAGTTGACAACATTGACAACTGGCTGCAGGAAGGGTACACTTATGTGAAGGTGAGGAAGCCAGTCGGGAGATATGTTGACTTGCCTGTCAATGTTATCGGCGCTTACCAAACGCCTGATGAAAGCATCTCATTTGGCGATCCAGCCACATTCATCGTCACAAAAGACGGAAAGGTGATGTTCACGGTGGTAAATGGAATGGTTTACAATCCGACTGCTAACAACAAGGGGGTAAAGAACGGAGTGGTGGTCAGGTAAAACAAAATATGCTCTTTTGGGCCCTTGCGTAATTGATGCTAGGCTAGGCACCCTCAATCACTACATTGAACTATTTCAATTTTTTCGTAAAAAAATTAAGAATTTCATAAAACTACGTAACCAGCACTAATCTCCTCTCTACTCACATAGCCTTTCCATTAAGAATCACTATTTTTGGAAGCCCTAATTTACACTTGGTCGGCTCAAGCCAAATAAAAGGCTATGCCGGCATAAAAATTATACTTTATGAGAGACGTGCTGGAACAGGTAAGGATTGAACTTGGCAAGCCTTACGAAGACCTGACCTTTTTGCTGGAAGCCCTTAAGGATTCATTATCCGAAAACGGTGAAGAAGCCATTGCTTCCAAAATTCCCTGGATCAACAAAATAAACTTTAGCAATACCGACCAGCTTAGCGAAAAGGAGATTCAGCTTTACTCACTGGTGTTTCAAATAGTGAACATGGTTGAAGTAAATGCCGCTGTGCAAAGCCGCAGGCATTTGGAAGACCAGTCGCTGCCAAGTATCAGTGGTTTGTGGGCCAAAAATTTACAATCGCTCAAGGAGGCTGGGGTCAGCCCAAAAGACATTGCCAGCAAACTGGCCGAGATTTCAATTGAGCCGGTGCTCACGGCACACCCAACGGAAGCCAAGCGTGCATCTGTACTCGAGCACCACAGGGAGCTTTACCTTCTCATTGTGCAGCGGGAAAACCAGATGTACACCAAAAAGGAGAAGGACAATATCAGACATAATATAAAGCTGGTACTGTACCGCCTTTGGAAAACCGGGGAGATTTATGTGGAGAAGCCGGACGTAGCCTCTGAGTTAAGAAACATCCTGCACTACCTGGTAAATGTGTTCCCTGACGTGATACCGGTGCTTGACCGCCGCATGATACAAGCCTGGGATGACGCAGGGTTTGACAGGTCTCTTCTCCTCAACAATTCCGCCTTTCCGAAGATCAGCTTCGGTGACTGGGTTGGCGGAGACAGAGATGGTCACCCACTGGTAACTGCCCAGGTGACCGCCGAAACCCTGCAAACCCTTAGGCTCAACGCCATCGTGGTGGTGCGCCGCCGGTTACTGATGCTCGTAAAGCACCTCAGTCTGGCATGCGATATTGATAAAGTATACCCGCCCCTAAGAGAGAGGGCCTACCACCTGATGCATGAATTGGGTGAAAAAGGAATTGAAGCTTTGCAGCGCAATAAAGGTGAAGCATTTCGCCAGTTCGTCAATATTCTGATGGCCCGACTGCCCATTGACACAAAAAGGGGTCACGCCACTGAACTACAAGAATTCAAGGGCGCCTATGCTGGCTCAAAAGAGCTCATTGACGATCTTACCATTTTAAAAGATGCCCTCATAGACTATGGTGCCAAATCCATTGCCTTTGATGAGGTAATAGGAGCCATTAGGATCGTAGAAACATTTGGCCTTCACCTGGCCCGCCTCGACATACGCCAAAACAGTGCATTTCACGACAAGGCTATTTCTCAGCTGATGGACGCCGCTGGCCTGAAAGGGGCTGACTACCTGCAGTGGAATGAAGAAGAGAGACTGGCGTTTCTGAACAAAGAGTTAGCCTCCAACCGGCCCTTTGCCAACAAAAATGTTCCACTGGGTGAAAACGCCCAGGCGGTGGTAGACTGCCTCAAGGTAGTAGAACAGCATATTTCAAAGTACGGCACAGAAGGCATCGGCTCACTCATTGTCAGCATGACCAGGAGTGTCTCCGATTTGCTCGCCGTTTATCTGCTAGCGAGAGAAGCCGGGCTAACAACCCAATCGGAAGAAGGGCTCGTTTGCATTTTGCCGGTGGTTCCATTGCTTGAAACGATCGAAGACCTTGAAAACGGTGGTCAGATTTTAAAAGGCTTTTTAGAGCATCCTTTCACCAAAAGAAGCATTGAATACATAAAAACTAAGAACCAGGCCAGCTCGCTCTTCCAGCAGGTGATGGTAGGATACAGCGACAGTAACAAAGATGGCGGCATCATGGCCAGCCAGTGGAACCTATACAAAGCACAGTCTCGGTTGAGCCAAATTGGACGTGATCTGGGCGTGAAAATTGTGTTCTTCCACGGCAAAGGCGGCTCAATCAGCCGTGGCGCAGGCCCGACGCACTACTTCGTTAATGCCCTTCCGCATTCTTCTCTTCAGGGAGCCATCCGGCTGACCGAACAGGGTGAAACCATTGCGCAAAAGTATGCCAACAAGGTAAACGCCGAATACAACCTGGAACTGTTGGTTGCCAGCACTGCCGCCCGAACTATTTTGGACGGCGTGACCGAAAGAAAGTATCACCCTATGGCGGAAATTCTTGAGAAGCTCGCCAACGAAAGCAAAGGCTACTATGAGAAGCTAATGCACGAAGAAGGCTTCATACAGTTTTTCAGAGAAGCTACCCCCATCGATGCTATCGAATCCAGTAAAATTGGTTCAAGGCCTGCGAGAAGGTCCGGCGCCAAGTCATTGGAGGATCTGAGAGCCATTCCGTGGGTATTTAGCTGGAGCCAGTCGAGGTATAATATGACCAGCTGGTTTGGTGTTGGTTCTACTCTGCAAAATTTGAGAGACAATCAGCCCGAAATTTATGCGGAGTTCAAGAAGGCTATCAAGTTTGATCCTCTCATTCGTTATGTTTTCACCAACATCGACACCAGCCTTGCCTCCACCGACGAATTGATCATGAAGGAGTATGCGTCGCTGGTAACTGATGACAAAGTGAGAGACAAATTCCTCAACATCTTTATTACGGAGCTAAAGAAAACAAGTGAAGCGCTTGAAGGTCTTCTGGGAAGGCCAATGAAGGAAAGGCGGAGAAACCACTACTACTCCAGTCTTTTGAGGGCATCCCTGATGGACAACCTTCACAAGACCCAGGTGAGCTTGCTTAAAAAGTGGCGCAAAGAGAAAGAAGAAGGGTCTGACAAGACTGAGGTAACACTTACTCATTTGCTCATTACTATCAATGCAATAGCAAGTGCTATGCGAAACACCGGTTGATGAATTGATTTGAATTGCGCCTGAAAAGTGTCATATTTCTTAATATTTCGCTTTCAGGCCATGAATCGTCTCAAACTCAACATGTTTATCTCTGCATTTATCGCCATGACATTGTCTGGCTGTTATATGCAAAACGCCCCGGTTCATTTGGGGCAAAAGATAAGCGGCGTGTCGCTGGTGGCAGGCAGGGAAGTAAGCACTGAAGAAGAACTTGAGCACCTCGACAGCGTTGGTGCCAAATGGGTTGCTATTATTCCCTTTGCCTTTGCCCCCGGGCACTCTCCTGAGCTGCACTTCAATCACTCCCGTCAGTGGGGTGGCGAAACAACCAATGGCGTGGGCCAACAGATTGTGGCTGCCCATAGCAAAGGCCTTAAAGTAATGGTGAAACCGCATGTTTGGGTGAGAGGCGACGGCTGGGCAGGCGATTTCGTACTTCAAACAGAGGCAGAGTGGGCGACATGGGAAGAAAACTATCTGAGCTACATCATGACATATCTGAAAGTAGCCGACTCATTGAACGCCGAAATTTTTTGTATTGGCACTGAATTCAATCAGGCCATCATACACCGCCCTGATTTTTGGGTGAAACTTGCTACCACGTGCCGGGCGAACTTCAAAGGCAAACTGACCTACGCTGCCAACTGGGACAACTATATGGAGGTAAGCTGCTGGGAACAGGTGGACTACATTGGCATTGATGCATACTTCCCAATCAGCGACGAAAAAACACCTTCAGTAAAACAGCTGAAGAAAAATTGGGCGGAGCCGAAAAAGTCACTAGAAAAGCTTTCTCAAAAATTTAACCGCCCCGTTCTGTTCACTGAATATGGCTACCGCAGCGCTGACTATGCAGCAGCTAAACATTGGGAATTGAACGAAAAAGAACAGCCGCTAAACCTGCAGGCCCAAAGCAATACGTATGAAGCGCTCTTCCAGTCTTTCTGGGACGAGCCATGGTTTTCTGGTGGGTTTCTTTGGAAATGGTATCCTGACCACCCTAAGGCTGGCGGAATGGAGAACAACGACTATACGCCACAAAACAAGCCTGCAGAAGTTGTTATCAAAAAGTGGTATGGCCGGGATGCAAATATTCCGCAAGCTGGCAACTAGTCCATTGCTTTTGCTTTGGGGCTCGCCATGGCCAACACCTTGAACATCCACTTGGCCAACGGCTTGTTTCCCTTTCGCTTCGTGAGATCCAAAAACCAACCATATTTCTTCATGATAGGGATTTTGTGAGTTTCTACCAACTCTATCAGGGCTCCGTCCGGATCTTCCACATAGGCGAACCGACCTCCGGCTTCTCCCATGGCAAAAGTGCCCTTGCTGTCAATGGTAAATTTGTGGCCAGCTTTGTTCAGCACCTTCTGAAGAGGCTCCATATCCAGCACATCGAAGCAAAGGTGGATGAATCCACAGTCGCCCCAATATCTCGTATCGTCAAAAATTCTTTTTCCTGCTTTGTCTTTCCTTTCAACAAGCTCAAGCTCTATCCCTCCCAGTAGCTGGCTAAAGGCCCCCACTTGTCCGGGAGTTTTGCTCAACACCAGTCGCCGGACAGCCGGTGAGCCAGCATCGACGAACTTGTCTCCCTTGGCCTCTTCATCGAACACTACTCCTGACTTGCCAAGCAGCGTTTGGTAAAATGGCAGCGATTTGTCCACTGACGAAACTCCTATAACGGCTCCGAAGATGCCGCCAGTGAGGTTGCCATTCTCGCCAAACCACCCTTCTGAAATCTCAACAACCTGAAATATGTTGCCCATTGGATCCTTTACCCACGCATACCCTCTCCCTTTAGCGTCTGTCAGAATCTCTGACACCTCCGCTTTGGCGCTTTGAGCAAGTGCTACAAATGATTTAATGTTTCGGGTTTTGATCTTTAGAGCGAACAGACCGAGGTCACCATACACAGGGTTAAAAGAGCAGCTGCCGGGTGTTCTGCTTGTAAACTGCCAAATTTCCGCACCACCGCCGCCGGCCATGTTCAAGGCCAGCACAGCCCTCCTGGAGTGCACCTCTCCGCCGGTGTAGGGCGTCATAAGTGCTGCCTCAGCCCTGTCGTCGAAGATGGCGACAGACAAGCCGAACATTTTGCTGTACCATGGCCAGTATTTATCAATATCCGGCACACCTATGCCTGCCTGCTGAACTCCAGTAATGTAACTTTCCATAGAACCTATTGATCAGTCTTGAGTAGTTTTTTATAAAGGCTTGTCAGCCTATGCTGAGAAGCGCCCCAAAAATACAAGCTAAAAACTAAAAAGTTAGCAAATTGAACCCGAAGGTAGCTATTGGTGTCATATTTTCTTGCTGACACTACTATCTCCCTGGGCATGATGCGGAAGCTGCTTTTCTTCTTTATCCGTTCTATGATGTCATAGTCCTCCATGATAAGATAGTGTTCCTGAAAGCCTCCCAAATTCCGAAAAAGCTCTTTTGTGACAAAAAGCGTTTGATCACCACCCCGACACCAAAGAAATGGGAACCTTGTAAAAAAAGCATTGATTCTAAGCGACAAATTGTTCGAATTGAAGCGGTAGCGATAACAGCCGCTTTCGTAACCCAGTGAGAGCGATTGAAAAATATCGGTCATATAGTCGGGCTCAACAACAACGTCGGCATGCACAAAGTAGAACACATCGCCACCGGCTTTTTCAGCACCAAGGTTCATTTGCACCGATCGCTGCCTGACAGCGGCTTTAACCACCACCGCCCCGGCAGCCGCAGCTAATCGAGCTGTGTCGTCACTGCTACCTCCATCCACAACAATTATTTCCCTGCTTTCGTCATCGCCGTGCCTTTTCAGGCTTTCAATCAGGCGAACGATATTCTGCTCTTCATTGTAGGTTGGAATGATTACGCTGATTGTCATTGATGCGTTGGGTCGTTCGTGTCAGTTTCTCCATTTGAAACCTGCCGGGCTTCCGTTTGTTCTCACCAGCGCTTACAAGCTCCATCCAGCAGGTGTCCTCAGACTTGTGCCAGTATAGCGGCTTCAAAAGCAACACCCAAAAATTAACTGACTATTTTTCTGTAGCGGCACAGCTACTACTCATCCTCATCCGGTGAGTCATCCCGAAGAACTTCTATTTCCTCCATGTCGCTCTTGCGAAGTTTAAAAAAGAAAGTTGAGCCTTTGCCCACCGTGCTGGTAACGCTGACTTTACTGCCATGGGCTTCGATAATGTGCTTGACGATGGCAAGCCCCAAACCAGTCCCCCCTTTTTCTTTCGACCGGCTCTTTTCCACTCTATAAAACCGTTCGAACACCCGTTTCAAGTCTTCAGGAGGTATTCCACGCCCGGTATCTTTGACGAATATAGTTACATCATGCTTTCCCTCTTCGAAATCGATCTCCACCATACCTTCATCCTTGGTATACTTGATGCCATTAGAAATGAGGTTAGTCAGCACCTGATAAATTCTCTGAAAATCGGCATGAACATAAATCGGGGCCTTCCCTGCCTTCGTATAGCTAAGCTTGATTTTCTTCTTCTCGGCTTTCTCTTCGAACTGTTCAATAATTTCCTCTGTGAGCTCCCGAACATCAAAATCTTCAAAATGCATTTTTATTTCACCGGTCTCCATTTGAGAAATGGTTAACAGGTCGTGCACCAGAATATCCAGACCATCAAGGCTCTTGGCGGCTTTTTTCAGGAACTTGATCCTAACAGACTTGTCTTCAACCGCCCCATCCAAAAGTGTATGCACAAATCCCTGAGCAGCAAAAATGGGTGTCTTCAGCTCGTGGGAAACATCGGCAAGAAACTCCCTTCTGAAAGCCTCCATCTTCTTCAACTCATCGATCTCCCGCTGCTTGATTTTTGCGTAGGAATAAATCTCTTCATTGATTCTCTTGAGCGGGCTGAGGGGATTTGAAGAGGGATCATCTACTTCAGTGAAATCTTTTTTCCTTATGTTTTCAAAAGCCTCATTAATGCCATTGATTTCCTTAAAAAAAAGAAATTCCAGCACGACGCTGATCAACAGATAAGAAGACGAAAACGAAAGCCCAAATGCGACAAAGAGAGCTGTGACGGTTACCTGAGGCAGCAGGTACAAAAAAGCAGTAGTAATAACGGATATGGAAACAGATAGCAGCAGCGCAAGGGCCCGGGAGTTAAGCAACATAAAAGCTTAGTTAGCCTCAAACTTATATCCAACGCCTTTCACGGTAGATATATATCCTTCCCCTATTTTCTCTCTGACTTTTCTGATATGCACATCGACTGTGCGTGCCAACACATATACGTCGGTGCCCCATATGTTCTGCAACAGATCATCCCGGCTGAACACCTTTCCAGGGTTTTGGGCAAGAAAGTATAGCAACTCAAATTCCTTTTTGGGAAGGTTGATCTTGTCCTCCCCAATAGTGGCAGTGTAGCTTGTCCGGTCAATACTTAAATCCCCTGCCGACACCTGGTTGATGTCCTTCTTCTTTTTAGAGTCTCGTCTGAACAAGGCGTTTATCCTGCTCATTAAAGCCCTCGGCTTAATCGGCTTTGTTATATAATCGTCGGCTCCGATATCAAAAGCCGCTACTTCCGAGTATTCTTCAGACCGTGCTGTTAGAAAAATAACGAAAGAGTTATTGAGCTCTGGTATCTCTCTTAGCTGCCTGCATGTTTCCACACCGTCCTGATGAGGCATCATTATGTCCAGCAGAATGAGGTCGGGATGGTAGGTTTTGGCAATTTCAACAGCCTTTCTACCATCGAGCGACGTCTTGACGTCATAACCTTCTTTGGCAAGGTTGTACTTTAGCAGCTCTAATATGTCAGCTTCATCGTCTACTACCAGTACCTTTTGTGATTGCTTATTTCCCATTGTTCACCGGGGATTACGATAATTTAAAAACCAGGTCTTAGTGCTGTATTTTTTGTTACTCAACCGATAAAAACCAGCTACGAATACTAAAGACGGCTTAAAAGTAGACAATAAAGAACTGAATGTAAAAGCGGTAACAATTTGTTAATACTACTCCTGAACGACCGCCAGCCTAGACTTAATATTCTTTGCGTCGGTGATATCAATGTCTACCGAACCCACTAAAAACATCTTAGCTCTCACTTTGAGCGGAATCTTATTCGCATCGTCAGACATCCATAGCAAGATAGCATCTTCCCCTTCAAAAATACTGTTTTCTGGCATAACAGGTGCAAAAACCAATGAGTTGATCTTGCCGAGTTTGGTCTTCAGCACTTCACGCCTTACAAACCTGATTTTCATATCGAAAAGTTCTTTGTCGAAAAAAGCTTTTACCTGGAGCGTATCGTTGGGTTGAGTTTTTGAAAAGTCAAGCGTCCGGATGTAGTAGTAACCACTTACCAGGTCCTGGATATTGGACGGTATGTCGTACATTTTAGTTTCCTTCGGCTTAAAGGTATGCTTGTCCAGCGTGGTCACTTTGGCCTTTTCCCCCTGGTGATCAAAATCAACTATTTCATACTTCCTATACTTTCCTTCCTGGATATTCCTGTAAAACTGGTGCGGCACCAGAGAGGCGGTGTCATAATAAGTGCCCCAGTTGTCCTTTACGCTATACAGAAAATCGGCCAGGCCTGTAGTTTTTCCGTAGACGTCGATGCGGTAGCAGGGTCTCCCGTTCCGCCTTTCAATATCCGGCAGAATGCTCATGGTAGCTTCACCGGCAGTCAGCATGCCAATGTGCAGTCTGTATTCCAAAAGCTCACCCTTTTTGAAACTTCGGTTACTAAGGGTTCTAAATGCACGATCACCAGCGTACTGACCGAACGCTGAAAAAATTCCTGCGAGTGCTATTAACCCACCTATTTTTGTCAGTATATTTTTCATAACGAAGGATATACTCCTTTTAAATAAGTCACATATGCCCTAAGGTCACCCCCAAACCTCTCCTCTAATTCGTTTTCGAAGCTGGTCATTTTGCCACGGTACCTCAGGTATGACATAAAGAAGGTATTATTGGGCAACCTGTTTTCAGTCTTCCACTGAAAAGGCTTTCTTTCTTTGAAGCGCAGGGTGTCCAGGTTTTTCATTATGTCATAAATCATGTCCTTTTTTTGCTCACTTTTCAGGGCAACAGACATTGATTCGTCCATAGTTGTATATAAGCTATCCAATTTTCGTGCCCCATTCAAATAGTGACGGTAGATCTTTTCATAATCGACCTCCGAGTTTACATACGACGTGAGTTCAGCTGAGTTTTGTCCGAACCGGTTCTTTAAGAACTGAATGGCACCCATTCTTCCCACAAAGCTGGCCAGGTTCTCATTAAACTCAACGCTGTCTTTCACGTAAAGCGTGCCGTGTGTAAGCTCATGAATGATCAATTCAGCCAGATCACCTTCTGATCTCTCCAGCATTTTACTCAAAATCGGATCCTTAAACCAGCCCAGGGTAGACCAACCGCTTACCATGCCGATATGCGTGTCGTAGCCAGCCGAGTCCAGCCTCGCCCTTTCAAGCTTCGCCTTTTCCAGGTCAAAGTATCCCTTGTAGGGAAACGACCCCAGAAACGGAAACTTCCAGCGATATGGCACCAGTGCAAACGGCTCTGCGGCGGTTACGTTCCAGAGTAAATTTTCGCCCTTCTGATTGTACATCGTCGTATAGTTGTCAGAAGGGGAAATACCCAGAGAGTCAACCGCAAAAGACCTTATCTCCTGAATGAGCCTTAGCTTGGCCTTTAAAGAGTCCGGGAAGTCGGGTGACTCAAGAAATTCCCCAATTGGTTGCGCTTCCCACAAGATCTCTAACTGACCTTTGCCCTGCATCCACCCATAACTAACCAAATCTCTATAGTAGATCAATACTGCTACCAAAAGCAGAACAATCGTTAAAACAATCTTTTTCTTCACGATTCCAATTTAGCTCTTCAACACCTAACGACGAAAAATATTGTACAGGAAGCAAATCGCCGAACCATTTAGAGCGCCGAGCGTATAATACCTTGTAAAACATAGTACTAATCATTACCTTGTCTATATGAAGTCTCCTGAACAATTTCAAAGGCACAATAAGATCATCGGAAAAATTCTGATTGTCGTATCACTTCTGCACCTTGTGTTCTCAGCTTTTATGTACAATGCTGTCTATTTTTTCGACAGCTGGGAAATATTTAGTGACATCCATATAGGTGGGCTTACTTTCAGACATCCCGCTGCCCTTATGTATGCCTTCCCGTTTTTCTATGTTGGGCTGGCCATTATCGAGTTTATCCTGGCTGCCGGCATACTGGCCAACCAAAAATGGGCACAAAAAGCGTCGATGGCACCTGCGGTTTTCTACTTCTTCAATTTTCCGCTGGGCACTGCATTTTGTATCTATATCTTCCTCACTTTCTGGGAAACACCCACAGCCGCTGAGATGGAAGTCAGTCAAAAGGCGGAAGAGAATAGCTGAAGGCTATTGTTGTGTGACAGGGTAAATCTGCCCGTGATAGCGTTGGTATTTGAGGCGAATCCTAGTAAATTCACAGCCCCAATACTCAATATTTTAATCACATATCATGAGCGATAAAACTGAAAAACTGAAGGCGCTGGCGCTGACCATCGACAAACTTGAAAAAACTTACGGCAAAGGCACCATCATGAAGCTGAGTGATGAGCGGGTAGTTGACGTGCCAGCCATTTCTACAGGCTCTTTGGGGCTTGATATCGCTCTTGGTGTTGGTGGAATTCCAAGAGGCCGGGTAATTGAAATTTACGGACCGGAATCATCAGGTAAAACCACCCTTTCAATGCACTGCATTGCGGAGGCTCAAAAAAAGGGAGGTCTTGCTGCTTTCATTGATGCGGAACATGCCTTTGACAAATCCTATGCAGAAAAGCTCGGCATTGACACCGAGAACCTGCTCATTTCTCAACCCGACAATGGAGAGCAGGCGCTTGAAATTACAGAACACCTGATCCGTTCAGGCGCTATTGACATCATCGTGATTGACTCCGTAGCTGCCCTTGTGCCAAAAGGAGAACTTGAGGGAGAAATGGGTGATAGCAAAATGGGTTTGCAAGCCAGGTTGATGTCGCAGGCTTTGAGAAAGCTGACTGGTACTATTAATAAGACTGGCTGTTCCTGCATATTCATTAACCAGTTGAGAGAGAAAATAGGCGTGATGTTCGGAAATCCTGAAACGACCACTGGTGGTAATGCGCTGAAGTTTTATGCTTCGGTTAGGCTTGACATTCGCCGTGTGGGTCAAATCAAAGAGGGCGCTGACAACGTGACTGGTAACCGCACCCGGGTGAAAGTGGTAAAGAACAAAGTGGCACCTCCATTCAAAATCGTGGAGTTCGATATCATGTATGGTAAAGGCATCTCCAAAGTAGGCGAGATTATCGACATTGGGGTTGACCTGGACATTGTGAAAAAGTCAGGCTCTTGGTTCTCGTATCAGGAAACCAAGCTGGGTCAGGGAAGGGATTCAGTAAAGGAATTGCTGCTTGACAACCCTGAACTGATGGAAGAAATAGAAAAGAAAATCAAAGAAAAAATTGCGGGCGTTGCTGCACCGGCTCCTGCAGTGGCAGAAAAAGAATAAACAAACAAAAAGCCTTTAGTTTTTCGACCCTCAACGGGCTTAAAACTAAAGGCTTACTTTTTACAGACTCCCGGTCTACTTTGCGTAAGCGATCGATCTCATCTCACGAATAACAGTCACCTTTATCTGCCCCGGGTACTGCATATCTCTCTCGATCTTCTGGCTAATCTCAAACGACATGTCGCCAGCTCTTTGGTCAGACACGGAATCAGCGTCTACAATCACCCTGAGCTCACGGCCAGCCTGAATAGCGTAGCATTTATTGACGCCATCAAACTCCAGCGCTAAAGCTTCCAGCTCCTTCAATCGGCGGATGTACGACTCCATCACCTCACGGCGGGCGCCTGGCCGTGAGCCTGAAATAGCGTCACATGCCTGAATGATAGGTGAAATCATCGCTGTCATTTCCACTTCATCGTGGTGAGCGCCAATGGCGTTGCAAACATCAGGATGCTCCTTGTATTTCTTGGCCAGCTCCATGCCCAGGATCGCATGTGGCTGCTCTGGCTCTTCGGGCCACACCTTGCCAATATCATGTAGAAGCCCGGCTCTTTTGGCCATCTTGGCATTCAGCCCAAGCTCAGCAGCCAGCGTGGCGCAAAGCTTCGCTACCTCTCTGGAATGCTGAAGCAGGTTTTGCCCGTAAGACGAACGGAACCTCATCCGGCCAACCATTTTGATCAATTCAGGGTGCACCCCGTGAATACCCAACTCAATCACAGTCTTCTCACCAATTTCGACTATTTCATCATCGATGTTCTTGGCAGTTTTGGCCACGATCTCTTCAATACGGGCCGGGTGAATCCTGCCATCCTGCACCAGGCGGTGCAAAGACAATCTGGCTACCTCACGGCGTACCGGATCAAAACCTGAGATGATGATGGCTTCTGGTGTGTCGTCAACTATGATCTCCACTCCTGTAGCCGCTTCCAATGCCCGGATGTTTCTACCTTCACGCCCAATGATCTTGCCTTTGATGTCGTCACTTTCAATGTTGAAAATGGAAACACAGTTTTCTATGGCATGCTCTGTAGCAGTTCGCTGGATTGTCTGGAGAACGATCTTCTTCGCTTCCTTGGTAGCAGTCAGCTTCGATTCTTCAATAATCTCTTTGATGTGAGACGATGCCTTGGAACGAGCTTCGTCTTTCAGCGTTTCCACCAGCTGCTCTCTTGCTTCGTCGGCTGTGAGGCTTGAAATTTTTTCGAGGATCTCTACTTGCTGCTGCCTGATTTTGTCCAGCTCTTCCTTCCTCTTTTTCAATATCTCCATTTGAGCATTCAGGTTCTCCTTGGCAGAGTCTAGCTCAGCCTCGGTTCTCTTGTTCTGCTCAAACTGCTTCGATAGCGCCTGCTCTCTTTGCTTGATCTTGTTTTCGTTGGAGATGATGATGGCCTTTTTCCTATTCGACTCCTCCTCGAATTCTTCTCTAAGCTTCAGGAATCTTTCTTTGGCTTCAAGAATCTTATTCTTCTTGATGTTCTCAGCCTCAATTTCAGCTTCTTTTACCAGCAGCTTACTCTTTTCTTCAATGTCCGACTCCTTAGATGCATAGGATTTCTTAAGGGCCATTCTCCCTGCGAGAAAGCCCGCCACAATCCCAACAAAGGCAAATAGGATGATATATACGGTTGTGTCCATAACATTTAATATAAGGTGTATACTATTACTAGTTAGCACCAGCAGAAATTGCTACAGAAGCACAGGGTAAAAAATGATATGCAGGTTTATAAGGCCTGGGTGATCAGATGATTTAGGTGAGTAATTTTTTCTAGTGTTACCTGATCATTGTCTACAACAGTCTCGTCGACTTTCAGTTTTTCAATAAGCAAGTCGAAGGACACCATTGCCAGCAAGTCTTGTGGATCGTCGATGCCAAATTGTTCCTTGTACGACTTCATCCTTTCATTCAATTGCTTGCCTGCCTGACGTACCATGCCCTCTTCATGAGCCGATACCTTCATTGGGTATTCTCTGTTGCCTATTTTTATCCGTATCGAAAGCTGTTCCCCCATCACTTATCCTTACAGGTTATTGACTCAAATGAGCAATGCACCTATCTATCTCCTTAATATATTCATTTAATACTTGTTTGAGTTCTGTCGAGTCGTCTCCGCTCAATGCCAAACTATCAGCAATCTTACTAATTTTAAATTTATTTTGGAAGTCGCTTATCTGATGTTCCTTCGAACTCAAAACACTACGGAGCTCTTCATTCTCCGTTTTGGTATGATCTAACTCCTTTTTCAGGTTTTTATATTCATTTAAAAGAAGGGAAATCTTTCTTTCCAATGAGTTTAATTCCGAGTTGAGTTGGTTTGAGTTCATAGTAATCACTTCCTTATTATAGCCCCAAGCTGACTTGCAAAAGCAGCTATCAACGCATTCATTGTTTTGTCAATTTGCTTGTCCTTCAGGGTCTCCTTCTCATCCTGAAGAGTGAAACTGATGGCATACGACTTCTTACCAGCTTCCAGCTTGTCTCCTTCATAAACGCTGAAAACATTCAGCCCCTTGATCAGTCTACGTTCCGCTTGCCTGGCCACTTTCTCAACCTGCGAGAAACTCACTGACTTGTCCAGCACTAACGACAAGTCACGGCGCACTTCTGGAAACTTCGGCACTTCAGCATAGTCGATTGTGCCTTTGTACCACTTCAGCAGTTGCTTCCAGTCGATGTCAGCATAAAAGACCGGCTGTCGCACCTCCGCCAGCTTCAGCACCTTTTTGTTTACCTGCCCAATGCTTGCAAACATTTTTCCATTCAACGAAAAATCAAGGCCCGACTCAAATGTCTTGTCTGAGGTAGGTTGAGTCTCGTATCCTGAGATGTTCAATTTATTCAAAATTTGCTGCAAAGCAGCGGACAAATCGTAGAATTCTATCGCTTTGGTTGGCTGTCTCCAGGATTCCTCATGAGAGGCGCCTGTAACAAACAATGCCAGCCTGTTTTGCTCCCGGTACTTTCCACTGTCCTTCTTATGATACGTCTTGCCAAACTCAAAAAACTTCAGGTTCGGTTGGCGGTGGTTGTTGTTGTAAGCCACCACTTCCAGTCCACTGAAAAGCATTGACTGACGCATCACGCCAAGCTCTTCACTCAACTTGTTAAGGATAACGACATTCTGCTCTTCCTCGTACAATCCTGATTTGGCACCATATTCAGCATTGGTCAGAGAGTTGGTGATGATTTCGTAGAAGGATCTTGCCGCCAGGAACTCCGAAATTTTAAGCTGAAGCTTATTGTCGTCCACCGTCGGGAATTCCGACAAAGTTTTGGCACCAATAGTCGCCGATAACTCAATATTATCGATGCCATACACCCTCAAAACCTCCTCTACTATGTCTATTTCACGCTGCACATCCACCCTGTAGGGAGGCACAACAGCGGTGAAATCATGAGCCGTTAAATCCTCAACACCAATGTGCAGATTTTTCAAAATTTTCAGAATAGCCTCTCTGCCGATATCTTTCCCCATCAGCATATTGACCCTGGCAAAGCGAACTTTGAACCTGAAGTCGGCAATGGGCTGCGGGTAGATATCAACTACCTCAGAGCTAATACTTCCTCCAGCCACTTCTTTTATAAGGAGTGCAGCATGTTTCAAAGCATTTACGGCCCCATTTGGGTCAATGCCTCGTTCAAATCTGAAAGAAGCATCAGTTTTCAGACCATGCAAGATGGCAGTGCGTCTCACGTAGTCAGGAGAGAAGTAGGCAGACTCGAGAAAGATACTTGTCGTGGTGTCGGATACGCCCGAGTGTGTGCCGCCGAAAACGCCTGCTATACACATACCTTCTTCGGCATCGCAAATCATCAGGTCATTGGCCGAAAGCTTCCTCTCTTTCTCATCCAATGTGGTAAACTTAGTGCCTTCGGGAAGCGTCTTGACAACCACCTTTCCTCCCTTGATTTTCGCAGCGTCGAAAGCATGTAGCGGCTGACCCACGCCGTGGCAGATATAATTGGTTACGTCAACGATGTTGTTGATGGGAGTGAGTCCTATCGCCTCCAGGCGAGCTTTGAGCCATGACGGCGAAGGCCCAACTTTCAGGCCCGTCAATGTAACGCCTGCATACCTTGGACACGCCTCAGCGTTTTCAACAGAAACGTCTATTTTAAGAGACTTGTCATCTGTTTTAAAAGTATCAATAGGAGGGAACTTCAAAGGCCTTCCGTAAAAGGCTGCCAGGTCTCTGGCTGTGCCGTAGTGCGAGGTGGCATCGGCCCTGTTGGGTGTTAGGCCAATTTCGAATACATAGTCTGTGGTTGGCTTAAAATAATCTGCCGCTGGCGTGCCATTGGGTAACTGCGTATCCAGCACAATTACGCCACCATGGTCGCTGCTCAGGCCTATTTCGTCCTCAGCGCAGATCATCCCGTTCGACTCTTCGCCTCTTATTTTTGCTCTCTTGATTTGGAAAGGCTCACCTGCCTTAGGGTGTATCGTGGTGCCATTGGTAGCCACCACTACACGCTGCCCTTTTGCCACATTGGGAGCACCGCAAACAATACCCAACAGTTCGGGCCCACCAACATCAACTTTTGTCAGCTTCAGCTTATCTGCATTCGGGTGGGGTTCGCATGCCACCACTTCGCCCAGCACCAGGCCCTCCATGCTTCCGGGAATCTCCTCGTGAAATTCGAGTCCTTCCACTTCCAACCCTAGCCCGGTAAGTACTTTTGACACCTCCTCGGGCTTCTCTGTCAGATCAATATATTCCTTCAGCCAATTATATGAAATCTTCATTCCTTGCTTCTCTTCTTCCTTATTTAATTCGTTTCAAAAAAACGAAGGGGTAAAATTAACCAAATAGCGTCAAGTAGTAGGCGAGCTAGTAGTTTTTTTCGCCTGCCTCGATAGCGATGTCCAAAACATTCTCTTTCAAAGGAAGGGGGCATGAATAACTGCTGTTGTACTCACAGTAGGGGTTGTAGGCCAAATTGAAATCCAGCACAATTTGCCTGGCATTTTTTACTGACACGTCGAGGTAGCGGCCTCCGCCATACGTTGATTCCCCACTGGTGGCGTCAGCAAACGCCAGGAAAGTGACATTTTGCATGCCTGGCCCGGCCTGCCTCAACAAAGTCAACTTCTTCCTCTGACCTTGGATCTCAAATTCAACGAAGGCAAATTTTTGATACTGCTGTGTTTTTCCATCGCTGGTGCCCAAGGTTACCAGCTCTTTCGCCTCCAGTTGATTGACATTAGCCATAACTTTGTAGGATGGATCAGCAGGAAAATATTTTAACTCGGTAAATTCTTTTCCTCTGAATGGCGAGTCAGATGAACTCCGCATAAATTCGTTCTTCTCCTTGCGCTCCTTTTCAATGGAAGCTATGTACTCTTCAGGTGACTCTTCACCGGAGTTCGCTAAAAAAATAACGACACCAACCGCCACTGCAAGAATACTGATAATCAATTTCGAACCTTTCATCTTACCTATAATGTTGCTTCGTCTGCAAAACTATAATATCCTTCATCACAAAAAATCAAATGGTCGAGTACAAGTATCTGAAGCAACTCTCCGGCAGCTTTCATCGACTTGGTGAGCCTGATATCCTCCTGGCTCGGCCTGGGGTTTCCTGAAGGGTGATTATGAGTCAAAATAATCCCAGTACAGCCTGGCAGTTCCAATGCCTTTTTATAAATAACACGGGGATCAGCAACAGTGCCACTAATGCCTCCCAAACTCACTTGTTGCACAGAAATTACCTTGCCCCCACGGCCAAGAAAAATAATCCAAAATTCCTCATGGGCCAGGTCAAGTAAATAGGGCCGCATGAAATTGTAGGCCTCTTTACTGGTAATTATGACGGGTTTTGCTTCTGTGGCTTGCTCCTTCCTCCGCCGACCCAATTCAAGAGCGCTCATGATGGTAATGGCCCTGGCCTCCCCAATGCCCTCAAAGGTAGTGAAGTCTGCCATGCTAAATTTCCCCAACGCATTCAGATCGTTGTTTGCCTTTTGGAGGATCATTTTGGCAAGGTCGACAGCAGAGTGTCTTTTAGTGCCCGAGTTGATAAGAATGGCAAGCAGTTCGGCATCAGACAAAACCGACTTGCCTTTCGACATGAGTTTTTCCCTGGGCCGATCATCTTCTGACCAGCTTTTTATCGACAGCCGTTGCATGTAGTCACCTTCCGACATACTTGATTGATTTGCTTCTTAAGGTAACCAAAAACAACAAATCAACCAGCAATAAAAACAAAAAGCCCCTTCAAATTGAAGAGGCTCCTTAAATCTTCGGGTAAATTGGTGTTTAGTCTAGCGCATTAACCAGCTTAGCCAATTTTGATTTTTTGTTAGAAGCATTATTTTTATGAATAATGTTTCTCTTAGCAAGCTTGTCAATCATGCCTGCAACTTTTTTGTAAAGCTCAGTGGCTTCTGCTTTATCAGTTGATCCTACAAGCTTTTTGATAAAGGTACGAGTCGTTTTGTGCTGATAACGATTTCTCAACCTTTTGGCTTCTGTAGAACGAATTCTTTTTAACGACGATTTATGATTAGCCATACTATTTTAGTACTTGCGGTAAACAGTTCATTTTTAGAGAGCGCAAAGATAAAAGTATTGTTTGAATTTACAAAACCCTCCTGGAATATAATCTCCAGCGAAGCAACTGATAGCCTATGCGCCCCAAAAGTAAAGTGACAACATTCCCAGCTTCATTTAAAGCTACTTCGCTATTAGCCGTTTTAGGGACGCTAATCGCAAATATATCATTTTCGAACCCGGGCAGCAGCCGATGGGGATTTTTTGCTCACCAAAAAATAAACCACCTGGCCGTTTACACATTACCTCCGGAATTAGGGGTTTTCTTTAAATACCATATTCAATATGTGGAGGAAAATGCTGTTAACCCTGACAGGCGCAGGTATGCGATTCCTGAAGAAGCGGCCAGACACTATATAGACATCGACATCTATGGAGACAGCGCCGTTTACAAGATGCCAAGGTATTGGAACGAGGCCGTAGAAAAGTATACCGAAGATACACTCCAGGCATACGGTATCGTTCCCTGGCATATTGCCACCATGAAAAACTTCCTTACAAAGGCTTTCCGGGAAAAAGACATTGATCGCATTCTTCGCTATGCTACAGACATAGGCCATTATATAGGCGACGCCAACGTGCCTCTGCACACTACGGAGAACTATAACGGCCAGCTCACCAATCAATATGGCATCCATGGCTTCTGGGAATCGAGGCTACCAGAACTCTTCTTTGAGGATTACGATTTCTTTGTTGGCAAGGCCGAATACATAAAAAATCCCCAGATGGAGGCATGGAAGGCGGTCACCAATGCCCACCTGGCGCTCGATTCGGTGCTGGGGTTCGAGAAGCAACTAAATGCTCAGTTTGCCGAAGACAAAAAATACACTTTTGAAGAAAGAGGAGGCAGCATGACCCAAACTTACTCACGTGAATACGCAGCGGCTTTTCACCAAATGCTTGGGGCGCAAGTGGAAAACAGAATGAGAGCCTCGATAAAGATGGTAGGCGACTTTTGGTTTACCTGCTGGGTAGATGCTGGCCAGCCTGATATGTATGAGTTGGTCAAAACTCAACTAACTGAGAGACAAAAGAAGGAACTTGAGGCTGAACAAGAAGCCTGGAGAGTGAAGAAAGTTAGCACAAGAGACCACGAGGGAGGGGAGTTACCGTGATCGTTCTTCTGAACTTTGAGGTAACATGTCATTCCCCCGACAACATTGTTTGACCTTTCTGAGTTAATTGGCTAACATGAAAAGCACCCATTTTATACTTCTCCTCAGCCTAAGCCTCTTTTTTTCTTGTGAAAAGGAGGGCGAGACACCAACAGACCCAGTTGAAGATGATTTTGTGCCAACGCCTACAACAACTGTTTTGAAGGCAGGTGAATTCACGAATGTTGCTCACAAAGTGACTGGCAAGGCCACTATATACCAAACCGGCGGCACGAAAACCCTGGTGCTTGATCCATTTACTACTGAGAACGGGCCAGACTTGTACGTTTACTTAAGCTCTGACACAAAAGCGTCAAAGTTTGTAAGTCTTGGGAAACTTAAATCAACCAACGGCAAGCAGTCCTATGAAATCTCCAGTGACATAATGTTGGACGACTTTAGCTACGCCATTGTTTGGTGCGAAGACTTCAGTGTGAACTTTGGAAATGCGGAGCTGAAGTAGAACCTCTACTCTTCCATCCTCCTCTTTAGTTTAACAGGGTTTCTGGCCTTACGCATCCTCATATTAATGACCTCCACAACGAGGGCGAAGAACACCGCAAAGTAGATGTAGCCCTTCGGTACGTGGTGATGCCAGCCTTCAATAAACAACATGAACCCAATCAGGATGAGGAAGGACAGCGCAAGGACTTCCAGCGTGGGGTGGTTGTGAATAAAGTTACTGATAGACCCTGCGAAGACCATCATTACTCCCATAGAAATAACAACGGCTATGATCATCAGCAACAAGTGCTCGGTAAGTCCAACGGCTGTCAGGATCGAATCGAAAGAAAAAATCATGTCGAGCAACACAATTTGAACAATGACATTGAGCAAGGTTGCCGACTTGGACGCCTTTTCTGAGTCGTCTCCCTCCATTTTCTGGTGCACCTCCATCACCGACTTAAATACCAGAAACATGCCGCCAGCCATCAGCACAAGGTCTCTCCCGCTAAGATCGGTACCGAAGATGGAGAAAAGTGGGTTGGTAAGCCGTGTGATATAGTTGATGCCAAATAACAGGCCGATACGCATCACCAGCGCAAGGCTAAGCCCAACAGTTCTGGCTCTCTTTTGCTGGAGGTCGGGCAGTCCTTTTGAGACAATGGAAATAAAGAGGATATTATCTATCCCAAGAACAATCTCAAGAAAAGTGAGGGTAAGTAAGGCAATCCACGAAGATGGTTGAAGGAAAATATCAAAGCTCATAAGAAATAACTGGTTTCAATCTGCTACAAAAGTAATAAGCAGCTTAATGAAGCTGTGATATTTTCCAACTAAATAAGTCAATGTTCCAATAATCCAAAACCTTAAACAACAGGTGCCCAACCCTTCTGATATTCTCTGCTCCAGTTTTTAAGCGCTTCTTTGTCATTCAAGATCTGCCCTTTAGCAGGATCAATATTCAGGGTTCTTCCCGTTTCCTGGGAAATATTCCCAAAGTGACAAAGCTGAGTGCTAATAGAAGCATCGGCAATTGGGGCGTTCAATGTTTTGCCCTCACGAATGGCGTCTGCAAAATTGTTAAAGTGATATACATCCAAAATACCCTCTCCCATTGTGTTGGTCGTAGCGCTTTCAGCACCTTCTTTCACTTCTTTCACCAGCTTACCTGACATGTCGAATAATTGATAAGAGTTTCTATCCAGTAGAATAGTCCCTTCTGTGCCATGAATGGTTACTCCTCTGCCTCTGTTATAAACTTCAAAGCCGTTGCAGCTTCTCCCTTCCCAGGTGATCATTTTACCACCTTCGAACTCGTAGTTCACCATCTGAGTGTCATAGTATTCCCAATCATCCTGAAACGCATAACGGCCACCGGAAGAGGAAACTTTTGTTGGATAATCGACGCCAAGTGCCCAGCGGCTAATGTCTATTTCGTGGGTGCCATTATTGTGCAGCTCGCCGGTGCCCCAATGCTTGAACCAATGCCAGTTATAATGCACGACGTTGTCTTTGTATTCCTTCCTGGGTGCCGGCCCCTGCCAAAGCTCCCAGTCCAGCCACTCAGGCACCGGAGCAGGCTTGCCCACGCCTATCGACTTGCGAGCATTTGCGTACCAGGCTTTGCACGCATAGGCTTTGCCAATGATTCCATTTCTGATGTCACTTATGGCTTCCTTTGAAGCAGAACCTGAGCGCTGCTGGTTGCCCATTTGCATCACAATTTTATTTTTCTTTTGTGATGCTACCAACATACCCGTTTCATTCGGATTGTGGCTACAAGGCTTTTCGATGTATACATGTTTGCCAGCGTTGGCACCCATGATACCCATCGGAGCATGCCAGTGCTCAGGGGTGGCTATAGTAATGGCGTCAACATCTTTGTTCTCAAGGAGCTTACGAAAATCTTTCTCTGTTTTCGCTTTTTTGCCCATTGCCTTTTCTATGTGAGCGCCTGCTGAGTCAAATACTCTGGAGTCAACATCGCACAGATAACCCAAGCTGGCATTGTTCACTTTCGAAATGGCCGAAATATGGGCCCTGCCCCTGCTATTGGCTCCTACCACTGCAAAGTTTACTCGATCATTAGCTCCAAGAATGGAACCGTAGCTTCTGGCTGACATGGCAAATGAAAGCCCTACAGTTCCCAAAGCTGTTTTCTTGATAAATTCTCTTCTTTCGTTATTTGTAGGCATTGCTTTGAAATTTTATAATTCTCTGATTCTAATATTCTTATAACTTACTTCGTTTCCGTGATCCTGAAGCAGGATGTGACCCACTGGCCACCTGCCAAACTCCGGCCATTTGCTATACTTGCTATATGCGACCAGGGCCCGGAACATTTGCGAAAAGCGCTCATATTCTACAACCTTGGTGCCGTTGAGCCAGTGTTCAACATGGCCATCCTTTGAAATAACTTTTGCAGTATTCCAGGTGCCCACGCCATTGAATGGTATTGGCTGCCCTAGATCAGACAAGTTCTCCGCCGCAATCAAATCATACAAAGACGATAATGTACGGTTTCCGTTCACGCCCATTTTAGCGTCGGGGTGCAGCTCGTCGTCAAGCACCTGAAACTCGCAGCCAATAGCCGAACCAGACCCTTTGTTCATTTCAGGATCCACAAAATACTTGATCCCGCTGTTGGCTCCAGGGGTAATTTTGAACTCAAGTTGCAGCTCGAAATTGCCATAGGTTTTGTCAGTAATAATGTCGCCAGGGCCCGCCGCTTCAGCACCGTCGGTGGCCAATATGGTGAGCACACCGTCTTTCATTTGCCAGCCTTTCTCCGGAAACTTGTCTAGTTTGGCTCCTCTCCAACCTTCAGTGGTTTTGCCATCCCACAGAAGTTTCCATCCATCGCTGACTTCCTGGTCGGTTAGTCTTGTGGTCTGATTTTGGGCGCATGACTGTGTAAAGCCGAAAATCGTTAATGCAAAGAGTGTTGTTAGTGTCGTATTTTTCATTTTCATACCCGATTGAATCTATGAAGGTAATAAAATATAAGGCTCTGTCGAATACCGTTCATCCTTTCCCCTTGTTTGCAATAAAAAAGCTGCCAAAAACCAGCAGCTTCAAAATAACGCTTGATGAGTCATTATCCTATTTTCAACGGCTACTTCGTCATCTTTCGGTATTTAATTCTGGTAGGGATAATATCACCCCCAAGGCGAGCTTTTCTGTTTTCCTCGTAGTCGGTGTAGTTGCCTTCAAACCAATAAACCTGGCTATCTCCTTCAAATGCCAGTATGTGGGTACAAATTCTGTCCAGGAACCACCTGTCGTGAGAAATAATGACGGCGCAGCCTGCAAAATCTTCCAGTGCGTCCTCAAGTGCTCGTAGGGTATTAACATCAAGGTCGTTGGTTGGCTCATCGAGCAGCAGTAAATTGGCTCCCATTTTCAATGTTAACGCCAGGTGCACCCGGTTTCTTTCACCACCGGAAAGTATGCCAACCTTCTTCTCCTGGTCATTGCCTGCAAAATTGAACTTGCTTACGTATGCCCGGGAGTTGATTTGCTTACCACCCAACTCAATCAATTCATTTCCTTCGGAGATCGTCTGCCAAACCGTTTTGTTAGGATCAAGGTTATCGTGCTCTTGGTCAACGTAGCCAGTCACCACAGTGGGGCCGACTTCAAATGACCCGGCATCGGGCTGAACCTTTCCGGTTATCAATTTGAAGAGCGTCGTTTTACCGGCACCGTTAGGCCCAATAATACCGACTATGCCAGCTGGTGGTAATGCGAACGACAGGTTCTCAAAAAGAAGCTTGTCACCAAATGCTTTTGAAAGCCCCGTTGCCTCAATGACTTTATTGCCGAGTCTCGGCCCGTTAGGAATAAAGAGATCCAGCTTGGCTTCCTTTTCTTTGACTTCCTCGCCTGCCATTTTATCGTAGGCATTCAAACGAGCCTTTCCTTTCGCCTGACGAGCCTTGGGTGACATTCTGATCCACTCCAATTCACGCTGCAGGGTCTTTTGTCTTTTAGACTCCGTCTTTTCTTCTTTGGCCATTCTATCCTGCTTTTGCTCCAGCCACGACGAATAGTTGCCTTTCCATGGTATGCCTTCACCACGATCAAGTTCAAGTATCCAACCCGCTACATTATCAAGGAAATAACGGTCGTGGGTCACAGCGATGACCGTGCCTTTGTAGTTCTGCAAATGCTGCTCCAGCCAATGCACCGATTCAGCATCAAGGTGGTTGGTAGGTTCATCGAGCAACAGCACGTCCGGCTCTTTCAAAAGCAATCGACACAACGCTACTCTTCTTTTTTCACCGCCAGAAAGGTTCTTGATAAGCGCATCACCAGGAGGTGTCCGCAAAGCATCCATGGCAATCTCAAGTTTGCTATCCAACTCCCATGCATTTACATGGTCAAGTTTCTCCTGCACCTCTCCCTGGCGCTGAATCAGCTTATCCATAGCATCGGGATCGTCAAGCACTTCCGGGTCTGCAAATTTTTCATTGATTAGCTCAAACTCCTTTAGCAAATCAACAATCTCCTGAGCCCCTTCTTCCACAATGTCTTTTACTGTTTTATTGGGGTCAAACTGCGGCTCCTGCTCCAGCATTCCCACGGTGTATCCCGGCGAGAAAACTACCTCCCCCTGAAACTCCTTGTCTACCCCTGCTATGATTTTAAGCAACGAAGACTTGCCTGAACCGTTCAACCCAAGGACACCTATCTTGGCACCGTAGAAAAATGAAAGGTAAATGTTTTTTAAAACCTGTTTTTTCGGGGGGTGAATTTTGCTCACACCCGCCATTGAAAAGATTATTTTTTCTGCACTCATTGTATAGGGTATTATTGATTCAAAGATGGTAAAAATTATTACCAATGATTCATCTTTGATTTATATTAGTTATTTTGCACCAAATGCTCATTTATCCGCAACATTATAATTATTTAGGAACTTGGAAAGACGAGACATACCCTTTGGGTATATAGCAGAGGAAAAAGTTTACCTGTCGGCCTACATGGAATTTTCTGACAGGCAAATTGGCGAAGTAAAAGAAAGTGAAGAGAAAACCATCCAATACTTTTTGGATCGCTTTCAACACCTCGTACAGAAGATTGATGAGCTCGAAAAAGCCATCAACGAAAGCGAAAATAAGGGCTCGTACCTTATGAAGCTCCTTCATATGAAGGAATCCCTTGGCAACTACGACGGACTGGGAGACTACCACCCGCTCTTTGAAAGGCTCACGGTGCTGGAAGAAGATTTGAATGTTGCCATTGCCAAAAACAGGGAAAGAAATAGTGAAATAAAAACAGCTTTACTGGAAGAATTGGATCAGGCACTGGCCGAAAGCGATTGGCGGGAAGCCACTGACAAGGTGCTTGACGTGAAGGATCGCTGGATCAAAACAGGAAATGCCAAAAAGGAAATAAATGCCGAACTGGATTTAAGTTTTCAAACGAAGCTTACTGACTTTTTTGACAGAAAGCAGGTCTATTTTGAAGACAGAAGAAAGGCATTTGATGTTCGCATTCAAAAGTGCGAAGACTATATCAACGAATTGAAATCGTTGAAACCAAAGAAAGCCGAACCAGGCACCATTGACCGGGTTCGTGAGATTCAAAGGGAGTGGAGAAACGTGGGTGAGCTGCCAGCCAGAGAAAAGCGCCGGCTTGACAAGGATTTACGGTATCACACCAACTATTTCTTCCGCAGGCCAGACGCACCATCGGGAAGCTTTCAAAGCAGAGGTGGCTTTCAGGGGCGCAGCGGGCCTCCGGCAAGAACGATGTATGGCGGCGGCGGTGGCAGGCCCCAAGATGGAGCTCGACCAGCCTACAGCGCCAGGCCTAATGTGATGCCATCTCCTGAGGAGCTTGAGAGTAATTTGGTAAGAAAAGTTGCCCTTATTCAAGAGGCAGAAACTTTGGCTGACTTGGGCACCCGTGAAAGCGTGGAAGAGCTTAGAAAACTTCAGCAGATATGGAAGGGCATTGGCATGGTGCCAAAAGAAAGAGCCAAAGAAGTAACTGAGCACTTCCTGATTCTCTGTGATCGGGGTCAGGAGAGAATCTTCCTCGAAAACCTGGCGGCCAACAAAGATCCCGAATACACCAAGAAGAACAATAGGGAAAAGACACGATTCAAGATGAAGCTTATTCGTGACCTTCTGGTGAGAGACGAGCAGGATTTACAGACCTATCAGGAAAATCTTGACAGGCTCAATGCCACCAAACAGGCATTCGACAAGATGCTTCACAATAAATACCTCAACCAGAAGCGCAAAGTGATCGTGAAAAGGCAGTTGTTACAAGAGCTAAAAGTATCGCTGGATCAAATTTGAAGCTTTTTGAAACTTTTATTGGATAATTTTGTATTTATCCATAAAATGAAGCCATCAGCGCTGCGATTGGGCATGCCTATTTTGCCTCTTTCCTGCAATTCAGAGCCGATTTAACTTATTGTGTATGAGAAATTTAATAAAGGCCTTTGATTACAAAAACTGATGACTAATTTTGCGCACTATTTGAAAAACAGAACAAAATTGGAGGTATAGATCATGTATTGGACACTTGAACTGGCTTCGTATCTTGAAGACGCCCCATGGCCCGCCACCAAGGACGAATTAATTGACTACTCCATTAGATCAGGAGCACCACTAGAAGTAGTAGAAAACCTGCAAGAGCTAGAAGATGATGGTCAACCGTACGAAAGCATTGAAGAAATATGGCCGGACTACCCGACCAAAGAAGATTTCTTTTTCAACGAGGACGAGTATTAATACCCGTCGTCAATAGAAATAATGGCTGAAATGATGGCCCGGTAGCTTATGCCGGGCTTTTTTTATTTTTCAGCAACGCCTCTGCAATCAGTAAATCGGCCTGATGCGTGATTTTAATATTTTCTTCATTGCCGTCAATAAGCACTATTGAGTCCCCAGCCGACTCCACCACACTGGCGTCGTCGGTAAACAGGGCACTTTCGGGCTGCCTGTAAGCCTTCTTGATCACGCTAATGTCGAATGTCTGAGGGGTTTGGACCAATCTGTATTTGGATCGGTCACGTGCTGCCGACTTATTGCCAGGGCCAGGCACCTCACGAATCGACTCCTTCAGTGGCAAGGAAACTATCGCATTGCCTTGTTTCGATGCTACTTCAAACCCCTGGGTAATAACCTCAGTCGACACAAACGGGCGTACTCCATCGTGAATGGCCACTAGCCCTTTGTCTGGCAAGTGCTCTAGCCCATTTCTCACTGACTGGAATCTGGAAGCACCACCCGCCACTATTTGATGTGCAGGCAAAAATCGATGCTCTTCGCAGAGCTCTTTCCAAAGAGCCATGTTGCTTTGCGGTAGAACCAAAATGATGGCCATTGCCGGGTCAAAAGAGGAGAAGACTTCGATTGTACGCATGAGTATCGGGCGGCCATTTACCTCCAAAAACTGCTTGGGCAGCGTACTACCCATTCTGCTTCCTGAGCCTCCCGCTACTATGATCACGTACTTTTCAGGCATAAAAAAACTCCTGTTTGTTAAACCTTCGAAAGATAACGCCGAAGTTTTGTAAACAGGAGCTTCTTAAAAGAAATCTGCTTCTTTACAGAATCAGCATCGCATCGCCATAGCTGAAGAAACGATATTTTTCTTTGATTGCGACACGGTAGGCTTCCATCACGAGGTCATAGCCTCCGAAAGCGCTCGCCATCATCAACAGGGTTGATTCAGGCATGTGGAAGTTAGAAATCAAAGCGTTGCAAATCTTAAATTCGTAGGGAGGGAAAATGAATTTATCCGTCCAGCCTTCATTAGGCTTCAATCGGTTGCTGGCAGAAACCGAAGACTCCAGCGATCTCATCACCGTAGTGCCTACTGCCACCACTCTTTTTTTCTCATCGATGGCCTTGTTGACCATGTCCACCGTTGGCTGGCGCACGAAGAAGTTCTCTGAATCCATTTTGTGCTTGGTCAGGTCTTCAACGTCGACAGGACGGAAAGTGCCCAAGCCAATGTGCAGCGTAATAGGGTTGATTTCCACACCCTTGATTTCCAGGCGCTTCATCAACTGCTTGGTGAAGTGCAAACCTGCGGTGGGCGCTGCCACAGCTCCAACATTCTCTGCGTAGATCGTTTGGAAACGCTCTCTGTCGTCTGGCTCAGCTTTTCTTTTGATGTACTTTGGAAGTGGTGTTTCTCCAAGAGTATCGATCATCTTGTAGAAGTCAACTCCTTCGCCATCATAAAGGAACCTGATGGTTCTTCCTCTTGAAGTAGTGTTATCAATAACCTCTGCGACAAGGTCTCCATCACCAAAGTAGAGCTTGTTGCCAACCCTGATCTTACGTGCAGGATCCACAAGCACATCCCATAAGTGCAACTCTTTGTTGAGTTCTCTTAGAAGAAATACTTCAATTTTAGCACCTGTTTTTTCCTTGTTACCGTATAACCTGGCAGGGAAAACCTTTGTGTCGTTAATGATAAAGTTGTCTCCCTCATCGAAGTAGTCAACTATGTCCTTAAAAGTTTTGTGTTCAATTTTTCCAGAATCTCTGTGCAAAACCATTAAACGAGATTCATCTCTGTTTTCAGAGGGATAGAGGGCAACCAGCCCCGCAGGGAGGTCAAATTTAAATTCTGATAATTTCATTTAATATTACGGTATTAAATTGTGAAGGAGGTGGTAGTCCATCAAATAAAGGATGCAAAGATATAGAAAGTTTCAGTACGATGTAATTATTTGTATTGAATGTCAACTAATAAAATAAAAAGCCTTGCTGATCATCCGCTTAACACTCGAAAGCTTCAGGTTTGCCTGGAACGCTCTTAGGTCCAATCTTCTGAGAACGGTTCTTTCCTTATTAGGGGTGACCATTGGCATCTTCGCCATTATTGCCGTGTTCACGATTGTGGACAGCCTTGAACGCAGCGTTAAAGACAGCCTTAACTTTCTTGGATCAGACAATATCAACGTCGAAAAATGGCCCTATGGGTTTGGCGGAGGGCCATACCCCTGGTGGAAATACATGAATCGTCCACAACCTACCTATGCTGACTATCAGTTTCTGCTGGAAAATGGCGACAGCTTTGAAGCCATAACTATCTCTGCCCGAAGAGGTGGTGTAACGGCCAAACAAAAAAACAATTCTACCTCCTCCGACCTTATGGGGGTAGCTTTTGACCATAAGGACGTATATGAAATACCTCTTGAAAAAGGCAGGTATTTTACCCGATTGGAAGCCGATGCTGCCCGAAACGTGGCCATTATTGGCGCCCGAATTGCGAAAGATCTTTTTCCCTACGAGGATCCGGTGGGCAAAACAATAGCCATGCGAGGCCTGAAGTATTACGTGATCGGCACTATTAAAGAAGAGGGAGAAGGATTCCTCGGTACCCCAAGCAACGACGACAATATTTATGTTCCTTATAAGACATTTCTTAAGCTCTACTATAGTGGTGCCAGAGATGGAATAGGCTCATCTATTACGGCCAAAGGAAAATCTTCAGACATTGGATTGGTCGAGCTGGAATACGAGCTACGAGGACTCATGCGCCAAAGGCGGGGACTCAAGCCGAAGCAGGAAGATGACTTTGCTCTCAATCGCCCCGAAGCGCTGGTGAATTTTATCAGCTCGACTTTTGACGTACTGAGTGTTGCAGGCTGGGTCATTGGAAGCTTCTCCATTCTCGTAGGTGGTTTTGGTATTGCCAATATCATGTTTGTGTCCGTAAAAGAGCGAACCAATATTATTGGCATTCAAAAATCACTCGGTGCCAAAAACTACTTTATCCTGTTTCAATTCTTGTTTGAAGCGATTTTCCTCAGCGTGATTGGAGGCGGAACCGGTATCTTCCTGGTGTATCTGATATCCTTTGTGAGCCTGGGCACGCTCGACCTGCAGCTTACTGTTGGCAACATTATTCTTGGCCTGGGCGTATCAGCTGTTATAGGCATGGCCTCGGGCATCATACCTGCTGCTACCGCCTCGAGGCTGGATCCTGTTATCGCTATTCGAACGCAGTAAAGGCAGATACCTCACCTAACAATTTGTTCACAAGCTCCTTGCTGATGTGACCGGTATGTTGTTTTCTTATTTTTTTCCAGATAGCTGGCAATTGTTTGGTGCCAAAACGTGTTGAATATGCTTTGCTCACCAAAGCCTGAACTAACTTTATCATGTCGAAGGAAAAAATCATCCTTTTTACCCTTGCCGGAATAAATTTCACTCATATTATGGACTTCATGATCATTATGCCCCTTGGGGATTTGCTCATGAAAGTATTTGAAATTACTCCTCAGCAATTCAGCCTCATTGTCTCCAGTTATACGTTTACTGCTGGTATATTCGGTTTTATGGCGGCCTTTGTCATCGATAGATTCGACCGAAGAAAGGCGCTCCTATTTCTTAATGTGGGGTTTGTGGTCGGCACCATTGCCTGCGCCCTCGCCCCAACTTACGTCGTTCTTCTTTTTGCAAGAAGTCTAACTGGCGCCTTTGGGGGTGTATTGGGTGCATTGATCTTGTCGGTGGTGGCCGATGTGGTGCCGGATGAGCGCAGAGGGCAAGGAATGGGGATTGTGATGGCCGCCTTTTCGGTGGCATCGGTGGCAGGAGTGCCTTTTGGTTATTTCCTGGCTGAGAAGTTTAGTTGGCATGCACCGTTTTTGTTATTAGCAGGCATGGGCACTTTGATTACGATAGCCATTTTCAAGTTTATCCCTTCTCTCACGGACCACATGGTCAAGAAATCGGATCGCCCCAGCCCCGCCAAGGTACTGACGAATGCCATTTCGCTACCCAATCAGAAGTTGGCACTCCTTTTTATGCTAACGTTAATTCTGGGGCAGTTCTCGATTATCCCATTTATTGCTCCTTACATGATTCGAAATGTAGGTTTTGAGGGTGATCAAATTACATATATCTATCTGGTAGGCGGCGGACTGACCATTTTCACCTCGCCTTTGATTGGCAGGCTGGCGGATAAATTTGGGAAAAAGACAGTCTTTATAGTTTGTGCCAGCGCTGCCATTATCCCAGTCTTCCTGATCACTAACATGCCCCCGGTTCCTGTGGCAGCGGCACTAGTAGCTACGGGGCTTTTCTTTGTATTGGGTGGAGGCAGGATGATCCCAGCGATGGCAATGATTACCTCTTCGGTAAAACCGCAGAACAGGGGGAGCTTCATGAGTATTAGCTCGTCGGTACAGCAGCTGGCTGCCGGATTGGCCTCACTGATTGCCGGAGTGATTGTGATAGATAATGGGGGAAGCCTGGCCAGGTACAATTGGGTAGGCTATTTTGCCATTGCCGTTACTGTGGTTTGTATTTTCCTTGGCTCAAGAATTAAGTCTGTCGAGCAATTGGCGGCTGACGACGCTTCTGTAGCGAAAGAAAAGGAAGCGCTTGCTGAAGCATGATAAAAAAATACATTGGCTCTGAAATGGAAAGCCTTCCGCTCTGAAGTGAAACGGAAGGCTTTTTTTAACCGGTCCCGGAAAGGTTACTTGAATTTAGGATGCTTCATGCCAGGAAAGTTCTTGTCGAAGAACTCACCATATTCCTTAATAATCTGAGGCATCTCTTTTCGCAACCACAAAATGCCTATCAGGTTGGGGATGGTCATCAGCGCAATGGTGATGCCTGACAGCGTCCAAATGATGGTGGTATCGGTAAAAGAAGCAAAGAAAAATGCAATGGTGTAAATAATATGATAGGGCATTACTGACTTTGGCCCGAGCAAGAAGGTCATGGCTCTGTCGCCATAATACGACCAGGAAATAGCCGTGCTAAAGGCAAAAAGCAGAAGCCCAATAGCGACAATGTACTGTCCCGCATCTCCAAAGAAACTCCTGGTAAAGGCGATTGTAGTAAGTGGAGCACTGTGCACGAGTGATTTTCCTTCAACCAAAAGGTCGCCTGAAGGGTCAACAAGGTTACCGTTTTGCACTTTGACAGATCCGGTGAAGGGGCTGCCTGCTTTTGAAATCTTTACATCTTCGGCTATGGAGCGTGCGTGAATGATTGACAGGTTGTTGGTCACCGAGCCATCCTGCACATTCAGGTCACCGTTGTATAAGGCAACAGCGCTTTTGTTAGTAAGGTGTCCGAAAAGCTTTTCCTGATCCTGCAGATTATTTTCGTCGTAAACGGCGTTAAGCACAAACATGTCCGTTTGTTGAAAAACATTCTGATGCTTTTCATTCCAAACACCACTTGAGAGTAGCACAAGGCCAGTAACCGTACAGATGATTATTGTATCAATAAAAGGCTCAAGAATGGCCACCATCCCTTCTGAAAGAGGCTCGTTGGCTTTGGCTGAAGCGTGAGCAATAGGCGCAGAGCCCTGACCAGCCTCATTAGAAAACAGTCCTCTGTTGACACCTCTATTGAAGGCATAAGCCAACGTAGCTCCCAAAAAGCCACCTGTGGCAGCCGAGCCAGTAAACACATCAGCGAAAATCGATACGAATGAAGGGATGATATTGCCAGCGTTATAGAAAATAACAGCAAAGGCCCCAATGAAGTAGATGATTGCCATGGCTGGAACCAGCTTAGAAGTAACCGCAGCAATTCTTTTGATGCCTCCAATGATCACCATGCCAAGAAAAATAGAAAGCACAAGGCCGGTGATCCAATGCTCAATGCCAAAAGTGGCAAACACCGAATTGGAAATACTGTTGATTTGAGGCAAGCTGCCTGTACCAAATGAGGAAAGCACAGTGGCTATTGCGAAAAGGGTTGCCACCCAACCCAGGCTTACTTTTTTGCCAAACAGCATGAAATTGGCATTCTTCATATAATACATGGGGCCGCCTGCTTGTGAGCCATCGGCAACAGTTTCCCGGTATTTGTGAGAAAGTGTTACCTCCACAAATTTGGTGGTCATGCCCAGGGCAGCAGTCATCAACATCCAGAACAGGGCAGCGGGGCCTCCAAGGTGGATAGCCAGGGCCACACCAGCAATGTTTCCTGTGCCTACAGTACCCGAAAGTGCCGTTGAAAGCGCTTGAAAATGGGAAGTATCGCCGGGCAGGTCAGATTTGTCGTATTTACCTGACACCACCCGCAGTGCGTGGCGAAAGAAACGTATCTGAGGAAACTTCAGGTAAATGGTAAAGAAAAGCCCGGTTCCAAGCAGGAAGTAAACAAACCAGTCGGCACTGCCGATAAAGCTGTCGATAAGAACCAGAAAATCGTTGATTTGCTGCATCATACGGGATAGGTTAATAGTAGAATCGTTGGGAATGAGTTTTGTACAATCGACAAAAATAAGAATAATAGCTTCTGGTGAAAGGAGCATTATATAAAAACGAACGCCATCAGTCTATTCGGGCAGAATTGCCTCCTCCAACAAGTCAAATTCTACTCAAAAGTCGGCAAGAATCGGATTTCCATTCTCTCCGCAAGGTTTCAATTTTGATAAAAAATTGAAACCTCCTTATGAAAACCAATTTTACAATTTCCATCATCCTTGGCATTTTAATGCTGTTCCAAAATGCAAAAGCCCAGGACATTTTCTCCCCATCCGAAAAAAGGCTGTCAATAAGAGCAACGAGTATCAATGACAAAATGGCCATCGATGGGGTGCTGGAGGAAGAAGCCTGGTCACGAGCCGATTCTCTCAGTGATTTCATTCAGATTGAGCCCAATCAGGGAAGAGCTTCTGAAAACAAAACCACAGTCAAACTACTTTTCGACAAAGAATTTCTTTACATAGGGGTGAATTGCTTTGACAAGCTTGGGAGGGGAGGCATTCGGGTTCCCGATCTGAAGAGAGACTTCGACTGGCGAGCTCACGATACTTTTGCGGTTTGCATAGATGGTTTTAGCGACAACCGAAACAGTATGTCCTTTGTGACAAACCCTTACGGCGCACAAAAAGACTACCTTTCTTTCGATGCCGTACTTTTCGACAGTGATTGGAACGGGTTATGGAAGGTCCGCACCTCTATCACAGAAGAAGGGTGGTTTGCTGAGTTTCAAATTCCGTGGAAAAGTATTCGATATGCCAAAGGATCAGGAGAGACGCAATCCTGGGGAATCAATTTCCTGAGATTGAGAAGGGCTAGCAACGAAATTTCCGCCTGGTCGCCCTATCCCCGCTCCTTCAGCTTCAACAGAATGGAATACTCTGGAGAACTAATCGAGATTCAGCCACCAACACCTTCCACAAACATTCAGGTAAATCCATATTCACTGGTTTCAGCCAACAGGCAGATGGCGAATAACAAATTCAGCGATTTTGACGCCAGATACAAATTAGGAGGGGATGTGAAGTGGGCCATTAATTCAAATGCAATCGTCGACTTGACTGTCAATACAGACTTTGCCCAAGCTGACGCCGACGTGCAAGTAAACAATGTCAGTCGATTTTCGGTACTGTTCCCTGAGAAGAGACAGTTTTTTCTCGAAAACGCTTCTCTTTTTGGACCCGGGCTGATGGCTGATGGAAACACGAGCGGCAAAATGCAGATACTACCTTTTTTTAGCCGCAGAATTGGCCTGGCTCAAGAAGGACGCCCGATGCCCGTAGATGGCGGTGTAAGGCTGGTAAATAGGTCACTTAAACAAAATTTTGGCCTTATGGCCGTCCGGCAACGCTCCTATGATACACTTCCATCTGCCAATTTTGCAGTTGGCAGATACTCAAAGAACTTAGGAAAGCAAAATCGATTGGGGGCTATTGCCACAATGAAATCTACCACCGGAAGTCACACCAACCTCACCGGCGGGTTTGATGGGTTCCTGAGGCTTGGAAATTCAAATTCTTTGAACTTTATGGCATTGCAATCAATCAATGACAATGGGACCGGCAAAGGGTTTGGTGGGTACTCTCAATACTACTACACCAGCAATAGCATTACCGCCTGGTGGACTGAGTCTATTGTCACGAAGGATTTTACAACAGAGATGGGGTTTCTTTCGAGAACCGATATCATTGGCACCAACCCTGGAGCAGTTGCCAACTTAAGAGGGAAATATATCCCCTTCAAAAGATTTATTCGTTCGTTGCAACCCGGAGTCAGCACAGGGTGGTATCACCAGGCATCATCAAAAATTCTCCTCGAAAGAGAACTAAAGCTTACCCCTTTTTGGCTTGAAATGCAGCATGGCGGGTTCTTCGGCTTCGACTGGAGTAGCCAGCATCAAAACCTAATTACAAGTTTTATTCCCCTGGGTGTGTCGATTGACCCCGGCCAATATGATTTTCAGAGATATTCATTTACTGCGGGTAGTGATCCCTCAAGAAAAGTTTCTTACAGCCTGAAGTATGAGTTTGGTGAATACTACGATGGAAAACTAAAAACCTCTGATGCGGCACTGTCGATTATACCCATTCCTCACATATCGCTCAAGGCAAGTATAAGCAGAAATCAGTTTGAGTCGGTTGGCATAAATTCAGATTCGAGAGATGTGATACTCTATACACTACAGGGAAGGCTGGCTTTAAACCCCAGAATTCAATTGGTAGGTCTATATCAAAAAACCTCGCAAAATGGACTCGATTCATATAACGCCAGATTTGCCTGGGAGTACCGTCCGTTGTCGTATATCTATCTTGTTTTGAACAGTAGAGAAACACTTGGAGACGATTATGTTAGTCAGACCGAGCAACAAGGCATTTTCAAGGTGAGCTACCTGAAACAGTTCTGATCGGTCGGGTAGGTGAATTGTGCAAAGAGTGTGTTCGGCAAAAAGTCGAATCAGCAAATAGCACCGGGTGCAAAAGGACAACAGTCATTCTGTATAAAAATGTATTTTGGCCATAGAATGAATATAGAAAAACAAATCGACGATTGGCTTTGCCATCTGGAGAGGGAACAGCTGGAAGCCACCAAATTCGACTTACCAGTCGGTAGCATCCCATCTGTCCGCACCTACCCGTTATTTCAAATCGGACGCTATGACCCCAATGTCTTTTTTCCGGCTTTGATCGCAAGTAAACTGCGGGAATGGAAACATATGATGACTTCTTCCCAAACCGAACGAGCTGACAAGATTGTTGCCAGAATTGTCAGCACCGTTCCGCTCTACAAAAGCCGCCGGGGCCGCATGCACTATAACTTCTGGCCAACCAATCCCGACATCCCTTTCCCAAATGGACGGGTGCTGCACCGGTTCGATTTTTTTCGCTTACCCGATGATATTGATGACACTGCGCTGGTATATTCGGCACTGTCAGCCGATCAAGACACACTATTAACTCTTCGGAAAGACATTGAAAAACATTTCATCAAATACTACCCACAGCAGCCCGAGGTATATGCCGCCTGGCTGGGAGATAAAATGCCGTGGGTAGTGGACACATGTGCCATAATCAATTTACTAAGCCTGTTTCGGGGGCTGGAGCCCACCGAGTTCATCAGACAGTCGGACGAGCACATAAAAAAGATTCTACAGGAAGCGCTATATGTGACAGAGCCATATGGGGTCGCTCCTTACTATCCGGACACGGCCGTTATTGCCTATCACCTTGCCAGATGGGTTTCAGAGCAAGACGACACTCTTCTTCTCAGCACGCTGCAAAAGTCTCTGGAAGAGCTCCTCAAAGCAGAAAAAAATGAATTCCGGGCTATGCTGTATGGCATCAGTTTGATGAGACTTGGTGCCTCACCGATAAAATCCATCGCTGCTGACAGACTAGCTGCTGACTTGCAAAAGTACCCCTGGTTTTATGGGACTATGTTGTCAGCCGTAAAACCAAATTGGCTCCAGAGAGTTGGACGACTAAAGGTCTTTCACATATCCCATTCATGTCCGGCATGGAATTACACACTTTGGGTAGAATACACTTTGCTGAAAAAAATGATAGAAAAACGAAACATTGTATCGTAATATTACGATTAATAGTCTTGCCGGGTAGTCCGGCATATTTTTTATCGTTAACCATCGTAATAATACGATTAATCATGAGAACACAAGAACTACTATCATTGCTTAGGTCAGAAAAAGGAAGGCACCTCGAATTTGAGTACGCACCAGGAAAATTCCTTCCAGCCACTTTTCACATCACAGAGGTAAAGAACCAAAAGATTACATCGGTAGATTGTGGAGGCAGAAAACTGGCATTCAATCAGACGGTTGTGCAACTCTACGTAAATGACCTGGAGACCCTGAGAAAGCCCTGGACAACCGACAAGGCACTTTCCATATTAGACTTGGTTGACACGAAAGATGCAATGGACAAAGAAGCAGAAGTATTCTTTGAATGGGGCCACGGAGCGCTTAGAACGTCGGTTTACAGCGTGGAACTAATAGAAAACGATGAGGACACGCTGCGCATCAAGTTATTTGCTCAGCAACCGGTTTGCAAACCAAGTCTCGAACTTGCTTTGTCAGCGGCATCGTGCTGTAATTGATTTTTGCTAGCTTGGTTGAAATGTGCCGCCAGCGCCAACTGAGGACTGTGCCTGGCACTAAAAATTGCTTCAAATGAAAACTGAGATAGCTGAAATGGTGCCCGCCAACTGGCCAGAGGTAGAACGCATCTACCTGGAGGGCATTGAAACGGGGCTGGCGACGTTTGAAACTCAAAGTCCCGGCTGGGAAAATTGGGATGCCGGACACCTTCATGCATGTCGGTTGGTTGCCAAAGTAGATAAGAAGGTCGTTGGCTGGGCGGCACTAAGTGCGGTCTCGAAACGACAGGTTTATAAAGGAGTGGCTGAGGTGAGTATTTACATCAAAAATGATTTCAGGGGAAAAGGTCTCGGGAAAGCGCTCTTTCAGGAATTGATCATTGCGGCGGAGTCGGAAGGCTTCTGGACTTTGCAGTCTTCGGTTTTCAGAGAGAACGTGGCGACAATAGCCCTTCACAAAAGCATGGGCTTCCGGGAAATTGGCTACAGGGAAAAGATTGCGCAGCTACATGGAATATGGAGAGACACTGTGCTGTTAGAAAGGAGGAGTAAGACGGCGGTATAATGCAGTTGTTTTAAAAGGATCAAGCAATATTTCTGGGGGATTAATTCTTTTGACAAGAGTATTATGTCATTACATAAAGAAGCAAAAGGTCCAAGCGGGACGCATTGAACCAGTTTTGCTTCTTTATTGTCTATCATTCCCCAAATGGTACAACGTTATTTCAGCGTCTTACTCCCCAGGTTTTCCGCTTGATCCTTTTAAAAGGTGGTGCCACCAGCTGACGCTGTGGGCACCACAAAAGTCTCACTGAACACAATTCCAAGCTTTGTTTACCCCCACCCTAAGCCGGGTACCCTAAAGGGAGCAAAGCTTGAAATTCCTGGTCAATACCCATACTTCTCTTTCCACAGAGCCCGTAGCTGCTTTCTCATTTCTTCCTCACGGGCGTTCTTCCCGGGGTCGTATAGTTTCGTGCCTTTTATCTCCTCGGGCAAAAACTCCATTTCAGCAAAGTTACCCTTATGGCTATGGGCGTATTGGTAATCCTTGCCGTAGTTGAGATCTTTCATCAGTTTCGTAGGCGCATTGCGAATGGCGAGAGGAACCGAAAGGTCTCCCGTTTGATTCACGAGGGAAATGGCGCTGTTGATAGCCTCGTAGCTGGCGTTGCTTTTTGCGGAGCAGGCCAGATAGGTGGCGCATTGAGAAAGGATGATGCGAGATTCCGGGTAACCGATCATGGTCACTGCCTGAAAGGTGGAAGTAGCCAGTAACAAGGCATTTGGATTGGCATTGCCAATGTCCTCTGACGCCAGAATGAGCATGCGCCGGGCAATGAACTTCACATCCTCACCTCCTTCAATCATGCGGGCCAGGTAATATACGGCGGCATTTGGATCGCTACCCCTGATGGACTTGATGAAGGCAGAAATAATATCGTAGTGTTGCTCTCCTGACTTATCGTAAATGCTGATCCGCTGCTGGGCTGTGCTGGTCACCATCTCGTCGGTAATCTCCAAAGGGTCGTCAGGATACTGGTCAGTGACCAGTTCAAACAAATTCAGAAGTTTCCTGGCATCACCGCCCGATAGTCGGAACAAAGCCGCCTTCTCCTTCAGCTTGATCTTCCTGTCCTTCAATTTTTCGTCCGCCTTCATGGCATTGGCCAGCAGGTTCTCAAGGTCTTTTACCTCAAGAGCCTTCAGGGTATACACCTGGCAGCGACTAAGCAGGGCCGAGTTGATTTCAAAGCTGGGATTTTCGGTTGTGGCACCAATGAGTGTGATTTTTCCTTTTTCGACCGCCCCCAATAGCGCATCCTGCTGCGATTTATTGAAACGATGAATCTCGTCAATGAACAATACGGTGCGGATGCCGGGTCTGGCTTTCTGAATGACCTCCCTCACATCTTTCACTCCGGCGCTGACGGCACTGAGTGTTTCAAAAGGCACCTTCAGAGTATTGGCAATGATATTGGCCATAGTGGTTTTGCCCACGCCAGGAGGTCCCCAAAAGATCATCGAGGGAATTTGCCCGGAAAGGATCACCTTCCTCAAAATCCCCTTCTCTCCCACCAGGTGCTCCTGCCCGATCAGCTGATCGAGGGTGGTGGGGCGCATGCGTTCGGCGAGGGGAAAAGTGTTTTGGAACATGTTGGTGTTTTGGCGTTTTACAGGAGAAACAAAGTAAGCAAATTTGATCTAAACAGCCGTGTAGCACAGGCATGAATCAGGTAAAAAACAAAGCCTCTGCGTCCAGGCGAAATAGTTTCTCGCCATGGCACAGAGGCGCAAAGAAAATCTGAAACTTAGTTTAGTTCAGCAACATCGCCGACTTCACCAGGTTAATGAATTCTATGCGGTAACCGTTTTTATCCTGGCCTTTGGCTCCATTAGCCAGCGACACTACCTGGTCGTATGTAATATCACCTTTGAACTCGGAGTTTCTTAGCATCATGCCAAAACCAGCAACAGCAGCTGACCATCTGTAATTCTCCGAGGTTTTGGCTGTTGGCTCGTCCATGATCGTGTTGACCAAAAGCTTGCTGGTGTCGCCATCAGGCTGCTTGTAACGTAGCTTCACAGTCATCAACTCATTTGTTTTAGCAGCGTCAGGTACGACGGTATTCTGCTGGTACTTCAACGGATCAACAGGCAGAAAGCTACTGTTGACTCCCACCGGTATGATTTCGTACAGCGCCGTTACTGTATGGCCTGAGCCAAGTTCCCCGGCATCCTTCTTGTCGTCATTGAAGTCTTCTTTGTTCAAAAGCCTGTTCTCATAACCAATCAGGCGATAGGCCTGCACTTTGGCTGGATTGAACTCCACCTGTATTTTCACGTCTTTCGCAATGGTGAACAGGGTGCCTCCAAATTCATTAACAAGCACTTTTTTGGCCTCCAGAATATTATCGATATAGGCATAATTGCCATTTCCCTTGTCGGCCAGTATTTCCATTTTGGAATCTTTGTAATTACCCATGCCGAAGCCAAGAACGGTAAGGAAGATGCCATCATTTCTTTTTTGCTCAATCAGCCTTTCCATGCTGGCATCGCTCGACTCGCCTACATTAAAGTCGCCATCCGTGGCCAGAATCACCCGATTGTTTCCACCTTCTACCAGGTTTTCGAGGGCCGTTTTGTAAGCCAGATGTATTCCAGCGCCACCTGCGGTAGACCCGCCGGCCTGTAACTTGTCAAATGCTTCCATGATGGTTTGCTTGTCGCTGCCACTCGTGGGGGGTAGCACAAGACCGGCCGCACCAGCATACACCACGATGGCTACCTTGTCAACCGGACGTAGTTGCTCAGTCAACAGCTTAAAAGACGACTTCAGCAAGGGCAGCTTGTTGGGATCACTCATAGAACCTGACACATCGATCTGAAACACCAGGTTGCTGGGAGGTAGATTGTCGGTTGGGATGACTTTGCCTTGCAAGCCGATGTGCACCAGATAGTGCTTTGGATTCCAGGGAGCAGAAGACAATTCGGTGTTGATGGAAAAAGGATCATTGCCTTCAGGCTGTGGGTAGTCATAGTCAAAGTAGTTGATCATTTCTTCGATGCGGACGGCGTCGACCGGAGGTTTTTGGCCCTGGCTCAGGAACCTGCGCATGTTGGAGTAAGAAGCTGCGTCGACATCGATAGAAAAAGTAGAAAGCGGTTCGTTCAGCGGTTGATGGAAAACGTTCTCGTGAATGGTAGCATAGCCTTCTGTGTTGTGAACCACAGGTGCAGGCTCCACATGATAAGCTGTGCTGTAAGCCGCTCCCATAGCCATCGACTTCTTCATGCTTCTTTCCATGGGTTGACTAACCGCCATATCAAAGGCAATCTCTTCTTCGTCAGCCAGCTCTTTTAGTTCCGGTTTTGGTACAACTGCCGGCCTCCAGCTGGGGTCAGCCTTCATCTTCACCTCCAGCACCTTTCTTCCGATCACGGCTACCTCCTTATTAAAAAATCCTGGTTTGGTAAAAATGAGCACATCGTTCTCAGTAGGTACAAAAATTTCGAATTCACCTTTCTGGTTGGTGACTGTGGTCTTGCCGGTTGTTTTGACTGCAACATTCACGTCAGTTAGTGGCTTGCCATCTTTTTCATTCAGCACCGTTCCATTAACCTTTATGGACGCCGGGCTGTAGGCAGTAAATGAAGATAGCACCAGGGCTATCAGTACGAGGGGTTTTGCTACATTTTTCATTGTCATCATAGTTTGATTTTGATAACAGGATGCAAGACCAGTTCAAATTCCATAAATTAGGCATTAATAAATTTGATTGAGCGTTATGTCACCAACTGGCTAACCATTAAAAAAGCAACACCCGTTTGGAATTACTCGATAGATTTTCTGATGAGGCCCTGTGGCAGGGATTCGTGACTGAAAAAGACAGGAAGGTGCTGGCAGTACTGTACGACCGCTACCTCGCTCTTGTGTATGGGGTTTGCCTCAAGTACATGGGCGACAAAGAGGAGGCCAAAGATGCTACCATGGAGGTTTTTGAGAAACTCTACGAAACCAGCCCCTCCCAAAAAATAGAAAAATTCAGAAGCTGGCTTTTTGTCGTCGCTAAAAATCATTGTCTGATGAAGCTTCGTTCGAAAAAGGGAATTCAGGAAAAAAGTGCACACTTATTTATGGAATCAACCGAAGTTGTGCATCCATTAGACGAAGAAGAAACTGATCTCACACCGCAACTACAGCAATGCCTTGAGCAACTGAAGACGGAACAGAAAGGATGTGTGGAGATGTTCTATTTCAACAAAAAGACCTATGAAGAGATCGCATTGAAGAAAAGTATAGATGTGAAACAAGTGAAAAGCCATATTCAAAACGGAAAAAGGAACTTGAAGCTCTGTATTGAGAGTAAAAGATGAGCAAGCCCAAAAACGATATCGATCCATCAAAAAGCCAGGAAGAAAAAGATCTTCTGCGCTACCTCAATGAAGAGATGAGTAGCAAGGAGAAGTACACTTTTGAAAGAAAGGCAGAAAATGACCCTTTCCTTTATGAGGCGATGGAAGGCCTGCAGGATATGGACGTGAAGCTTCTGGCCAAAGATTTGGCTGATATGAAAAAGAAACTGACCAAGTCTGAAAGTGCACCTTTTTACAGCTTCTCTAACGTTTGGAAAATAGCGGCCGTGGTTACGCTGCTACTGGTGGCAGGCTTCTCGGCCTGGAGACTGACGAACAGTCCGATAAAAGAGGAAGTGGCCAGTTCGGAAACTGTGCCAACCGACTCATCGCTTGTGGCGGACGATTTGACTCCTGCCTTACCGATTGCGAATGAGCAAACCGACTCATTGACGGAAGCTGATGAAAAAGACGTCATCTCCGGCGGCCCGGTGACTCAGAGCCAACCTGCTACGACAGACCAGACAGCCGAGGTGGCACCACAACCAGTAGCCGCCAACCAGCTAACGGAGGCCACCGAAGACGAAGCAGACAACGCAACAACGCCAATAGCTATTGCCGATGACATTGCCGCAGATGAACTCGTCACGCAGCGAGAACAAGCTGCAGGTGCGGGTGTGGCCTTGCGGGAAGCTGAATTGGAAGAAGTCGCTACTGAGTCATTGGCGCAAGAGGTCTCCGTCCCCAAACTCTCAGAATTCAACGCCATTACCTCGCTTGATGTAAGCAGCACTGAAGACAAAGCAAAAAAAGAGGCATCTCCGGTAGCTAAATCAGCTGCCCGGTCAGCCAGCCCGACAATTAATACTCAGCTGGCAGCGCCGGTGTCAGGAATGGACGTATTCAGAAAGTTCGTATCAGACAGCCAGCAGAAAACAGCTGACATGGTCGCTGGGGAAGTGCAGCTTACATTTTCTCTTACTTCCCAGGGAGCTCCTCAAAACATCACGGTTAGCAAATCTCTTTGCGAGTCTTGCGATCAGGAAGCCATCCGGTTATTGCAAAACAGCGGCCCCTGGAAATACAACGATGGGATAACAGGCACTCCGTTGAGTACCATAACCATTCAAATCAGCAACTAGGCCGAATTGGCATGTGGGCATTATAGTGCCTACCTTCGTGCCATAATTTCCAGCCATGAAAGCAAACCCCTGGTGGGTTCATCCTGCACTTTTGATTACTGGCTTACTCTACGGCGCCAACTACAGCGTTGCCAAATCGGTGATGCCGGAGCCGGTATCTCCGTTTGCGTTTATTCTTGTGCGGGTGTTTGTTGCAACAGTACTTTTTTGGCTCATTCAGCCACTATTTACCAACGAAAAGGTCGAGAGCCGCAAAGATTTTATCCGGCTGATTGCCTGCGGTCTTTTTGGCGCTGCCATCAACATGCTCATGTTCTTCAAAGGCCTCAGCATGACTTCTCCCGTCAACGGCGCTTTGATCATGACCCTTACTCCAGTGGCGGTAGTCACAATGTCGTATTTTCTGTTGAAAGAAAGGATTACTAGAAGAAAAGCGCTCGGACTTGCTTTTGGCTTATGTGGAGCGGTTTTTCTTGTCGGTCTGCATGAATTCTCCTTCAGCAACAGCTTTCTTTTGGGAGACCTTCTTGTGATCGGCAACGCTGTTTCCTATGCTATTTACCTTGTTTTGGTCAAGCGACTGATGGCTCAATACCACCCGCTGACTGTTGTTAAATGGACATTTCTTTTTGGATTGCTTTTCGTTACTCCGTTTTCAATTCACGAGGCTGTTAACATTCCATTTGGGGACTTGTCCTGCGCCCAGTGGATTAGCATAAGCTACGTGCTCATTGGAACAACCGTTATTGCCTACATTGCCAATGTATCGGCCTTGAAATACGTGAACTCGTCAGTAGTTGGCTATTACATCTTTCTTCAACCTCTTTTCGCCACGCTTATTGAAGTGGTATCGGGGCGGGAGCTTCCCACCATTGGCAAGCTCATTTCCGCAGGTCTTATTTTTCTTGGGGTATACCTGGTGAGTGTAAAAAGGGGTAACTAAAACGCACTTTTCAGTTTCCCCACAGCCTGGCCAAAATAGTCGATCATGTCATCCTTGATGTCCAGGTGCGTCACCAACCTTACCTCATGCTTTCCAAATGGCACAGCCAAAATGCCTGCCTCTTTCAGTTTGGCTACCATGTCAGTTGCCAGCACCTTTTTGTCCAGTTCAAAGATGACAATATTGGTATCCACAGGTAGTAGTCCGGTAACATAAGGAATCGTTTCTATCAACCCTCCAAGCGCTTTGGCTTTCTGGTGATCAATCTTCAGTCTTTCTACATGGTTGTCGAGCGCATAGATGCAGGCAGCTGCCAGAAACCCTGCCTGACGCATACCGCCACCAAAAACCTTGCGAACCCGTTTTGCCTTTTTGATGTGCTCATGGCTACCCACCAAAGCCGAGCCAACCGGGGCTCCAAGTCCTTTGGAAAAGCAGGCGGACACGGTATCGAACAGCTCGCCAACATCCTCTGGCCGATCGCCCGTTTCTACTAATGCATTGAAAATACGAGCACCGTCAAGATGCATTTTCAAGCTGTTCGAGCGGGCGGCGTCACTCACGGCTTTGATCTGGGCCAGCGTGTAATAAGCACCTCCCCCTTTGTTCATAGTGTTTTCCAGAGACACCAGCGTGGTGAGTGGCAGGTGGATATCATCCGGGTTGTTGATGTTTTCCAATATATGCTCTGGCGAAAGCCGACCCCGGTCGCCGTCAACCAGTCTTGCTGAAATATGCGAGTTGCTGGCGATACCTCCTCCCTCATACAAATAAATATGAGAGCGTTTGTCGCAAATGACCTCGTCTTGCGGTTGGGTGTGAATCCGCAGGGCAATTTGGTTGGTCATTGTGCCTGAGGGGCAATAAATAGCGGCCTCTTTTCCGAACATGACGGCTATTTTAGCCTCCAGCTTCTTTATAGTAGGGTCTTCGTTAAAAACATCGTCGCCAACCTCGGCCGTCATCATGGCTTCAAGCATGCCAGGTGTGGGCTTCGTCACGGTATCACTTCTGAAATCTACTGTCATCATTCAGGCAAGATATTAAAATGTGTTTGTATCAGGTAAAAAAGTGGCTCGTGAATACACGAGGCCACGGCGAAATATTAGTATGTGTGTTCAGGGGAACCTGGCTGGTGAAGACACCAGGCCGCAACGGAGACTGGTGAAAACACTGACCGCAAGTTGTATCACAAAAAAACGAATGGCAAAGGCCGGTGGGTTCTCTCCACCAACTTGCTTATAAAAAAACAAAAGGTCCAAGCGGGACGCATTGAACCAGTTTTGTTTTTTTATTCCTTACGAAATGTGTTGAGTTAAAGCTATGAAGGACAGCTACTTCAAATATTTATCAAAGTACACCTTGGCCGCCTCAAAGGTGCGGAACCAGCTATCATACCGCAGGAAGCCGTGCACTTCGTCGGGGAATATGAGCAGGTCGACGTTCACCCCTTTTTCTCTGAGTGTCTCGGCAAGGTCGGTGGTTTGCTGAAATAGCACATTCCGGTCGTCGTCACCGTGCACCAGCAGCACAGGCGCCGTCCATTTCGAGAGGTCAGAAACCGGAGAAGATTCAAAGGCTTTGTCCATGAGCTCTTCAGTGATACCCCACCAACCACCCGGCGGGCCAAATTCCCTGGCCCGGAAAGCCCAGTCGTGCACGCCGTGAAGGTCAACACCGGCTTTGAAAAGTTCAGGGTTTCTTGCAAGGCCCATAGCAGTGAGGTAGCCGCCGTAGGAGCCTCCCCACAGGCCAATTTTGGCTGGTTCTACTTCCACCCTGCCTTGCAGATATTTGCCTCCGGCTACAATGTCCTGGTATTCCTCGGCACCTCTTGGGCCCTGATTCTCAACTCTTCTGAAGTCCTTGCCGTAGCCAATTCCATCCCGATAATTGACAGACATCACCACATAGCCCTGACTGGCCAGGTACTGGTTGAAGGCATAAGCGTTGGAATAATAACTTGAATAGTGGAAGGTCAGCAACATTTGTCTGATGGGGCCGCCGTGCATGAAAATAATGGCGGGATGCTTCTCACCCTTTTTGTGCGTGGCAGGCATAAATAGTTGTGCGTGAATTTCAACGCCATCGGGCGATTTGTAAATGACCTGCTCTGGCTTGACCAGCGACTTAGCAGGAAAGGCCGATGGAGCAGCCGAGGAAATTTGTTTCACAGTCGAAGCTCCAGACGCCAGAAAACCCACAGTCTTGTCAAAGTTATACCCCATGTATTGCATCGCCAGCCCCCTGCCGGAAGCCAATGGCACCGGTGTCATTTCGCTTCCTTCTCCTTTTGTTAGTGCCTTTGGCGTTCCACCTTTCACTGCCACACTATACAAGTGCCTTCTGTCGATATCCCCACAGTTAGAAGAAAAATAAAGTGTACTCCCGTCTGCAGAAATTCCGCTGTCCTCTGCCTCGCAGGCGCCGGGTGTCACATCGGTAAGCCCTGACCCATCCGGATTCATGCTGTAAATATGCATCCAGCCTTCATGCTCCGAATAAAATAGCAGTCTGTTTGCTTTCGTCCATTGTAGTGGAGCCGCCGGGTACGATTGAGCAAAGCCGCCGTCGTCCGAAGGGGATTTCCATACTTCTTTAGCTGCCCCCGTGACAGCATCGGCCACAAAAATGGAAAATGACTCTCCACCAGTAATATTGACGAGTTCATCTCTTTTCAAGCCTTTGTATCTGACAAAAGCCACCTGTTTGCCGTCAGGCGACCATACGGGAATCATATCTCGGCCCACCGAAGGAGCCATCCAGCGGATTTCCCCTTTTTCTGCGCTGAAAATCCCCACAAAACTATGATCTCCTCTTGAGCTGGTGAAAAGCACCTCCTTGCCATCAGGCGACCATGCCTGCCCACCATTGCTGCCACGGGCCCGAAACAACAGCCTTTCGCTATCAGATTCAGGAATACCGTATTCATTGATGTTTATTTGGAAAATGCCTGCCGGGCTGGAAAAAAGAATGGTGTTTTCAGTGGGATGGACGGTTGGCGAGTAGCCGTTTGCCACCCTGATCGCATCACCACTTTCTGTAGAAATAAGCCAGATGATTTGCTCTGCGCCTTCTGGGTTGCTGTCAGGGTTGGCTATTTCGCCGTTGCGGTTTGGTGCACTGCCCCTCACGTAGAGCAACCACTGGTCATTCATAAAAAAGGTAAGTGAGGATATTTCCTGCCCATCATCCTTACCATAGCTGGTAAGCTGAACCGAAGGCCCATCAGGCCCTTTTGCAAAGTAGATATTTCTTATCCCCCTTTTGTTTTCAACCCACGCCATCGCATCGGTCGCCTTGCCAGCTACCAACTCAGTGGCAAAGGGGTAAGACATCACGTCCTCAAGGCTGAATTGCGCAAGTGCGGGAAAGGACAGGACAGGAAGCAGGATAACCAGCAAAAGCTGGCGGAAACGATTGGTCATTTTGTGGTTGGTTAGTCGTAGGTAATTTACCCAAATGAATCGTCCCCGCCAACTGGTTTAAGTCAACCGGCTGCTATTCACTTTCCACGATCAGAAACTCCACCCTTCGGTTGAGCTGCCGGCCGTCAGCGGTGTTATTATCAGCAGTTGGCTTGGTGAGTCCATAGCCTTTAAATGCCAGTCGCCCAGCGTCAATACCCTGCTTGATTAGATAATCATAAACGGCCTTTGCCCTGTTGGCGCTCAACTTCATGTTGTAGTCAGCGCTGCCCGTGTTGTCGGTGTGCCCCGATATTTCAATACGCAGTCCCGATTGGTCGGTCAGCAGCTTGACAAACCGGTTGAGCTCAGGAGTAGCTTCCTTCTTGAATGTGAACTTGTCTACGTCAAAAAAGATGTTGTTAAGCCGCACCACCTGTCCCTTTTCAATTGGCACCAAATAAAGATCCTTATTGATTTCCCGATACTCCTTCAGGTTGATAAGATCGAGGTTTTCGCTTACTGAAATAAACCCATCGGATTGACCCAAAAAGCCATAATTCTCGCCCGAGGGTAAAATAATGCTGTAGCTACCATCTATTGCGTCGCTATTCGCAACGCCTGCCTGTTTACCGGAGCTCAGCACTTCATAGTTGATGCTGGCTCCCAGTGGCTCGTTTGTTTTGGCATTGAGTACCCGGCCCCGCACTACCACCACAGGTTTTGGCCTCAGTGATTCAGGAAGTCTCACCCGATATAAATCGCTCTTTCCATTGGAATCTTTGCCGTAAGAGGAGAAGTATGCGTAGTCACCCGATGCGGTAAAAGAATAGTATGCGTCAAATTGAGGTGAGTTAATGTGAGGTCCGAGGTTTTGCGGCTCTGTCCAGTTGAGCCAGGTGTCGTCGAGGCGTCGGGTGACGAACATGTCGGAGCCGCCGTAGCCTGGCCACCCGGCAGTGGAATAGTAGAGTGAAACGCCATCGGCGGCCATATAGGGGAAAATCTCGGATGCCGCTGTGTTTACAGTTGGCCCGATATTCATGGGTGCCGTCCAGGTACCGTTTTCCCTTTTAAAACTAACATGGATGTCTTTAGAGCCAATGGAGTTTTCTCGCTGCAAAGTCATCAAAAGCGTTTGCCCGTCGGCCACGAGAAAATACTCTCCGAACTTATTGTGGTTGTAGAAGCTGTCGATGTCGACTTTTACAGGAAAGCCCCACTTATCACCTTCCTTGTGTGTGATCGAAACACCGACGCCCATTGTTCCGTCGGCATTGTAGGTATTGAGCAGCAACGCAGTTTGGTTATCAGGCAAAATAGACTCCAGACCGCTGTTGCTGGCATTGTTAAGTGGTCGGCCAATGTTCACAGCAGTGTCGAGACTACCATCTTCGTTAATATTCGCAAACCAAATGTCCTGGGTAGCCGGATCATCGAGATTCTCGGGGTGGCCTTCCCTTGTGAAGTATAATACCTTGCCATCTGGCGAAATAATGGGATTGAGTTCATCGGTCGGTGTATTTACACTTGTTGAGAGGTGCTCTATCTGCAACGCCTTGTCCGCATCGGGAGACAGGTTAATCCCTACTGGAACCGGTGCGTCCGAGTCACTAATGGCTATTGCGTCAAGCTCGTTGAAGCCGGGCACCGAAGCTGTGCGCAACTCGACCTTTACCGCAGCCACCTTGTAGGTCGTTTTAGGGAACACATGGGAAAGCAGCCTACCAGCCTCGCTCAGCGGTGCGGTTGAGTCGTTTTGGTAAATAACCGATTCGTTGTCTGCCTCATCGTAGAGCAGAATCCTTCTCACAGCACCTGGATTGAAGATTTCGACCACGGCTACCTGGCTGATTTGCATAGGCTTGTCGAAGCCAACTTTGATCCACTCGCCTTCAGGACTATTTTCCTTGCTGGGCGTCCAGCCGCATGGTGTCGCTCCAAATACCGGATACCTGCTTGGATTACCCAGAATCTCTTTGGCGAGATATTGTCCTTTGTAATTGTTGTTGATGTACTCGCTGGAAAAACCAACAACTGAAGAGGCCCACTGCACCTGCTGGGCTTTTAATGTAAACATGCCAGCACACAACAGAATAGCTGTAGCTGCCGTCTTTCTAAAACTTGTAGCAATCATAAATGTACCTGTGTTTTGTTAACAAAACAGCGGCTAAACAGGTACGCATCCAGGGCGAAACAAGGCCCTCTTTAAAGCCGAAAATTATAGATTAATTTTGGATACTTCTCAATAGTCATTCAATTTCTTGCAATTCTTCAGGCCACTGAAGTATCCAATCGGAATGGCGGAATGGCTCCCAGGCTACGCTTCCAAGGTCAACTTCCGGGTCAATCAAAGGGTGGGAAGGGTGGCCATTGAGACTTACCACACAGTCAACAAATACGGCAACCTCTTCCCATCCTTTGTTTTCGTATTCCTTTTTGAGATGATGAGCAAACTGCCAAATAATATCTGGGTGGCTGCTGGCCATCCTGCCTTTAAGTGAACCCAGATAATGAGACGGACGAACCTTCTCTACCTCACCGGTCTTCTTGTTGGTGACTCTATAAACAGCGCTGCCAGTTTTCGTCCGAAGCATCATATGCCACGATAACTTATGGCCTTAATCTGTCCAATGCACGTTGCCCTCGAACAAATGATGCCTTAGTGGCAGCAACAGCTGAATCAGGAAATAGCCCAGAAAGAGAAAATAGCCCGGGTCGTTTGGCAAGTGCGTTTTTGCAGGCAAAGCAATTCCCCATTTCCACCTTCCCAGTAGTTTTTTTCTGAGGTCTTCTCCATCGAAAAAGAAGAACAACGTGCCCAGCATGAGGTAAGGAAAGATGCCGATTTGAAAAACAAATGAATTAAAGAGGTGAAAAGCTATCGACAAGGCAACACCTACCCAGCGAGTCCTCTTGATTAATAACAACCATATAATCGCTCCGTCAAAAGCGATACCTCCATAAGCAAGCAAATAGTGAATCCACTTGTACTGCAGCATACCGCCTATCAACCAATAGTGTGACTTGCCCTTCATCCATATTTCCATTGGCCTGGCCTCGAGCCAATCAGGGTAGATTTTGGCGATGCTGGCGAACGTATAAACGATCAGTAACTGAAGCACAAAAAAGGAGATACACCACCTGGGACAAGACGTTGATCGTTTATCAGGGTGGTAATGGGCATCAAGAGACAAATCATCGGCTGCGGGCATCAGCGCCATGGCGTAGGCCATCAGCATAAAAAGGTAGTGATGATTGTTATAGTGGGCCTTGTGGGAGAAGTAAATGTATGTCCAGGTGAGGGCAAACGCCCAGGCTGAAAACCTGTACCGCCAGCCAAGCATGATCATGATGCCAATCACACAAACAAAAGCAAAAACCAGGTACATCCCAATGCCTGGCAGCGGCTGCATCCAGCCTAGTCCCTGATAGGTAAAAACAACAACTGCTTCAGTATAAATTTCGGAGATTTGGCCCAGCAAGAAAAAACTTGCTCCCTCCATAAATACGAGAAAGCCAAAAACCACCCGGAACAACACAAGGGGTGTATTGTCAACTGGTTGCGATAAGTACTGTCGATTAAGTGTCAGAGAGGGAAACACATCAAAAAATTTGTGTAAAGAAATGAATCTCTGGCATAAAAAAAAGGGCCCTAAAGACCCTCTTTTTCAAACCAACCTAAACCTATCTACTAAAAACAACTATGCGTTGTTATTTCTTATTCATTTAAAAGTGTTTACGTTTCAATTGACCATTGTGTTGCCCCCGGCAGTGAAATTTTGATCTATTTCTTTCGCCAATTTCTTGGATGTCGCCAATTTCTCAAGCTGCAACTTTGCTTCAACCCTCATAGCGTCATCTTTTCGGCCAACAGCCGCTCCCGACAATGCCCTCTCTCCTGCCACAAACCCTGACCCATTCAAAGACGACAGGAGCGAGACGACTGCCACAATTATTCCCAATAGGAGAATCTTTGTTGTATTTGCGTTCTTCGATTTCATAGTCTCTTTGTTCAATGGTTACCAAAATAAGTCAACACTTGTGCCAAAAAATTTAACTCACTGATAATCATTAATTTAAAATATTGTTCCTCAGGAAAAGTGTACATATATGAACAATAGCCCGCCGATAGATGAACGAAACTGGCCTGGCCTCGGCATCTGAAGTGCTGCTAATTCGTACAAATGGGCTCATGCTATATTTTCAACCCTCATTTTCCTAATTTTGCAGCTTTACAAACCCAATTATGAGTCAGTCACTTGAAGAAATTCGCAGCCTGGTAGAAAAAGAAGTTCAGGCTATTCATAATATCCCGGTAGATGAGTCGATACTGAACGCCATTGATGCGCTATACGAACAGATACATGTTAAAAAAGGAAAGATTGTCATTAGCGGCATTGGCAAAGCCGGTCAGATAGGGCAGAACATCGCCACTACTTTTTGCTCGACAGGTTCCCCTGCTGTGTTCCTTCATCCGTCGGAAGCACAACATGGCGACCTGGGAGTTTTGCAACCGAACGACATCCTGCTGGTTATTTCCAATTCGGGCAAAACTGAAGAAATTCTCAAGTTGCTGGAGCTGGCAGACAACCTGTATCCAAAAATCAAGACTATTTGCATCACCGGCCACCCAGAAAACGAACTGGGAAGAACAGCCAACATTTGCCTGAGCACCGGGCAACCGAAAGAAATTTGCCCACTCGACCTCACCCCAACGACCAGCACCACAGTGATGTCGGTTTTGGGCGACTTGCTGGTGGTAATGTTAATGAAAAAGATCAACTTTGATAAGGCTGGCTACGCCAAAAGGCACCATAGCGGCTACCTCGGACAAAAAAGCAGAATGCAATGAGTAAACTATTCCTGATAGCCGGCCCTTGTGTGGTCGAGAACGACAAAACACCTTTTGAAATAGGCAGAAAAGTAAAGGGCATCTGCGACGAGTTGGGCATCGATTACATTTTCAAGGCCAGCTTCAAAAAAGCCAACCGCACCAAGCTCAACAGCTTCACAGGCATCGAAAAAGAAGAGGCCATGGCTATTATTCAAGCAGTGGGGAAAGAACTTGGCGTGCCTACCATTACCGACGTGCATGAAAGCTATGAGCCGGCCATCGCAGCCAAATATGTAGACTACCTGCAGATTCCGGCCTTCCTATGTCGGCAAACCGATTTGCTGCTGGCAGCTGGTGAGACAGGCAAAGGCGTGAATATCAAGAAGGGGCAGTTTATGTCGCCCGAGGCGATGAAGTTTTCACTGGAGAAAGTGCTGTCCACCGGCAACAAAAATGTGTGGCTTTGTGAGCGTGGGTTCTCGTTTGGCTACGAAGGGCTGGTGGTGGATGCCACAGCTATTACCAGGCTAAAGAAGCATGGCGTGCCCGTGGTGATGGATTGCACGCACTCTGTTCAACAGCCCAACAAAGCTGATGGTGTCACAGGCGGCAATCCTGAAATGATCGAAACCATGGCACTTTCCGCCATTGCTACTGGTGCCGACGGCCTTTTTATAGAAACCCATCCCGATCCAGCCAATGCTTTGAGTGACGGCCAAACGATGCTGCCGATTGAAAAGCTTGAGGGGATATTGAGGAAAGTGATGAAGGTGAGGAAAGCTCTTTACTCGTAGTAAGGTATCAAACTACAAATTTACATTGCAGATTTTTAGGTACTTTTAAGAAAGAAAAGATCGAAGCCATGGTCACTGTAATAAAAAAAGGCACTCCGAAGAAGGAAATAAACGAGAAAATGAATCAGGCTCTGCGAAAGCAACCCAAAACAGATTTAAGAAAACTCGCTGGGTCTCTCAAAACGGATATTGACCCTTTGCAATATCAAAAAGATATTCGCAATGAATGGAAATGACCTTTTTGTAGACACAAATATAGTATTGTACTTTCTGAAGGGGGATCCTGAAGTGGTAGAGATGATTGCTGACAAGAACTTAACCATTTCGTTCGTAACAGAATTGGAGCTTTTGTCTTTCCCTGGCATCGATAATGAATCTGAGACGGCCATTCGAACGCTGCTGGAAAATTGCCGGATAACTTCTATTAATAAAGAGATTAAAGACGTTACTATCGCTTTCAGAAAGAATTCTCGCCAGAAACTACCGGACTCAATAATAGCTGCTTCGGCTTTTTGCCATAAGCTCCCTCTTGTCACAGCAGACAGACAATTCTTAGCTGTTGACGAGGTGGAGGTTATCTTCTATGAACTATAGCTACCCTTCTCTTTTCCCATTAGTTACTTAACATCGACCTAAGTTTTATTCGTGAAAGACTACAAAAACATAAAACTCCTCATCCTCGACGTTGACGGCACACTTACCGACGGCGGTATTTACATTATGGAAGACGGGAGTCAGTTCAAAAAATTTAATTCCCGTGATGGCATGGGCATCCGGCTGCTACAGAAAGCGGGCATTGAAGTTGGGATCATCAGCAATGGCAAAACCACCTCAATGGTACAGGCCAGGGCCGACATGCTGGGCATGACCAGGGTTTACGTAGGCGAAGCAAAGAAAATGGATGTGCTGGAAGCCTGGATGACTGAGATGGGCATAGGCCTTGACCAGGTGGGCATGGTGGGCGACGACATCAACGATTTGCCTGTCATGGAAAAAGCCGGGCTCTCCGCCTGTCCTGCTGATGCAGTGAGGGCAGTGAAGGAAAAAGCTGATATCGTGCTTCAGCTCAAAGGGGGCGAAGGATGCGTGCGTGAATTAATCGACAACTACTTGCTGGCCGATTGAAAATGGGGTTAAACCGGCCTATTTAGGTTTGGCAAAGCGATTATTAATCCTATTTTTGTGCAAAAATCTTACGACAGAATGAGCGTTCTAGTAAATAAAAATTCCAAGGTCATCGTGCAAGGCTTTACTGGCACTGAAGGCAGTTTTCATGCTGAACAGATGATCGAATATGGAACCAACGTAGTAGGAGGTGTTACTCCGGGTAAAGGAGGTCAGAAGCATCTTGACAAACCCATTTTCAATAGTGTAGAAGAGGCTGTGCAAACGACTGGAGCTGATGTTTCTATCATTTTTGTACCACCAGCTTTTGCCGCTGATGCTATCATGGAAGCAGCCGACGCCGGCATCAAGGTAATTGTGGCAATCACAGAAGGCATTCCTGTAAAGGACATGATGACTGCCAAAAATTATATCAAGAATAAAAAAGTAACGCTGATTGGCCCTAACTGTCCTGGTGTCATTACTCCGGGCGAAGCGAAAGTAGGTATCATGCCTGGTTTCGTATTCAAAAAAGGAAGAGTGGGCGTAGTGTCTAAGTCAGGTACATTGACTTACGAAGCAGCTGACCAGATTGTGAAGGCAGGTCTTGGTATTTCAACGGCAATCGGCATTGGTGGTGACCCCATCATTGGTACTCCTACCAAAGAGGCTGTTGAATTGCTGATGAACGACCCCGAAACTGACGCCATCGTGATGATTGGTGAAATTGGAGGTAACTATGAGGCACTTGCTTCTGAATACATAAAAAGCACTGGCAACAAAAAGCCTGTTGTTGGCTTCATCGCTGGCCAAACAGCCCCTCCGGGCCGCAGAATGGGTCATGCTGGTGCTATTATTGGTGGCGCCGACGATACAGCTGCAGCCAAAATGAAGATCATGGAAGCCTGCGGCATTCACGTAGTGCAGTCTCCAGCGGATATTGGAGAAACCCTTGCCAAAGTGCTTAAGAAATAAGTAATACATTATAACAAGCAAACCTAAACCAAAGAACAGAGCCGCCGTGCATAGCAGGGCGGCTTCTGTTTTTTCCACTTGTTTGGTTTAGAACTTCAGCGTGTAGACGATGTTGGGCAACATGGCCAGCTGATAAGATTTCACAATGTTGCCAGTGCCGGCCACAAAGTATTCATTCACTAATGCCTGGTTGTTGGTGACATTGGTAACGTCAATTTTAAATTCGCTCGTCGTCTTCTTCCTGTTTTTTCTGGTGCCAATAGCCAGGTTAACGAAAAACACATCATCACCTTTTACTGAAAACGGGTTGGCGTCGTCTCTCACCTCTGAACCGAGCTCTCTGGAGGCCTCAAGATCAATGGGGGTGTATCGCTGACCTCCGATAAGCGCTGCTTTAGCGTTAACAAAGAGCACCCTGTTCCTGTCGGCAGCTCCTACTTTGAACTCTTTTCCCCCGATCACATTCACGATGTAATTTCCATCAAAAGTCGACGTCCGTTCTATTCCGTCCTGTGCTGTGTAAAGAGACTTGTATAGTGACACAGTCGACATGTAATAGAAACCACGATTCAGGTATTGCTCCAGCGTAAGCTCCACGCCATAGTTCCTCCCGGTTCCTTCATTTACCAACGACTCGTTAACAAAAGCTCCTGAGCTGTTGATCATGGAGAAGCTGCTTGAAGCGTCTTTCTCCACCGGCACATCATATAGCTGCTGGTAATAGGCTTCCAACTTCAGGTGAGTGCTTTGATTGAGCACCTGATTGAAACCCACCACATAGTGCGCCGCTTTGGTTGTTCTCAAGTTCTTGTTGGGCTGCAAAAGCGAACCATCCTCCTGCGTCTGTTTGGCCAGGTAAGCTGAAACCGGCTCCAACCGGCTGTGAAGCCCAAAGCCTGCAGTAAAAGCCTGTTTGCTGTTGAGGTCGTATTTCAAACCAACTCTTGGCTCCACAGATTGCGTATTGTTTAAAGCAAAAAGGAAATAGTGAACACCGCTGGTCATGGTCCATGCCTCGTTGAATCGCAGTTTCCAGCTACCAAATGCCTGAAGTGTTCCCGTATTCCCTTTGTCATCCAGCCAGGTGTCCTTGGTTTTGGTCTCGTAGTTGTAAAGATCAACTTTGGCGTTGTAGCCAAGCCTTGAGTAGATGATACCAGTCTCAAATTTGTTTTTTGCATTCAGTTTGTAGTTCAAAGTGCTGGCTACTCTGACACTATTTTTATTGAGATCAATATCTTCCACATCTCTGAAACCGGTGTCTTCATTCATGTCGTAATTCGATGTTTGGCCCGACAGCGAAAGCGTAACAGAGTTCCTGACAAACACATTGTCATTAATAAAGTAGGTGTGATTAACACCCACCACGCCCAGGCGAGCGCCAAAGTCTCCTCTGGAAAGTACAATGTCCTCATCTTCCTCATCAGTTTCGGTTTGGCTGATATTGCTAATGCCTCCCAGGCCAAACATGGTCACGTACTGCTTCTTCCCAATTGGTAAAGCGATATTGAAAGACCCATCCTGATACTTGGGCACGCCGTTGAAATCAAGAATACCAGCATCGGACAAGAGTTGCAATGAGGAATAGCGATAATTAGCTATGTAAGAACCATTATACCCTTGCTTGAAAGGCCCTTCGGCGGTAAAGTCCACTCCGAACACACCGAGAGAAGTAGTATACTCTCGTTGCTCGTTGTTTCCCTTTTTGAATTTGATGTCAAAGACTCCCGAAAGTGCATTGCCATATTCCGGCGAGAAGGCTCCGGTGAAAAAATCGGAGTTGTCGAGCATGTTGCTGTTCAAAGCATTCACCGGACCGCCGGTGGCCCCTTCGTTCGCAAAGTGATTGGGGTTCGGTATTTCGACACCTTCCAGCTTCCACAAGATTCCCTTGGAAGAGTTTCCTCTCACCACAATGTCATTATTACCCTGAGCATCGCCGTTCACACCAGCAAAAGCTGATACCATTCGGGCGGGGTCATTAATGGCACCTGCGTAGCGCTGTGTTTCTTCCACCGAAAATGAACGGGCACTGACCAGCGCCATCTCATTCAGCACTTCTGATTTATCTTTTTTGGCGGTGACTACCACTTCATCCAGTTTATCAATCGATTCTACCAGGTCAATATTTAGCACAACTTCTTTTGCCGAGTTGACCTGAATGTTGGGCATCGCTTTGTCTTCGTAACCTATGTAAGTGATAAAAAGTGATGCCCTGCCAACTGGCACATTTGTAATCCTGAAGTTGCCATCCAGGTCGGTCACAGCGCCAAGTATTGGGTCGGTGCCAACTATCTGGACGGTGGCGCCAATCAAAGGGCTCTTAGCATCCTGGTCTAAAATCTGTCCTCTGACAGTTTGTGTCATTTGTTGAGAAAATGACACAGAAGTAGCGAGCAGGAGGAGTGCTCCTGATAATAAAAAAGTCTTCATGAGTGTTTTTGTGTGGTTTATTGGAAAAAGGAGGGGGAGGTATTAAAACCTCACCCCAACATGATAGCCTACCCAGGCCTTCACGTTTGTGCCAGAAAAAGTCTGGTCATAAAATCCATTCTCACCGAGGCCGAGGCCATAGCTGCCGTCAGCATTGACAGAACGGGAAGTGGATATATTCAAAATTGGGCCAGCGTTCACTGATAAGGTTTTGAATATTTTGTAGCCCACATTGACTGATAGTTTGGTCACCTGGTTGAGGTCGTCCTGAAAATCATCCACTCTGTTTACCCCAAAAGAGGCAAGCTCAACGCTTGTTACAAATTTGTCTTTGATCGGCTTGAACTGTGTACCGAAACCTGCACCTACCGCCCACAGGGGATTGTCTCCTGTTTGAATGCCGATTTCAAGTACGCTGTAAAACTTGTCGGTTCCCGACCTGAACGCTGCATTGATATCGGTGATGTCGTTGTAGCTCAGGTCAACCTCGTGCTTACCAGTTCTCACGATATTAAGCAAACCAATGGTTGCGCCCTTTTCAACTGTGTCGGCTATGTTGACAATACCGAACTGAAAGCCTCGCAGCGTCTTGGTGTAGTTGGCAAAGCCAGATGCCTGCACGCCTTTCACTTCTTTCGCATGGTTATAGAAACCACTCAGCTGGGCACCTTTCAGGGAGTCATTGGCATAGTTAACAAAACCAGCGCCTTGCACACCTTTTACGCTTTTTGCATAGTTGACAAAGCCTGAGCCCTGTGCTCCGACAACGTCACCCAGTGCAAAGTTTACAAAGCCGGTTCCCTGCACCCCGGTAATATCGCCGTGAGCATAGTTCACAAAGCCAGACCCCTGGCCACCGGTCACATCACCATGAGCATAATTCACAAATCCCGACCCCTGCACCCCAGTCAAGCCTTTGCTCATATTGACAAAACCTGCCATTTGGGCACCTGTAACCTGCTGCTTAACACCATTTACAAAACCCGCTCCCTGGAAACCTGTAACGTTTCCTCCCACAAGGTTTACAAAACCTGACAGCTGTAGGTATTTCACGTCTGACCTGTCTACGTTAACAAATCCACCCAGCTCAACGCCATTTACACCGTAGTTGTACCCTGCCCAAATGTTCAACGAAACATTGTTGAGTGACTGACCATAGGGCCTGAAGTTGGTGCCTAGCACCGGAACAAACGACACCTGGAGTGCCTGCTCGCTGATAATCTCTTCAGCTACATCGCTTTTCTCGTCTTCGTTTGAAGACTCTTGTGCTTTGCTCGCAAAGGTTACTAAACCAAGGAGCATCATCGATAAAAAAAATTTTGAGTTCATGACTTTAATTCTTTAGAGTTCTATTTAATTTCTATTTCCCCTATGGAAATTAAAGTCGTTGCTACCCCCATGGGCAGATGAAAAAAAAATCAGGAAAATATTTTTAAGAGCACTATTATGTAGCCAAACAGGCTAAAAAAGGCGCAAAGCGGCAGTATAGCCTACCCAAACCTTAGAGTTGGAAGTTGCGCCAGAAGATTTGAAAAGTGGTCGTCCGCCAAACTTTGTGGAAAGATCCAGCGCCTCATTATCTGAAGAATAATTAAAGAAATGAACAACAGGGCCAGCATTGACCGAAGCCCATTTCAACAGCCTAAATCCGAAATTGACCTGGAAGCGGTAGTCACTCGGAGCGTCTTCAATCCAGGTATCCATTGGTTGCACGGTGTTTGTTGACAGCTCAAAGTCTGTATAGATTTTATCAGTCCAGTCCACCTCTGTTCCTACTCCGATCCCCATCGACCAAATGGTGCTTTCCTGAGGAACAACGCCAAACGTTAACAAGGTGTAGAAATGCTTGGTGCCAGACCGGAAGGAGAAATTTAAATTGGTGATGTCATTGGCACTCACATCAAAGGAGTGAAACCCTTCCTTAACAATGTTTACGATGCCTATCGTAGCTCCTTTCTCAACCCTTTTTGCAATATTCAAAACGCCAATCTGCAGCCCTTTCACTGTTCCTGCCATATTGATAAAACCGGAAGCCTGAACACCATTTACGGCGGTGGCCATATTCAAGAAGCCGGCCCCTTGAACACCCCTCACTCTGCCTGCCAGGTTCACAAAACCTGTACCCTGAACACCGTTCATGTCGAGCAGCGTAAAGTTAGTGAAACCTGAGAGTTGTGCGCCATTGATGTTGTTGGCCACATTGACAAAGCCGGTACCCTGAAGACCGCTATACCTCGTGCCAGCGTGATTGACAAACCCGGAAAGCTGCGTCCCAGAGCCGCCACCAGGTGTCAAATTAACGAAGCCAGATAGCTGAGCACCATCAACCTGGCCCCCAACAATATTGCCAAAGCCACCTGCTTGAAAGCCCTTGACATCCATCCTGTCAACGTTGAAAAATCCTCCCAGCTCAACACCACTAACCGAATGATTGTAGCCAGCAAACATATTGAGCGAAACGTTGTTGCCAATTTTTCCACCCATGACGCCATTGGTACCTATCACCGGCAAAAACGATACCTGTAACCAACGCTGCTCGACCATGTCGACGTTGCGAATATGCTGCTTCGCTTTTCTGTTGACCAAAAACCTGACAATGTTCAAAGAATCAATGAAACGTCGGAAGGTTCTGTCTCTGGCTTCTTCGGTCACTTCCAATGGCTCCAGCTCAATCTTAACCGGCGCTATCTGCTGATTAACAATCCTGATTACCGTGTCTTTATAGTTCTCTTTGCTGATGGCGAAAGCTGTCACGCCATCCTGAAAAAAGGTCGACAGCTTGTAAGAACCATCCTCACCGGAAAGGGTCGATGATAAGTTATTTACGTCGTAAACACTTGTATTGGCGAGGCTTCTGCCCGTGCGGGCATCTACAACTTCGCCCACAAACTCGATATTGGACTTGTGGGATTGCTTATCTGCCACCGGCTGAATAATAATGTAGCTGCCCCGCACTTTGTAATCAAAGCTCTTTCCAAGCGTCTTTTTTAAAACTTCCTCAAGCGAAGTCTCCTGAAAGCTGGCAGTAATGTTTTTGTTTGGAAGCAGATCCGGGTTATAGGAAAATCTACAGTCGGCCCGATTCGAGATTTCAGTAAGCGCCTGCCCAATCGGGAGATCAGTGAAGTTTAGTGACAGCCGTTGGTCAAGCAGGTTTTGACAGCAGGCCCTACCAACAACCGCTACCAAAAAAAGTGTTAAAAAAATCAGTTTTCCGGACATCCCGTTCCTTTTAAAAGAATGACGTTTCCACTTTTACTAACCTTCAGGTCGAGCGTGAGCGCAATCACATCAAGGATATTGTTCAAAGAGTCATTTTCAAAGTTTACGGATAGGCGACAGTTAGCCATTTGCTCATTTTCGAGCTCAATATCTACAAAATAGGCCTCTTCAATAGCATCTATCACGTCTGGGAGAGAATGGCCAGCAAAGGAAAGCCGACGGGTTCGCCAAAACTGATCTACTCCGGTTGAAGTAGACCCACCAGTAGAGGCCAAAAGTCCCGACTTGGCTGTGTACGTAGCTTTCTCGCCCGGGGTTAGGATAACTTCCTGCGTGCCCACGGAAAAAGAGACTCTTCCGGTAGCCACAAAGACAGCAACCGTGTCCTCCATTGCCGAACTCTTGACGTTGAATGAGGTACCAAGCACCGTGATGATAGCAGGCCCGGCATGAATAACAAAAGGCTTAACGGTATCGGGCTCCACTTCAAAAAATGCCTCTCCTTTCAAGTTCACCTGCCGAAGATTGGCAGCAAACTCCTCGGGGTATTGAATAATACTTTCTTCATTCAGGGTGATGTGGGAACCATCCAGAAGGTCAACATTTATTATCTCCGAAGCTGAAGCTACCTCGGTCATCTGCACCTCGGCAAAATAGCTGCGCAAGAAATAAGTGATGCCACCGAGTAGAACCAGGGAAGCTGCAATCCGCATAATCCACGGATTTCGCCTTTCCAATTTCCTTTGGTTGCTGACGGCGGTCGCTTTGGCTGTTTTTACGTTGGCCCAGGCAGCGTCTACATCAAACGATGTGTGTGTCGTTGCGTCGTCCGTCATCACAGCTCCGAGGTCTTCCCAAAGCATTTTTTGCTGAACAAAAGCCTCTTCATTTGCGGCAGACTCAGCAACCCACATCATCACAGCCGCTGACTCTGCATCAGACGCTTCGCCGGCAAAATACTTTGCGAGCAACTCGTTGGTGACTATATGTGGACTCTGCTTACTCATCTCTTCATTTGTTCGACAACAAGATTACCATTTACCCCCATGCAAAAACAGAAACAATAAAACCGCAGGCAGATACTCGCCTAACTCTTCCCGCATGATCTTCAAAGCCTTACCCATTTGATTCTCCACGGTTTTCAACGACAGGTTCAGTTCGTCAGCAATTTCCTTGTATCTTTTGCCCTCAAACCGGTTTAGCTCAAATATCTCCCGACATTTGTCCGGGATTTTATCCATAGCACTGGCAATCTTTTCTTTTAGCTCCTCTAGTTCCAGAAAGTCGGTAGACTCTCCCACTGGCGCCACGTATCTTGTTCTGTCAGCATACTTCTGCTCTACCTTTTGATGCTTAATATAGTTGAGGCAGGCATTCCTGACGGCTCCAAAAAGGTAAGACTTTATCGACGTTTTGATTTTCAGCAGATCTGTTTTGATCCATATATCGCTGAAAAGCTCCTGCACTATTTCTTCAGCTATTTCCGTATCTCTCACATATTTGAGGGCAAATGCCGCCAGCCCTGAATAATATTCACGGAAAATACCCTCGAAGACTTTTTCGTCAGCGACGTTAACAATGTGGGCAGTATGTTCTATCTGATCTGACAGTTTCTGCGTGATTTCCTGCAATAATAGTGAGTTTTATATCAAAAACAGGTTGGCTCCACGGTTAAGAAACCAAAAACAGCCACCCGTAAAAAAAGAAAAGCCGGGAACGCCCCGGCTTTACAAAGTTCAAGCTTTTGCAAGACTATTCTTCGTGCAAAATATCAACAGGGTTGCTGAAAGCTGTTTTTACCGACTGATAGCTTACTGTGAGAATGGCCAAAATCAGGGCACTTAATCCGGCGTAAGCAAATACCTGCCAATTGATGCTAGTTCTGTACTGATAGTTTTGCAGCCATACATTAGCCGCCCACCAGCCAAGTGGCACGGAGATAGCGAAGGCAATGATCACAAGCCGGGCGAAATCCTTACCCATTAACACCACAAGCTGACTGACCGACGCTCCCAACACTTTCCGGATGCCAATCTCCTTGTTGCGCACTTCTGCCATGTAGGAAGCCAGCCCTAGTAGGCCCATACATGCAATTAGTATAGCCAAACCGGTGAATACAGAAAACAGTTGGCCCAGGCGCTGCTCAAATTCGAAAGCGCTGAAAAACATGGCATCAGTGAACTGGTAGCTAAATGGTAAGCCGGGTGCAAATTCGTCCCACTGCAATGTCAAAAAGCTTAGAAAGTCTTTTACGTCGGCAGCCTGATCATTTTCCGGCTTCAGTCTGACTGACAGAAAATGTGTCTCCTGATGGGTGATGGGTGCCCCATAAGGAAATACTGCCAGCGGCTGGATCGGGCTGTCAAGCGTCCAGTAGTTAAAATCTCTAATCACACCGATGACGTTGAAGCGGGTATCCCAGTAAAGGAGCTTTTTGCCGATCACAGTCTCATCATTGTTCCAACCAAGGGCCTTTACTGCATTTTCATTCAGTACAACGCTCGTACGGTCGGCCTGGAATCCTTCTTCAAAGATTCGGCCGTGCAGCACTTCAACACCGAGGGTCTGCAAGTAATTATTACTCACGTTCATGTAGTTTATCGGCTGCTCATTCTCGGGGTCATCCTCGGTAGTGAAGCTGTCACCATCCCATATATTGGGAGGAACCGACGTAGACATGCCCACCGAAGCAACCGAAGGATTGTTGCTAAGTACTTCTCTGAACGACACCCTCTTTACTGAGTCCATTCTTTGCACCTGCGGCACAATGATCAGGTTGTTCTTGTCAAAGCCAATGTCTCTATTTTGCAAATAAGTAATCTGGTCGTACACGATAAAAGACAGCACTACCAGTGTGATGGAAATGGCAAATTGAAATACCACCAAGCCTCCACGAAGCAGCTGGCCACCCTTGCCCACCTTGTTTTGCTTTCTAAGTGCCTGAATAGGACTGAAACGAGCCATGTAAAACGCAGGATAAGCGCCGGCAAGAAGAGCGGTGGAAACAATAATTATCAGAAGGAAAATGATTTTCATCCCGCTATCAAAAAGACCAAGAGTGGACAGCTGTATTCCAGCCAGACTGTTGAAGTAAGGAAGGCAAAGCTCAACAAGGCCTATTGCGAGGGCGGACGAGAATATTACCAGAATAAAAGACTCAGCCAGGAACTGGAAAAGCAGATGCTCTTTCAATGCGCCCATCATTTTACGCACACCCACCTCTTTTGACCTGCTGACCGATCGTGCTGTGGCCATGTTCATGTAGTTAACACTGGCCAGCACAAGCACCATAATGGCTATTGCTGACAGCACATAGACATAGAGAATATTACTTGTTGGCCCAAGTCTGTTGGGGGAGCTTACCGAGTGCAGCCATATATCCGACAAAGGCACAAGGTACAAATGCCAGGGCTTGCCACCAGAGGTGATGGTTTCATACGCCTTGCCTGCTCTTTTGCTTGGCAGGTCAAAAATAGCTTCCCTGATTGACTCTGGATTTGCACCTTCCTTCAACAGGGCATACGTGACAAAGCCAGACCAAAACCACGCCGTATTTCGGGCAGCTACCTCGGGGAACGACGACATAGAAGCAAGGATATTAAAACTGAAATGGCTATTGGGTGGTACGTCTTCCATTACTCCGGTGACTTTGTAAAGCCCCTCTGTTCTGCCGTCTGTCATTTTCAGCGTTTGCCCCAAAGCGTCAACTTTGCCAAAATACTTCAGCGCTGAAGACCGGGTGATGACCACTGAAAAAGGCTCATCAAGAGCGGTTGAAGCGTCACCTGCGATCATTTGAAAGGTGAATAGCTGCAAGAAGGTGGAGTCCACTGCACCCACGCCGTTGTCTTCATACGCAACGCCGTTTTGCTGAGAAGGCACACTTACGACCCTGTCACCCGCCGTATACACCCTCGCCGTCTGCTCCACGCCGGGGATATCGGTGCGGATGGCGTCGGAAACGCCCGGCCCCGTAGAGCCAAATGTCGGATATGCATCGCCCCAGATAAATGTCTGATCGATCCTGTAAAGTCGATTCCCCTTTTCATAGAATCCATCGTAGCTAAACTGGTAATCGATATAAAGAGAAATAACCATAAACACTGCCAGCCCTACTCCCAATCCAAACACATTGAGAATGGAGTAAAAGCGCTGCTTGAGCAGGTTCCTGATAGCGACGGTTAGAATGTTCTTTAGCATATCCTTAAATTTTTGTCTAACCAAGCAAGACAACCATTGTACCAAACTGTAATCTATTGCTTTTCAGTTAATTACAAAAAAACGCCTCACCTTGCCAATTCCAGTATCAAGCACAGGTGTCTGATATCGGACAGTGTAAAAAGAAAATCCCACCGAGTGGCGGGATCTTCCAGCATTAGTAACCTATGGCTTTTTCAGCTTGGGTAAAGATCTTCTTGTGCGTTAGCCACTTCCCACCTTTTTCAATGAACCCAAGCCTGCATAGTCACAATCAACATACTCTTCCTGGCCACTTCCGGAGTATTGCGGTCATTTACGAAGTATGAAATAGTTTTGGATTTCTCTGTGCCTGAAATCAGGTGGCTATTTGCCCGAGCACCACCATGTTCTCCAGTGTTGGTGACTCCAGCCCTCCTTTGGGCTCAAGGGTGATGGCAAACGCTACAGCTCCTTTGATGTTCTTCATCTTAACAAGACTATTGGGGTTAGTAAAATCAATAACCCCCATGTCAACAGGCTTACCCTCCACAATGGCCCAAAGCTGATAATCCTGCTGATCGCCAGGTGTACCCAAATTGCCCAGGTCAAGGTAGACCTCTTCCGAGGTGGTGTTCCAATAAACAAACAATTGAAGGTTGGAGTCCTCTTTTGTGGCGTTCAGTTGAATTCTCCTGGTGCTCTCGTCTGTGGCAAGGGCCAGCATTTGCTCGTTTTGGTCAAGCGAGTTCTTCACCTGATTAAGCTCCTGAGCCATCATGCTGTTCTGAGCAACCAGCGCTTCGTATTCTCCACTGACGCTGCTATATCTTTGGAAGTAGAATAGTGCTGCTGCAAATGAGAGTAAGGCAATGGTCACCGATGCCGCCATCATCCAGTTACTCTTTGTTTCGCCAGCTGGCTGAAGATGTATCCGCTTCCCTAATGGGGCAGACTCGGGAAGAGTGTCAAATAGCTTTTGCTTGACTGACACTGGCGGCGCCATTCCCAACTCCTGATCCATCAACTCCATCGCCTGCTCAACAGCCTCAAGTTCAGCCTTCACCTCGGGGTGCTCAGCGCACATACGCTCCACTTCAGCTTGCTCAGCTGTTGAGAGCGTGCCCAGAACGTAAAGTTCCAGTATCCCTGACTCGATGAATTCTTTACTTGTCAACGTTTAGTAATTTTCTTAACAATGTCATGCCTGCCCTTAGCCTGGTTTTCACCGTGCCGAGAGGAATATTGAACTTCTCTTCAATTTCCGATTGAGTGTATCCCTGAAAGTACATCAAGTCTACAATCTCGGCCTGGTCGGGTTTTAGTTTGCTGAGCAATTCTTTTACGCCAATGCCATCCACTTTCATTTCTTCCATTGGCAGGGCCACCTCAGCATATACGAAGGACTCGACCGAATCAGTTTTACCTGACTGTGAAAATTCTTTGGATCTTGTTTTGTCAATAGCCAGGTTCCTGGCAATATTCACCATCCAGGTATACAGCTTGCCTTTAGCAAAATCGTATTTCTCAGAGCGCTCCCAATACCTCAAAAAGGCATCGTTGAGTACCTCAGAGGCTACCTCTTCACTTTTTACGATTCGGAAGATAACGCCATAAATAGCCTTTGAATATCTGTCGTACAGATACTCAAAGGCCAGCTTATCCTTTACCTGAATGCGGCGGACTAACTCTTCTTCCGGGATGATATAGACGGTTCTTCCGCTCAACTACGGTCTGTTACAGGTGGATTACCTCGTCGTAAGCAGCTGCTGCTGCTTCCATCACCGCTTCCGACATGGTCGGGTGAGGGTGTACCGACTTGATAATTTCATGACCAGTGGTCTCCAGCTTTCTCGCCGTAACAATTTCAGCGATCATTTCTGTCACGTTGGCGCCAATCATATGGGCACCGAGGAGCTCGCCATATTTGGCATCAAAAATTAATTTCACGAATCCGTCGGCTGCGCCAGCAGCTTTGGCTTTGCCTGACGCCGAGAATGGAAACTTGCCAACTTTGAGCTCATACCCGGCTTCTTTAGCAGCCTTTTCGGTGTAGCCTACAGAAGCCACTTCTGGTGAGCAGTAGGTACAACCAGGGATGTTGTTGTAATCCAGCGGTTCAGGATGATGCCCTGCAATTTTCTCTACGCAGATAATACCCTCAGCAGATGCAACGTGCGCCAGCGCCTGGCCCTTCACAATATCGCCGATGGCGTAAATGCCCGGGATATTCGTTTTGTAGTAGTCATCTACCAGCACTTTACCTCTGTCGGTAGCAACGCCCACGTCTTCCAAACCTATTCCCTCAAGATTGGTAGAAATCCCTACGGCAGACAGTACCACATCGCACTCAAGGTTTTCTTCACCTTTCTGCGTTTTCACAGTCACTTTGCACTTCTTGCCTTTGGTGTCAACTTTGGTTACTTCCGAGTTGGTCATGATGGTCATGCCAGCTTTTTTGAAGATTCTCTCCAATTGTTTCGACACTTCCTCGTCTTCGAGCGGAACAATATTGGGTAGAAACTCTACGATAGTAACATCCACGCCAATTGACTTGTAGAAGTACGCAAACTCTACACCGATAGCCCCTGAGCCAACCACCACCATGCTCTGTGGTTTCTTATCAAGAGTCATGGCCTTTCTGTAGCCGATAATTTTTTCATTATCGATGGGCAATGCCGGCAATTCACGTGAACGACCTCCGGTTGCCACTATGATATGGTCAGCCTGGTAGTCAGTCTTCTTGCCGTCTTTGGCAGTTACTTCAACTGTCTTGTTTTTCTTCAGCTTACCGAATCCTTCGATGTGATCGATTTTATTCTTTTTGAAAAGGAACTGGATGCCTTTGCTCATTCCGTTGGCTACATCCCGGCTTCTCTTCACCATCCCGTCAAAATCGGCCTCGGCGCCTTTTACTGAGATGCCGTAGTCCTTGGCATGATTGATATATTCAAATACCTGGGCACTTTTCAGTAAGGCTTTGGTAGGTATACAGCCCCAGTTGAGGCAAATTCCGCCCAGCTCGTCACGTTCTACCACACCTACTTTCATTCCCAGTTGAGAGGCCCTGATAGCGGCCACATAGCCTCCGGGTCCACTCCCAATAACAATCAAATCGTATTTCGTAGCCATTTGAATATGTTTATGTCAATTTTAAAATATAGTCTGGCGGCAAATTTAAACCGTTTGGCTGGAGAAAAAAATCTTTCATGGAACCATACAAAAGTTATTACCAGACAGCGAAATTGGATTCTCACAATTGGATTCATTCCACCTTTTGGCATTATTTCCAGTCCGGAGGAGTCCGTACAAAAGTATAATAGCCACTGGCAGAATGAGCCACTTTTTACCTTTTATCTGCATTCTCTCAATTGCTTGGAACACAACAACTGAGTACACAGGAAAAATCCCGGCAAGGAACCTTTCTGCGTCACTAGCAACCGGTTTGCCCAGAATTACAAAGCCAAGCACGTAAACAACAGGAATGGTTGATAATTGTCTAAGAAATGTTAGCCTTGGTGAAATGGGCTCGCTGGAAAAGAATATACTAATAACGAACCACAAACTGAGAATTCCTGCTGCAACTACAACATAGTGGCTGGATGTGCCTGGCACAAACCAAACGCCAATAGCACTTGAATATTCCAAAATGTTGCCACCCACGTTTTGTAAATATCCAGCATCCAGAAACCCTCCCCCTTCTCGGGAAAAACCATAGAGGTTCCAGAGGAAGAAGCCAGAAGACGAAGTCAGAAAAGCAATGCCAATTTTTATCCTATTCACAAAAGAACTCTCCTCTAAAAAGAAAGTGAGAAAAATACTGGACACTATGAATACACCGGCGTTTCGTTGAGCACAAAGGAGCAACGACAACAGAATAAGTGCATAAAACAAATACACACTTTTTGTTTCACAGTGGAAATAGAGTGTGACGATGATCAGCTGAATCAGAACTAGAAAGAATGGCTCACTCCATAAAAAGGAATGCACTAAAAGCAACGGGGTTGAGAGAAAAATGTAAAAACATGCAAGAACCTTATAGCTAAAACTGCACAGTACAATATCAATCAGTTTCCAGATCAAAATGAGCGTAACTGCATAGCAAACGATATTAAAAACCTTGCTGAAGGACAGGTTCCCATTCCAAAGAGAAAGAATTGCCGGAAACAAAGGTGGCTGTGCAACATACTTAGCGCCAAGCTGCGTTTCCATTGGACGCCCCTCCGCAATCGCCCTCGCTGCCGATAAATAGTTATGCGAATCGTAAGTAAGACCAAGCCCGCACCAAACAGCGTAAACGAGGGTGCAGCATGCCAATGTACCAACCAAAAATGGAATGATCCATGTGTATTTATTATCAATTTGGGCTAGATACTTAGTCAACTTTTTATTTCTTTGATGCATTATCCAGAAATATACAGACAATGAAACTATTGGAAGGAAAAGTCGCCCTTGTTACCGGCGCTTCAAAAGGTATTGGTAAATCTATTGCAATGGCATTTGCTGAGCAAGGCGCCACCGTAGCTTTTACTTATCTGTCAAGTGTAGAAAAAGGCCAGGCGCTCGAAAAAGAGTTGTCGGCAAAAGGTGTAACTGCTAAAGGCTACAGATCTGATGCCAGCGACTTTCAGGCGGCTGAAGAGTTGATAAACGCAGTGGTAACCGACTTTGGAAGACTCGACGTGCTGGTCAACAACGCCGGCATCACAGCCGACACACTGCTGATGAGAATGAGCGAAGAGCAATGGGACAAGGTGATTCAGGTGAACCTGAAGTCTTGTTTCAATACAGTAAAAGCTGCCACCAAACCTTTTCTAAAGCAAAAGAGCGGTAGCATCATCAACATGACTTCCGTAGTTGGCCTCAAAGGAAATGCAGGCCAGGCGAACTATGCTGCTTCCAAGGCAGGCATCATAGGCTTCACCAAATCCGTAGCCTTGGAGTTTGGTTCACGCAATATCAGGTCCAATGCGATTGCCCCAGGATTTATAGAAACAGAAATGACTGACGTGCTGGACGAAAAGATAGTTCAGTCGTGGAGAGATGCCATTCCATTGAAAAGAGGTGGCCAGCCCGAAGATGTGGCCAATGCTTGCATCTTTCTTGCCTCCGACATGTCAACCTACATCACAGGCCAGGTGATCCAGGTCGATGGTGGTCTGCTGACCTAAAACCTTTGACTCGGTAATCGGCTTTGCAACCACACCGGTCACTCATCGCCGATTACCGGTTAACATAACCCAGCGTGCCGCTCACCAAATTTACAGTAACTTCCAACACCCTTTTGCGGTGCACTTCGTTATCATTGATGTGTCTTAAAGAGCCAAATGACAGAAAACAATAATTTACTGTTCGAACATTCTCCCTGGTGGATTTTGGCGTGCTGTGCTTTGGGTTTGCTTTATGCTTTTTTGCTGTACCAGAAAAAATCAACCTGGTCAACACTGACAAACCGCATCCTTTTCAGCAGTCGTTTTCTGCTGGTAAGCTTCCTGGCCATTCTGTTGCTCAGCCCTTTTCTCAGGCTTGTACTTAATCAGGTAGAAGAACCCATTTTTGTCCTTGCCCTCGATAATTCCACTTCAATTGCCAGCGGTTTAGACTCTACTCAGCTTTTGGCCGTGTCCAGGCAAGTGGACCAACTGGCTGCCGCATTGGCTGCTAAAGACATTACGGTAGAAAGAAGGAACCTCAGCAACGAAGAGCTTTCAAAATTTGAGGGTACACCTTTTGATCAGAAAACAACCGACCTTTCCACGCTTCTCAGAGAGTGGCAAACCGAATTCGAAGGAAGAGCATTTGCAGGTGCACTTATAGTATCTGACGGTATTTACAACAAGGGCATGGCTCCCCAGTATCTCAACTTTACCGGCAAAGTTTATACGCTGGGCATTGGAGACACAATTCCTGTAAAGGATCTCATTTTGAACAATGTTCAGTTCAACAAAATCGCTTATCAGGGAAATCTTTTTCCGGTGCGGGCAGAAGTAATTAATCAAGGCATTGAAACAGAAGAGTTGGAAGTCTCCATTTTAAAAGACGGGAAAATAATCAGCACGCAAAGAATTAAAGGCGGTGGTGGCGAGCTTCTCAACGCCGACTTTCAGGTGCCTGCCGAGCAGAAAGGCCTTCAGCACTACGTAGTTCAAGTATCTACCCATCCTGAAGAAACGATTCTCTCCAACAACCGGCAGGACATATACATCGACATTGTAGAGGGCAAAGAAAAAATCCTCATCGCTTCCGGCGCTCCCCACCCCGACATCAAGGCCCTTAAGGCTGCCATATCGAAAAATGAAAATTATGAGGTCAAAACCTACGTGCCAATGGTGGACAAAGAGCTGCCCACCGATGTGTTTGACCTTGTTATCCTTATCTCACCTTTCGAAAGACAACGAAGACTGGCTGCGTTGCTGGAGAGAGTGAAGAATGAAAACATGAGTGCCTGGTATGTGCTGGGCAGCACCACTTTGTGGGCGGAAGCCAACGATCAAAACACGCTCTTCAAGGTGGAGAGGACAAGGAATGAGTCGGACCAGGTCAGGCCTGCTTACAACGATGCCTTTCAGCTTTTCACGTTCGAGAGCGAGTGGAAGGGGATAGTCAATTCTTACTACACTCCGGTGACAGTTCCATACGGTGACTATCAAATCAGCGGTGGCGTTGCGGTGGCGTTGTTTCAGAAAGTAGGTGCTATTACCACCCCCCGGCCCATGTGGTTTTTCTCACAAAACCAGCTACCCAAGCAAGCGGTGACTTTAGGTGAAGGTCTGTGGCAATGGCGCATGCAGGAGTACTCGAGAACAGACAATTATGTAGCATTTGATAATCTAGTGCTGAAAACAGTGCAGTTCCTGAGCTCCAAAGAAGACAAAAGGAAGTTTCGGGTGTACACCACAAAAACTGAATTTTTCGACAACGAGCAGATCATCTTTCAAACTGAAACCTATAACGACGTCTTCGAGCCCGTATATGGCACAGAGGTGGAGCTAAAGCTGACCTATGCCGATGGAAGCGTAACCAACTACAACTATACTACTGCGCCGGGAAATACCCGATTCCGGCTCAATGGATTGAAAGACGGTATTTACAAGTTTGAAGCCAGTGCGATAATCAATGAAAACAGAGAGCTCGCTTCGGGGCAGTTTACTGTAAGAAAGCTCGACCTTGAAAACCTGCAGCTAACCGCAAATTTTAATGTTTTGAAAGAGTTGTCAGCAAGCACAGGCGGCAAGTTTTACGCAGCTAATCAGATTGACGCCATGATCGACGACCTCACCGCACTGCAACCAAAAGGCAGGATTTACAGCTCAGAAAACTACCTTCCGATTATTCATCTCTGGTGGATCTTCACTATCCTCCTGGCGTTGCTGTCAGCAGAGTGGTTTACCCGAAAATATTCGGGCAGCTATTGAAAAAGAAAAGCCAGAAGTGAGACCTCTGGCTTAGCTAATTCTATTTGAGTATTTACTTCAGTTACTCTTTCTTTTCTTTCTTCACTTTCTTCTTTTTCAGCGAAATCACCAACTGCTCGGCGTCGGTTACATGATCGGCAAGGATAACGTCCCCCTCCTCAATTTCACCTCTGAGAATTTCTTCAGCCACCGGATCTTCCAGGTATTTCTGAATGGCCCGATTCAGCGGCCTTGCACCATATTGTGGATCATAGCCTTTGTCTGACAAGAAATCCTTTGCCTTTTCCGTGAGCTCCACCTGATAACCAAGGTCTGTGATTCTCCTGAACAGTTTACCAAGGGTGATGTCAATGATCTTATGAATATGCTCTCTTTCAAGGCTATTGAAGATAATGATATCGTCCAATCTGTTAAGAAATTCAGGGCTAAAGGTTTTCTTCAAAGCATTCTGGATGGTCGACTTCATCACCTCATCCATGCTGTTTTGTCTCGACTGGGTGGCAAAACCAATGCCTGCTCCGAAATCCTTCAAATCACGCACACCAATATTGGATGTCATGATAATGATGGTGTTTCTGAAATCGACTCTTCTACCAAGGCCATCAGTAAGAATACCGTCATCCAGCACTTGCAACAGGATGTTGAACACATCAGGGTGTGCTTTCTCAATCTCGTCGAGTAGCACCACAGCATATGGCTTGCGGCGCACTTTTTCTGTCAACTGGCCACCTTCTTCATAGCCAACATATCCCGGAGGCGCCCCCACAAGTCTCGATACAGAGAATTTCTCCATGTATTCGCTCATGTCGATGCGCACCAACGAATCGTCCTTATCGAAAAGATAAGTGGAAAGCACTTTTGCCAGTTCGGTTTTTCCAACACCTGTAGGGCCAAGGAAGACAAAAGAACCGATGGGCTTCTTAGGATCCTTCAAGCCTACTCTGGTACGCTGAATAGATCTGACGAGCTTCTTGATGGCCTCTTCCTGACCAATTACTTTGCCAGCCAGCTCTTCACCCATTTTCAGCAATTTATTGCCTTCCTTCTGAGCTACCCTGCTGGCAGGAATGCCGGTCATCATGGCTATTACTTCCGCTACGCTTTCCTCGTCCACTGCATAACGCTTCGACTTAGTCTCTTCTTCCCAGCGAGTCTTGGCATTTTCCAACTCCTCTATCAGCTTCTTCTCCTTGTCTCTTAGCTGCGCTGCCTCCTCGTACTTCTGGCTTTTTACCACCCTGTTCTTCTCCTTCTTCACATCTTCTATCCGCTCTTCCAACTGCACGATGTCTTCAGGAACATGGATATTGTTAATATGAACACGGGCACCAGCCTCATCCATCACGTCAATGGCCTTATCGGGCAGGAACCTGTCACTGATATACCTGTCGGACAAAGTCACACAGGATGCAATTGCCTCAGGTGTGTAATTCACATGGTGGTGCGACTCATACTTGTCTTTGATGTTGTTCAGTATCTGCATGGTTTCTTCCACTGTAGTGGCATCCACCATCACCACCTGAAAACGACGGGCAAGCGCACCATCTTTCTCAATATACTGGCGGTACTCATCAAGCGTAGTGGCTCCGATACATTGTATTTCGCCCCTGGCCAAAGCCGGTTTGAACATGTTGGAAGCATCAAGCGAACCCGATGCACCACCCGCACCTACTATGGTATGCAACTCATCAATGAAAAGAATCACGTCAGGTGATTTCTCTATCTCATTCATCACAGCCTTCATTCGCTCCTCGAACTGCCCACGGTACTTTGTGCCAGCCACCAATGAAGCAAGGTCAAGCGTCACCACTCTTTTATTAAAGAGCACTCTCGACACCTTCTTCTGAACGATTCTCAGCGCAAGGCCTTCAGCAATGGCTGTTTTACCAACACCAGGCTCACCAATCAGAATGGGGTTATTCTTTTTACGACGGCTCAGTATCTGTGCTACCCTTTCAATTTCTTTCTCACGGCCCACAATTGGGTCGAGCTTGTCATCCTCGGCCATTTTGGTCAGGTCTCTGCCAAAATTGTCGAGTACGGGCGTTCTGGACTTCTCCCCGCCTTTTGCCGCACCAGCTTCTCCTCTTCCGGCAGACCCGCTTCCGCTGCTGCCAAATATTCTTGAAGAGGAATCGTCGTCAGTATCGTCAGTGTCTGACGATGCCAACGGATTTTCTGTCTGATATTCCAATAGCTCTTTCACGACTTCGTATGTTACGTCAAATTTCTCAAGAATTTGAGTCGCTATATTGTCTTCATCTCTCAGGATGGAAAGCAATAAGTGCTCAGTGCCGATCAACTGGCTCTTAAATATTTTGGCCTCCAAATAGGTGATTTTAAGCACTTTCTCTGACTGCCTGGTCAGGGGTATATTGGCTAGGTTTTTTACGTTGCTGGTGGCAGTGCCTTTGGTTGCCTGCTCCAGCGCAGTGCGAAGTTCCTCCAGAGAAACACCCAGTTTCTTCAGCAAGCCCACAGCTACACCTTCGCCTTCTCTAATCATTCCCAACAATAAATGTTCAGTGCCTATATAGTCATGCCCGAGACGAAGCGCCTCTTCCCGGCTTAGAGAAATTACCTCTTTGACTCTATTAGAAAATTTTGCTTCCATAAAATGGTATATCCTGTATTAGAGTAAAAATAATTTTTTAGTAGCGCAATTACTACTAATTGATGGTCGATTTGAATCTATTTAACAACGCCCCTCTCCCAAATGTTCAGTTCACAATTTACTAAGCTAATAAGGCCACTTTACTGAGGACTTCTTAATAATATGTAATGCATTAGGGCCTTCGCAAAAGATTAAATCGAGAATGGAGAGGTTAGGGACAAATTCGCTGCCAAAGTTTTGCTGGTACACAGCAGGCACGAAATGATCAATTTCCCCATTAGTGCTCTTGGGGCTAATTTTCGACCTCAAATCGGTAAAATCAAAATCTTTTGCCAATAAATATTTTTCTGACTGTAAAAATTTGTCTGACAGTCCGGCGCATTTCAGACATAATGACAGCAACTTTTCATTAAAATCAAGCAACCTGTCTGTCGGACTCAGAATCGCCTTTTGAAAATCCTCCCCAAAAAATTCGAAGAAAGGCGACTTGCCATAAGCGGAAAGGATGCCCTTCCAAAAAGGCCGCTGCCATGAAATGCTGTTATCAATCAACACTTCGTGAAAATGGATTTTGGGAGCTGTGTGGCGCACGGGCACTGTCAGCGCCAGAGGGCCGTTGGCTCCAAGGACGATGCACCGGTTTCTGTAAGACTGCTTGATGTAGTTTTCATGCACATCGAAAATCACTTTGTCGAAGCTTTCCCAAACTGCGAAGTATTCAATGCATGGCAATAGCGGAAACTCGCAAACCACAATTTTTTCTGCGCCCACTATAAGAACTGGTTAAAATCTCCAAGCCCCTCTCTGATCACCTCAAACTCGTCGTCGACGCAATTGACAATAGTGCTGGGCACATTGTTGCCATAGCCGCCGTCAATCACTGCATCTACCAGGTCTTCATATTTTTCAAAAATGAGACCCGGATCGGTTGAATACTCAACAACCTCGTCCTCATCGTGAATGGAGGTAGTGATAATCGGATTACCCAGCACATTTACTATTTCCCTGGGAATATTGTGGTTTGGCACCCTAATGCCGACCGTTTTTTTATTGGCATGCAAAATTTTTGGCACCCGGCTGCTAGCTTCCAAAATGAATGTAAAAGGCCCCGGGAGCGCTTTCTTCATCACTTTAAAAACAGGCGTGCTCAGGTGGCGGGTGTATTCCGAAATATGACTAAGGTCGTAACAAATAAAAGACAGGTTAGCATTCTTCATTTTCAGCCCCTTAATACGCAAAATTTTCTCAATGGCCTTCTGATTGAAAATATCACAACCCATTCCGTACACAGTGTCGGTCGGGTAAATGATAACTCCTCCGTCTCTCAATATCTCCACCACCTGATCGATCTTCCTCATGTCGGGATTATCGGGGTGTATTCTTATCAACTCTGCACTCATATGGTTAGCTCTTTGCCTTCTTCAGAAACATTTTCTGACCCGAAAAGAATCTTTTTGCATCAAAAAATTCCAAATCCTGTTAAATACACTAAACTTTGAAGCCGCTAAGTTAACTGAAGTTAAACAGGTATGACAAAACGCAACGTATTGGTTGGGGCAATAGTGGTATTTTCCACCCTGGTATCATCATTTGCCTTTTACGCTTATCAGGTGCTCTTCACTCCCAATTTTTTAACTGAAACAGAAGGGGATAAGCCGTTCATTATCGAGAAAGCAGCTACTTTCAAGGATGTGCAAAACTCATTGTACGACAATGGCTATGTGACCGATCTGGTTTCCTTCAGCTTCCTTGCCAAGCTGATGAACTACCATGAGGCGGTGAAGCCGGGGTATTATATCATCCGAAAAGACATGAGCAATATCGAAGCCATCAGGATGCTTCGGGCGGGGCTGCAACAACCTGTTGACATCACCTTCAGCAATGTGCGCCTCATGAGTGAGTTGCCTGAGAAGCTGAGCAAAAACCTGATGATGTCGGAAGAGGAACTCAAGGCTTTGTTGCTTAGTGACTCGGTGGCTGAGGCCTATGGCTTCACCCAGCAAACGTTCATCAGTATGTTTATTCCAAACACCTACGAAGTGTATTGGACCATTACCGGCAAGGCATTTCTGGACAGGATGCACAGTGAGTACACCAAATTCTGGAGTGCACAAAGGAAAGAAAAGGCCGATGCCCTGGGAATGACGCCTGTGCAGGTATCGACGCTGGCCGCTATTGTGCAGGCCGAGTCCATTAAGGGTGAGGAAAGTGCCACCATTGCGGGGCTATACCTTAACCGTCTGAAGAAAAGCATGCCCTTGCAGGCTGACCCTACGCTCAAATTCGCCCTTGGCGATTTCGCCATCCAGCGACTACTCCTCAAAGACCTCGAAATAGATTCGCCCTACAACACTTACAGGAATGCCGGGTTGCCTCCTGGCCCTATCAACATGCCTACCATTCAGAATATTGACGCCGTGCTGAACTACGAAAAGCATAAGTACCTGTATATGTGTGCCAGAGAAGATTTTTCGGGTTATCATGCATTTGCCACCAACCTGATTGATCACAACAAGAATGCAAAACGCTTTCAGGACGCATTGAACAAAGCTAAAATATTCCGCTAAGCATGTATACCCACGAAACCCAGCTGAGAGTACGCTACGCCGAAACAGACCAGATGGGCTACGCTTACTATGGCAACTATGCCGCCTACTATGAAGTAGCGAGGGTTGAATGCATCAGGTCGCTGGGGTTCTCTTACAAAAAGCTGGAAGAAATGGGCGTGATGCTGCCCGTGCTGGAGTTGCACACCCGCTACCTGCTGCCTGCCCGCTACGACGAGCTGCTGACTATTAAGGTCGTGATCCCCAAAAAGCCGACGCTGAAAATTCTTTTTCAGTACGAAATATTGAATGAAGCTGGTAAGCTGATCAACCAGGGAGAAACTACATTGGTGTTTATCAACATGGAAACCAACAGGCCAATACGCATGCCGGAAGTGATGGGGAAGCTTTTGGAACCGTATTTCAGTAATCAGTAAGGAGTATTCAGTAATAGGCGGGGTACCAATGAGGTGCGTCTTCAATCACCTGAAAGTTCATAAAGCAGCTCTTATCTCAACTGTAAGTGGTAAATGGCAGGAAATAATCAGTAATCAGTGGCGTGCTTAGTATGTGGCGAGTACGAAGATTTAAAGTGCATAAAGTGATGCGGCTCACTACTATCTACTACTTACTGATCACTGAATACTTTTTTTTCTTCCTGCCTATTGGCATATATCACCCAAACCACTACATTTGCAATCCGTTTGAAGAACGGCAAACAGAGGAGTTGCAGAGCGGTCTGCCACAGGCATCCCTTTGGGGGAATGCGGCGGTCTTGCCCCAAAGGAATCCCTTCGGGAAAAACCGTTGAACTGCTCAAACAATGTTCTTTACATACATATTGAAAAGTGAGGTTGATCAGACTCATTATTATGGTCATTCAAGCAATTTGCTTGAGCGGATGAAAAAACATAATGGTGGAAAAGTAAGATCAACTAAAGCCAAAAGACCGTGGAAAATTCTCTACTATGAAGAATTTGAAACAAAGTCCGAGGCCTACAAGAGAGAAATGTTTTTCAAATCGATAGATGGTTATCGGTTTTTAAAAGATAAAGGTATTATTTGACCAAACACAGAGGAGTGGCAGAGCGGTCGAATGCGGCGGTCTTGAAAACCGTTGAACTGCGAGGTTCCGGGGGTTCGAATCCCTCCTCCTCTGCAAAAAGCCCCAAATACTTAAAGTATGAGGGGCTTTTTCATTTCTGGGGCCGACAAATCCAGGATCAATCTGTATTTCTGCGGATCGAACGTTTCGTTTGTGTTTAAATAAAAAAGTAAAACTGGCTCAATGCGTCTCGCCCGGCCGGGCTTCTCCAGTCGGATAGGCTTGGACCTTTTGCTTTTTTATGACCACTTGGGATATTGAGTTTAAAGGGTAATCCCGATCCAAATTGCCTGATTTTTCATTCTAAGGAATCAGAGCCGGAACGAAATACCCTGTCTTTTTGAAGCACCCTCCTCACTCCCCCGCCACCCGCTTTAACCGGGCTTGATAGGCCTGCCAATAGTTCCGTTTGGTGCTCTCATTTAGAAAAGAGGCAGTTATCAATTTTTCGACTTTATCAGACCCTGACTTCAATAGGCTAAACATATCTTTTGTTTGTTTTTCCGATATGCCAGCCTGCTCAGCCAAGGTGAAGAACTGCCGAAGGATAGTGCCCTGACCGAACTTGCCAGGCAACAGCCCACCCTCCAGAGCAAAATCTTTATCGTCAATATGAATTCTACTGTTTAGTAAATCATACGCCGGGCTCAGGCGATAGTCTCCCAGTGGAGTTTCCAACAGGGAAAAGTTTTTAAAGTGGGCGTCTCCGTTAGAAAACAGGTAGTTAAAAACCAGTACCCTGAACAATTTAGGTGACTCCAGTTTGTAGGCGGGCACATAGCGTTTCATGAGCTGAAAAAGCTCCAGGTAGCTGCCCAAATACTTGTAATGCTCACCATGAGTTTGCGGCGTTCTTTCTGCCAGCGAAGCAAAATCTTCCTGAGCTCTTTTGCTTCCATCTTCCTTGACATCAAACCGCCTGGTAATGTAGGCTGGCGATCCATTCTTAAAAAATATAAGGGCATTCTCCGCTGTTTCTATGCCATATACCTGGCGGGCTATTTGCATCGTTAAATGCTCATTGGCGGGCATTTGATCAGCTTTCTTCCCCACCGAAGGAACAGGCTTCAGGATGTAAGTCCCCCTTTCACCTTCATTTACCAATCGGAGTTTGTTCTTTTCCAGCAGTGTCGAAAATTTCTCCTGAACACCCGAGATGGATATTCGCTTTGTATTTTCCTGGAATAATTCATCCGCTTCAGGGTTGTCCGACGGAGACTCGTAGGGCAGCACATGATAAACCTTTTTGCCACTGAAAACTCTCTTCAAACAGGTTCTGCTATAGGTATTAAAACCAGCTGCCAGCGTTCCCGGGCAATATTTTATTTCTGGCAACCTCATGGCTGGCCCTCCACCTTAACAACCCTGATTGCTCCAATGGCATCTGTTTTTGCAATTGCCCTGAGGATTCCAAAATAGTCATCAGCATCAAGCTTCATATGATGACAAACTACTTGCTTATTGGAGCCCTCAGGCAACATGTTGAAGAAGAAGGGGAAAAGATAGCTGGAATGATGTTCCTGTTGTGATTTGGGTAAAGTCAGACTGATAGCTGGCTTGCTACTATCCGCCATCCAATCATCAAGGTACCGGAAAATAAAGGTTCCGTCATCCTGTTGCATGAGCACACCAGCTACTTGGTCCTTAAATAATATGTTAGCCGCTCTCATTTGCTATCAAGGGTATTCTTCACTTGCAAGCGAACCTCCATTCCCAGAACATCGGCCAGTTTTTGAAGCGTTTGAAGGGTAGGATTCCCCTTTCCAGTTTCAAATTGCTTGATGGTACGCAACCCCACACCGGAAATTTCTGCGAGCGTTTCCTGGGTAACCTGCATCATCTCCCTACGATCTTTAACGATCTTATGCATCTCCATAAAGTGCATCATACTGCTCTTTTCAATACAAAAGTATGTTTTTTTTCAGGGAAAAGCAACCAAAAGAGCTATATAATGCACTATTGATTGTTTCGGTGGCCTGGAAACTGAAAACGTCACCCCGGGTGTGCATCTTCAAGCCCGCAGTGGCACGTGAAGACACGAGGCCACAACCAGGATTGTGCTATCGCCCTGGTGAGTGTCCCCACTCACCTTGCTCTACACGATAGCTGCTTTCGATTAAAAAGCCCGCTGAGTTCCTACTCCCCAGTCTTAAACACCTCATTCCCTTCATTCCCCCCGGCCATTAAATAAGCCAGCAGGTCTTTCAACTCTTCTTCATTCAGCCTGTTCACCAGCCCGGGAAACATCAGCGAAATGTAAGAGTACTTCGTGCTCACCACCTCACTCTTAGGAATGGTGCGGGTTACTTCCGGAGCAAATGGGTTTTGAAAAATGACATAGGCGTCATCAGTTTCATTGGTCAGGCGCCCAACAATGGAGCTGCCGTCTTTCATGGTGAACACCGTGGAGGCATACTGGTCAGACACCACTTTGTTAGGGTCGATGATGGCCTCCAGCATGTCCTTTTTAGAGAATCTGGTGCCAAGCTGGGTCAGGTCGGGGCCAATGCCGCCACCCTCACCCTGCATCGAATGACAAGAAATGCATCTGGTGGCAGCGTACATATTTTTGCCTTGCAGAAAGTTTCTGACACTTGAATCTCCCTCAATCAATGGCAGCGCTTCATCAACTGTCCAGTTTCTACCGGGGCCTTTAGGTGATGGGGCATTGCTGGCCAGGTCGTTACCTGAGTTGGTCAGCAGATCACCTCCGGAAAGTTTGTCGTAGTAAGCCAGTTTATCTTTTGGCACATGCGTTAGTGCCGCCTGCCTGGCTTTGTTCACAAACCCAACGTAGCTCACGCCTCCCTTGTAACCAAAGGCCTTATTGAACCACGTGAAATACTTGTCTGACATGTCGGCGGTCCATCCACTTTTAGCGGAGCTGAGCACCGTTGCCAGGTAAGTCTGCTGCGCAGGAGGCACTTTCGACAACATCCCAGCAATGTCCATTCCGTACTGTGGGTTTCTCAAAATCAAGTCGGCGGAAGCACTGGCTGTTTTTTCTATCGGGTCATCCTTGGCATTTTCGAGCAAAGCGAGTGTTTTCTCAGTTCCTTTAGGGTCATCGAGGTATATCAAAAGCTTGCTGAGTCCACGGTTCAGCTTGTTGGAGTTGGCTGGGTAGGCCTCATTCAAATAGGCCACAACTTGCGTTTTCACTTCGCCTGCTGGTGCACCCATTCTTAGCATCACCAGTTCCATGGCACGCAAAAGATCGATTTGCTGCATTTCACTGAGCACCTTGTAATCTACCGATGCCAGCGCTTTCAATGCTGCATCTTTCTGGTTTTTATTGCCATGTCTGGAAAGGGCAATCATCGACTGTGTCAGTGCTACCGGCTGCTTTTCTGCCAGCGCTTTGGCTTGCCATTCGCTAACGGGCTGGTGCTCTACAGCCATTCTTGCTGCATAGCGAACAAACCGGTCGTCGTGGCTCAGGTAAGGCCAGGCAAAATCCACGGCCCCGGCTTGAGGTTCGCCATGGTAGGCTTCCAGTTGTTTTCGTATGGTGGCAGATTCGGTGGCTGCTGCAACGGCGGGAGCTGCTACCGACTCGTCGCCTGTGTAGGTTACCCTGTAAAGATCCGACTCCAACCGACGGCCTCCTGTAAGAAAATACAATGAGCCGTCAGGCCCGAAAATACCGTCTGTGAGTGGTAGCGGAACACCAGACAGGAATTCCTGTGGCTCTGCGGTATAAGAAGCCCCGTCAGGGCTCAGAAAAATAGCGTAAATAATGCCAAAGCTCCAGTCGGAAGCAAACAGTGCTTTCTGGTACCTGGCCGGAAAGTTAGCATTTTTTCCGTGGATGAGGTTAGTGGGTGAGCCCTGACCAATATTGATCACTGGCGACAAATTGTCCGGATAGTCGGGCGACCACTTGCTGTTGCCCGTGCGCCAGCCATACTCACTGCCGCTGGTTACGTGGCATATGCGTGTCGGGCGATACCAGGGCATGCCAAAATCCCACTCCATGTCGGAATCGTAGGTGAAGAGCTCACCCTGTTCGTTGAACGCAATGTCAAACGGGTTGCGGTAGCCAGCGCTTACCAGCTCCCATGTGGTTCCTTCGGGGTTTATTTTGGCGACCCAGCCGCCCGGCGCCATCCGGTCGTTGGCATGACCTCTTGGATCCTTGATCAACGGAAACAAATTATCCTCCTGCCACACTTTTGGGTATCTGTAAGCATCCATTTCCGGCACGTCGGTATGGTTGCCAGCAACTACATAAATAGATTTTCCATCGGGTGCCAACACCACACTGTGAGGGCCATGCTCGCCTGCACCGTTCAAAGACTTAATTAATGTGATTGATTCAAACTGGTCGTCACCATCCAAATCCTGTAGCCTGTAGAGGCCGCTTGTTTTTTCGAACTCCTCATTGCCCCAGTGGTTGACCATCACATACAAACTATTGAAAGCATAGAGCAGCCCCTGAGCGTAGCCCATGCCTATTTTGAAAGCAGAAGTATCATTTAGCGCTGGCTTAAGATCGCCGACCTTCAGCCGCTCTATTTTGAGCGAGTCCCCCGACTCTTTGGCTGGGATTTCCAGTCTGTAGAGCCAGCCGTACTGGTCGGAGGTGATCATGCGGCCTTTGTCGTCGAAAGTCATAGCCACCCACGAGCCATTTTCGTTTTCGGAAGGGCTGTACAAATGCTCGGCCTCAAAGCCGGGCAGCAGCTTCAGCTTGGCAACTTTGGGGTGAACAGGCTTTGTTTCGGCTTCTTTCTTTTCCTCGCAAGCTGAGAAAAGACTTACAAAAAGAGCAACAGACAATCCTGCTAGTATTCTCTGGGAAATGGTGAACTTCATGCAGTTTAATGTTAGGTGTTTAGGATAAGAACTAAATCTAAAAAATACTTTCAGATTGAACACCTGTTATTTGCTTAAAGGCGATAACAGAGCAAAGAAAAATCAAGCTTTGCCTGGATAGATGTGAAATTGGAGCAAGAAGCGGCCAGATCCGTCGATTACCATTTGGTAAACTTTCTATCTCAGTGCTAATTTCCTTTTCACTTTCTGTAATAAACCCAGTAGCTTCATCACTAATATTCTAAATGCTATTTTAAATTCAATCAGTCAACCCAAACTACGATAAACCTTGAACATTCTCGTTACAGAACACATCCACAAGAGCTTTGGCGATTTCAAAGCGCTGGATGATGTAAGCATCACCATTCCCGAAAACACCATCTTCGGACTGCTTGGCCCAAATGGCGCCGGCAAAACCACCCTTATTCGCATCATCACGCAAATCCTTATGGCCGACCAGGGCAAGGTCATGTTTCATGGTCGGCCCTTGGAGCTGGAAGATGTGCACCGCATTGGCTACCTGCCAGAAGAGCGGGGTCTCTACAAAAAAATGAAAGTGGGTGAGCAACTGCTTTATCTGGCACAGCTCAAGGGAATGAGCAAAGGCGAGGCCACCAAAAAGATAAAGGCCTGGATGGAGAAATTCGATATCATTAGCTGGTGGGGCAAAGCCGTGGAAGATCTATCCAAAGGCATGGCGCAAAAAGTGCAGTTCATTGCCACCGTACTGCACGAGCCTTCACTAATTATCCTCGACGAACCTTTCTCCGGCTTCGACCCTGTGAACGCCAACCTGATCAGAGATGAAATTCTTGAAATGAAGAAAAAGGGTATTACCATTATTTTTTCCACCCACCGCATGGAGTCGGTGGAAGAGCTTTGTGACCATATTGCCCTTATCAACAAGTCTAAGAAAATACTTGAGGGGCCAAAGAAAGACATCAAGGAAACCTACAAGTCCAATACATTCAATGTGCTCCACTATGGTAAAGTAAATGGACTGCCCGCCGACTTTGACACTTTAAGTACTGAGGAAGTGGAAGGAGCCATTCACTCGACCATACAGATCAAATCGGCTCTCGGGCCAAATGATTTGCTGAAGGCACTCATCAGCCAGGTGGAAGTGCATGAGTTTGTTGAAAAAATACCCAGCATGAACGAAATTTTTATCCAAAAAGTACAGGAGGGCGGCCATGAATAAGATATCACTCATTATAGCAAGAGAATACATCACCAGGGTGCGCAAGAAGTCATTTCTTGTCATGACCATCGTAGGCCCACTGCTTTTTGCCTTGCTTATCATCGTGCCTACCTGGCTTGCGACCAGAGATGGCGATGAAAAGGTCATTGAGGTTGTTGACGAATCCGGCTTATTCAAAACCGTGTTGACCGACACCGACGAGATCAAATACTCTTTTGTGAATGAAGACCCTGACGCCCTTAAGCAATCGCTTGAAGGCAGCGAGTATTATGGATTCCTCTACATTCCCAATATTGACATCGACAACCCGCAAGGCATTCAGTTCTATTCCACGTCGAAACCCAGTCTAAGTGTCATTGGCGATTTGGAATGGGGCATCAGGCAAAAAATTGAAAATATCAAGCTGGAGAAATCAGGTCTCGATAAACAAGTGCTCGACAACCTGAAGGCGAAAGTTGACATCGCCACCATCAGCATCACCGACCAGGGCGAGCAGGAAAGTAGCTCCATAGCCGCTACCGGTATTGGTTACATTTCATCGCTGCTGATTTACTTCTTCATTTTCTTTTTTGGCGCCCAAATCATGCGAGGCATTATCGAGGAAAAAACCAGCCGTATCATTGAAGTAATTATCAGCTCTGTGAAGCCTTTCCAACTCATGATGGGGAAAATAATCGGAGTTGGCGCCGTTGGGCTTACACAGTTCTTGCTCTGGACGCTCCTTACTTTTACGATTACTACGGTGCTCAGCAGTGTGTTTGGCTTCGAACCACAGGCTGCAAATAGCATGGTGAACGCCCAACCTGGCATGGCCGAAGTGCAGGCAGCGGCGGCCGATCAAAATGAGTTCGCTAAGATCATGACTGCCATTGGGTCAATCAACATCCCACAGGTGCTCTTCTTCTTCCTGATATATTTCCTTGGCGGGTACCTTCTCTACGGTTCACTATTTGCTGCAGTAGGTTCGGCAGTAGATTCAGAAGTCGACTCTCAGCAGTTTATGCTCCCTGTTACGCTGCCACTCATTCTTTCGATCGTTTCTTTGGGAGCGGTTTTGAACGAGCCGGATGGGTCTTTGGCCTTCTGGATGTCCATGATTCCGCTAACCTCTCCAGTCGTTATGATGATGCGGATACCCTTCGGCGTGCCCATTTGGCAGCTTCTGCTTTCTGTCACGCTCCTGGCAGGTGGTTTCATGTTTACCGTGTGGCTTGCTGCCCGAATTTACAGGGTGGGCATTCTCATGCATGGCACGAAAGTGAATTACAAAGTGCTGGCCAAATGGTTTATGATGAAGAATTAATTAACGTCGACACATGGTCTAGAATTGACAAACTAGATTATCAGGAGGTTTTCAGGTTTCGCTCCCTTAAGGGTTAGGGGTCAATCGAAACCTGAAAGTCTCCCTGACTCAAATTATTCATCTGGTGTATAATCAATGGATACTGCATTATGACACTCCCTAAAAACGAGTTTCATGCAATTACCTGACGAGACAATATCTGCTCAAAATTCCCGTATCTTAGCTTTCACTTATAGCCAAAGATATTCGGAATGCAGTACCCTCTGAAAGAAGCCACTACCCTCGAGTTTTATAAGGATAACTCCAACTTCAAGTGGGTAGTGGTTTTAATTGCCATCCTGATCAGCATCGGGTCTATCTACTACACCAGCATAGTGGTTGAGAGCCTTAAGGACAGAGAAAAAAGGCTTATCGACCTTTTTGCCAATACCCTGGAGTATACCGCCAATGAAGACGGTGAGTCCAACCTTACCTTCATTTTTGATGAGATCATTGTAGCCAACAACTCAATCCCGGTAATTATAGCAGACGAATTCGGCATCCCCTCGCAGTCGAAAAATGTTAAAAAAGCGGACGAGGCAAAAACTGAAAGAGAACGAATAAGAATTCTGGCAGAAACACTGAAGGACATGGAGAAAGACCATGAGCCCATCGTTGTTACGCTGCGTAACAAAAACAAAAACTACGAAATAACAGGCTACAACTACATCTACTACCAAAACTCTGACCTTCTCAAACAGCTCACCTACTACCCCTACATCCAGCTGTCAGTGATTTTCCTCTTTGGGCTCATTGCCTACATCGCCTTCAACTCGTCCCGCTCCGCCGAGCAAAATAGGGTGTGGGTGGGGCTGGCCAAAGAAACAGCCCATCAGTTGGGCACGCCGCTCTCCTCGCTCATGGCATGGGTAGAATATTTCAAAACAGATGATCGCTTCAAAGATTCGGACATTATCCCTGAGCTCAACAAAGACATCGAAAGGCTGGAAATGATCACCTCTCGTTTTTCTAATATTGGTTCGGTACCGCAGCTCAACGAGGAAAATCTTTACGACGCCCTGGAGGAAACCATCAGCTACCTGCAGAAAAGAGTCTCGACCAGGGTAAAGTTTATTCTCAGCGCTTTCCCCAACAAAGACATCAAAGCCGACATTAATAAGCCCCTGTTTGCCTGGGTGGTAGAAAACCTCTGCAAAAACGCCGTGGATGCTATGAGCGGCACCGGCACCATCGAAATCAAAATCCTGAAAGCCAATGAGGGCAAAGTGATGGTCGACATCAGCGATACGGGAAAAGGCATTCCCAAATCAAAAATCGGTTCGGTATTCCAGCCAGGCTACACCTCCAAGAAAAGAGGCTGGGGACTTGGATTAACACTGGTAAAGCGAATTATTGAAAATTACCATACCGGAAAGATTTTTGTTAAGTCATCTGAGCTGGACAAAGGGACCACGTTTCGCATCGTTTTGAAAGTTTAGTCGGGAAGGATAGAATCGCCTCCCTAAGCCTTATTCTAAGTGGTTCACAGATAAGCGGAAAAGAATTCAAATTCTTTGGAATCAAGATGGGAATCAAACTTGGCTTTAAAGGATTATTGGTTTAATTTTGCACTTCGAAATTCAAAGTGACATAATTCTTATAACACTCACAAAATAATGGCGAACACCGGAAGAATAACCCAGGTAATTGGACCCGTCGTTGACGTTAGTTTTGAAGGCGAAGGCTCCAAACTGCCCGAAATCCTTGATGCCCTTAAGGTTACCAAAGAAAATGGCCAGGTAGTAATCCTGGAAGTACAGCAACACCTGGGCGAAGACAGGGTTCGTACTATTGCCATGGACAGTACAGATGGTTTGAGCAGAGGGATAGTAGTTACCGATACTGGCGCTCCTATTTCCATGCCCATCGGCGATGACATCAAAGGCCGTTTGTTCAATGTGGTTGGTGAAGCCATTGACGGCATCAGCCAGCCTGAAGGCAAAAACAGGCTTCCTATTCACCGTTCTGCCCCAAGGTTCGAAGATCTTTCAACTTCCACCGAGGTGCTTTTCACAGGAATCAAAGTAATCGACCTTATCGAGCCTTACTCAAAAGGTGGTAAAATTGGTTTGTTCGGCGGTGCCGGTGTGGGCAAAACCGTATTGATCCAGGAATTGATCAACAACATCGCCAAGGCCTATGCTGGTCTTTCAGTATTTGCTGGTGTGGGTGAAAGAACACGTGAAGGAAATGACCTTCTTCGTGAAATGATTGAATCTGGTATCGTAAACTATGGCGACGACTTCCTTCATTCGATGGAAAAAGGTGGATGGGACCTGAGCAAAGTAGATAAAAAGAAATTACTTGACTCGAAGGCCACCTTCGTGTTTGGCCAAATGAACGAGCCTCCCGGGGCCCGTGCAAGAGTGGCTTTGTCAGGCCTTACCCTGGCTGAGTACTACCGTGACGGTGATGGAACAGGTAAAGGAAAAGACATTCTTTTCTTTATCGACAATATCTTCCGTTTCACTCAGGCTGGTTCTGAGGTGTCTGCCCTTCTTGGTCGTATGCCTTCTGCGGTAGGCTACCAGCCTACACTGGCTACCGAAATGGGTGCCATGCAGGAGAGAATTACTTCTACAAAAAATGGTTCTATCACATCGGTGCAGGCTGTTTATGTACCTGCTGATGACTTGACTGACCCTGCTCCGGCAACTACCTTCTCTCACCTTGATGCCACAACGGTACTTTCAAGAAAGATTTCCGAGCTAGGTATTTATCCTGCTGTGGATCCTTTGGATTCTACATCAAGAATTCTTTCAGCCGACATCGTGGGCGAAGAGCATTACAGATGTGCGCAAAACGTGAAGGAAATTCTTCAGCGCTACAAAGAACTTCAGGACATCATTGCCATCCTTGGTATGGATGAACTTTCCGACGAAGATAAACTGGCTGTTTCGAGAGCTCGCCGTGTGCAGCGTTTCCTTTCCCAGCCTTTCCACGTAGCCGAGCAGTTCACAGGTATCCCTGGCCAGCTTGTCGACATCAAAGACACTATCAAAGGTTTCAATATGATTATGGCTGGTGATGTCGATCACCTTCCTGAATCAGCTTTCAACCTGAAAGGAACTATTGAGCAGGCTATCGAAGCTGGCGAGAAAATGTTGGCTGAAGCTGCTAAAGCGTAATCTGAAACTGTAGAACATGTATTTGGAAATTATCACACCCGATCGTAAAGTGTTTGAAGGAGAAGTTGATGCTGCTACCTTCCCCGGCAGCGACGGCTCGTTTCAGGTGCTGAACAATCACGCACCTATTATCAGCTCTTTGGCGAAGGGAGATTTAATCTACAAAACCAAGGAAGGATCAAAAATCCTCATGGTTGATGGTGGCGTGGTGGAGGTAAGGAACAATCATGTGATTGTTCTTGCAGAATCTGTGGAATAGATCATCAAAGCAAATAATAAAAGCCTCTGACAGCCCTTGTTGTCAGGGGCTTTTTTCGTTTTAAGCGGCCTCTGACGCCCTTGTTGCGGACTGAGTTACCATTTTCCAGGCATTCAAACTGGGTGTCAACTATTTAGACTACTTTTATCGACACATTATACTTACCTACTTGCTCATGAAAAGAATTCTGATCCTATTAGCTCTCGGGCATTTTTTATTCGTCGGCTGCACCTCCAACCAGCCAACTACCCCCTGGCAGATTGGGCCCTTTGTCAAACAGGACGATGCCAACCCCATCTTAACGGCACTGGATAGCACAGCTTTTTTCTGCCCCGTAAGAATGGACAGCGTGTACTGGGAGGCGAAAGACGTATTCAACCCCACGGCGCTGGTAAGAAATGGGCAAGTGCATCTGCTCTACCGAGCCGAAGACAGGGTTGGGAAATACGCAGGCACATCCCGCATAGGATTGGCCGTCAGCGATGATGGTATTCACTTCGAAAGGATGCCAGCCCCCATTTTCTACCCCGAAAATGACGCTCAGAGCAAATACGAGTGGGAAGGTGGCTGCGAAGACCCCAGGATAGTGGAAAGCGAAGACGGCACTTACTATATGACCTACACCGCCTACGATGGCGAAATAGCCCGGCTGCTGGTGGCTTCTTCCAAAGACCTGGTGAGCTGGACAAAATACGGCCCGGTTTTTCAGTCAGCCGAAAACGGAAAGTTCCTCGACCTTTGGTCGAAATCAGGAGCTGTTGTCACCAAAAGAGACGGCGATAAATTTGTCGCCACCAAAATCAACGGCAAGTATTGGATGTACTGGGGCGACACCAACATTTACCTGGCCTGGTCCGACGACCTTATCAACTGGACGCCCGTAACCGACGTTGCGGCTGGCGTAACCGACTACAAGCTGAAACCTATATTCGGCCCCAGGCCGGGCAAGTTTGACAGCGACCTGGTAGAGCCGGGCCCACAGGCTTTCGTAACCGACCAGGGCATTCTCCTCATCTACAACAGCAGAAATTTTGGAGAAAACCGAACGGCTGATTTGGCAGACGGTACCTACTCCGCAGGGCAGATTCTTCTTGACATCAACGACCCCGCCGAAGTGGTAAGCCGCTCCGACGATTACTTTATGACACCCGATAAAGACTATGAAATCACCGGTCAGGTAAACAATGTGTGTTTTCTGGAAGGGTTAGTGAATTTCAAAGGCAAATGGTACTTATATTACGGAACCGCTGACTCCAAAATCGCAGTAGCGGTAAGTGAATAAAAAATTTAATAGGTCCGACAATGAAAAAATTAGCACTATTTCTGGCTATTGCTGCTTTCAGCACCGCTTCATTTGCCCAAAACAAGCTCACTAAAGAAGAAAAAAAAGATGGCTATATGCTCCTTTTTAATGGAAAAGACCTCTCTGGCTGGATAGGCAATAAGCAAGATTATGTGGCGGAAAACGGCACTATTGCAGTGAAAACAGATGCAGGTGGAAGCGGCAATCTTTACACTGAAAAGGAATACGGAGATTTCATTTTCCGCTTTGAGTTCAAGCTAACACCTGACGCCAACAACGGTCTGGGCATCCGCACACCACTGGAAGGCGATGCTGCTTATGTTGGTATGGAGCTGCAGATATTAGACAACACTGCCGAAATGTACTCCAAGCTTCAGCCCTATCAATACCATGGCTCTGTTTATGGGGTTATCCCGGCTAAGCGTGGTTTTTTAAAGCCTGTTGGCGAGTGGAACTACCAGGAGGTTGAAGTGAAGGGAACTAAGGTGAAGGTGACCCTGAACGGCGAAGTGATTGTGGATGGCGACATCGCCGAGGCCAGCAAAGACGGTACCATGGATCACAAAGAGCACCCAGGGTTAAAAAACAAGAAAGGTTACATTGGCTTTTTAGGCCATGGCTCGGAGTTGTATTTCAGGAGTATCAGGATCAAGGAGCTTGATTAAAAAGCTTGCCACTAATCAAATCTCAGGACAATAGAACCTCCGCCGGGATATTAAATTCCTTGTGAAATAGTCTTGCCAATTCCAGGGTTAAAGGCTTTCGTTTGTTCAAAAGTGAAGAAACATGCCCTTTGCTGCCATACTTTCCCACCAAATCTTTATTCCTGAGGCCGAGCTCCAACATTTTTAACCTGATAGCATCTATGGGGTCAGGTAAAGGAATTGGAAAGTGCTCGTCTTCAAACTGCTTAATAAGGAGCAAAGCAACTTCCACCTTTTTACCTACAGGGGAGTCAGGAGCCACCTTTCTGTCAAACATTTCATTCACCCATTCAAGATAAGCTTCATATTGAGCTTCGTTTTTTATTACCGCCAATTCCATCCTATTTCCTTTTAAATTGTACAGTTACTACATCTATTTTGTCATACTCAGTATGAGTGCCAAACCACCTGACCTGGGTTGCCTTAAACTCAAATACAATGCGGACAACAAGTCTATATTTATTCCCCATTATGTTAAACACAACCCGATCGTCACCAACCACACTGGCATTCCCATACACACCCTTCAAGTCATTAAAGCTTTCAAAATCAGCTTTTACTAATTCGTGATACCACTCGAACAGCGCCGTCGCTGCCAATGGGTATTTTTTTGAGTACTCCAACAGAGTTCTTCTTGTTATGATATTGAACACACATCAAACATAGAAAGTTTTCCTAAAGAAAACTATTAGGTAGGATAAAACACACCTCGGAGTCCACAAAAAGTCTCGCCTATATGAACTAACAGGGCCTCAATCGCAAAAAAGCCATCATTTTTGATGGCTTTCTGTTCTCCTGCTTCTCCTCATCGATTGGCGTATTGGGCTCGAATCGTGTGACGAACCGCAAGCACGCTCTGATTAACAGTTAAATGTACATTGTAAAACCAAGGATCAATCTGAATTTCTGGGGGGAGTTGATTTTTGGCATCGGTACTTTGTGTTAGCATAAAGAAGCAAAAGGTCCAAGCGGGACGCATTGAACCAGTTTTGCTTCTTTATTGCCTGCTAATCGTTGAATAGAATAATGTTCTTTTGAGTTTTACTCCCCAGGTTTTCCGCTTGATCCAAAACCAACAGGTGCTCTACTTTCGACGAACGTATTTTCCACTTGATCCGGTATTGATTCACAAAAAGTATAAACGCAAAAAAGCCATCATCCCTGATGGCTTTCTTTACTTCTGCTCCTCCTCTTGGGCTCGAACCAAGGACCCTCTGATTAACAGTCAGATGCTCTAACCAGCTGAGCTAAGGAGGAATTTTCTAGTTCCGAATGACTTGCCAAAAGAGAGGCTCGTCAAATGGGAATGCAATATTAGCAGGTTCATTTTAATTGTGCAAAAACAGCGGCCATATTTTCCTTATTCACGACCATAATTTTTTGTGCCAACAATCTGCTATTTTAGCTAGCGGAACACAATGCCTGTTAAAAAACGTTAATGTAGCATCACAGACGACCCTATTTCGTTACACTGGTGTTAACTGACTAAAAAAAACCGAGTTATGAATAAAAGACAGATTTATGTAGCGATGCTATTCTCCTCCCTTTTGAGTGCGATGATAGCTATAGGCGGGTATCAACTGCTAAACAACCAGAATGATGAGTTTTCATCATTCGAAGACCGTCAGAATGTAAGGTTCTCCAATTTCCTCGACACGACGAGTGTGGTGGTGCCAGAAGGACTTAATTTTGTATACGCTGCCAAAGCAGCTACACCAGGCGTGGTGCACATCAGGTCAAAATACACCTCCACACCCACTGCCAGCAACAATCAATTTGATCAGTACTTCCAGGACTTCTTTGGTAACAGGGGGCAAAGGGCTCCATCAGGTGCCAGCGGCTCAGGTGTGATCATAGCCGACAATGGCTATATTGTAACCAACAACCACGTGGTGGAAAATGCCTCAGAGGTGGAAGTGCTTATGAATGACAACAGAACTTTTGATGCTAAGGTGGTGGGCACTGACCCGACGACTGACCTTGCGCTATTGAAAATTGATGGTAAAAATCTTCCCTTCGTAAAGTTTGGAAGCTCAGAGCATATCAACGTCGGCGAATGGGTACTGGCCATTGGCAATCCATTCGAGTTCAGGTCGACTGTAACGGCTGGTATTGTAAGTGCCACTGGCAGAAACATCAATATACTGCGTGACCCCAGCAACAGAAACCTGCAAATTGAGTCGTTCATACAGACAGATGCCGCCGTTAACCCTGGCAATAGTGGAGGGGCATTGGTCAACCTTAGGGGAGAGCTTGTTGGTATCAATACAGCCATCGCCACCCACACCGGCTCTTATTCAGGCTATTCCTTCGCCGTTCCTACCACGCTTGTGAAAAAAGTGATGGATGACTTGAAGGAGTTTGGTGTGGTTCAAAGGGCTTTACTGGGAGTGAACATCGTAGACGTAAATGCTGCCCTGGCTGAAGCCAGAGGACTCAATGTGCTGAAGGGCATTTCGATTGAGAATGTGAACCCCAACAGTGGCGCTGCCGACGCCGGCCTTGAAAAAGGGGATGTGATTATCGCCGTTGATGGCAAAGGCGTTGACAATGTAGCCAAGCTTCAGGAAAAAATAGCTGTTAAAAGACCAGGCGACAAAGTGGAGGTCACTTATATAAGAGGCGGCAAAGAAAGCACCGTGAAGGTAACGCTGAAAAGCACGTCTGACTCTATCGAGGTTGTGGAAGCCAGAAGCTCTTTCTCAATAGAAGGAAGCAACTTTACAGATGTGAGCAGGGAAGAAATGCAAAACCTAAAAATCGATGGCGGTGCAAAAGCCACAGAGGTAAACGACGGTAAATGGAAAGAAGCTGGTGTTCGTGCCGGTTTCATCATCACCAATATCGACAAAACTACCATCAGAAATATTCAGGACTTGGCAAGAGTGATGGCCAACAAAAGAGGCGGAACACTGATTGAAGGTGTTTATCCCGATGGAACGGAGGCTTTCTATGGCATAGGCTGGTAGCAGCGAGAAACTATCTTATAAACAAAAAAGGGTTCATACAGTATGAACCCTTTTTTGTTTTACATGTGTTCCGGGCTCCTTCACTTCAACCAGCTGCTTAGCATCCAAATGGTCTTTTCCTGCTTGGCCAGCAAGTCTGATATGAGGGAATTAGTGCCTTCATCATTCGCTTCGGCACTTTGATCCAGAATAGGCCTTTCCAAATTCACAAGCTCGATATACTGCTCAAGAATGCTCTCAACAGCTGTTCTTGCCTCGCTTACCTCAGTCACCTCCCTGATTTTGCTTTCCTTCAGATACTGGCTGATTGAGTGCAAAGGCGCACCGCCAATTGTGAGAATTCTTTCAGCAATTGCGTCTATGTCTTCTGCGGCGGCCGTGTAGTATTCCTCAAACTTTTCATGCAGCCCAAAGAATTTCTCTCCTTTGATGTTCCAGTGAAATCCCCGCAGGTTCTGATAAAATACCTGATAGCTGGCAAGCAAACTATTCAAAGCTTTGATTTCGCCCGCAGCCACATCTTCATCTATTCCTATGTAGTTCATGATACTATTGGTTTAAATTGTTATCCTTTTACAGTTAGATAACATTCAAAACCACACAATAGATCACTCGAATTGATTGTTATTATCAATCTGACTATAGGTATTTTCTATGACGATTAGTATGGGAGCCTATTAACTAAACGAAGCGCTTAGTGTAATTCGTTTAGGCTTTCTTGAATTTGATTTTATAGTCCTCAATAGCTTTTTCTACAATTTCCATGGCAACCACTCTATCCATAAAATCGTGCACCACCACGGTTTTGTGTTCGAGCTTCTTATAGTCTTCGAAAAAGTTTTGGATCTCGTTTTTGAAGTGATCAGGCAACTCACTGATATCATTGTAATGGTTCCAGCTCATATCGTGCTGAGCAACGGCAATGATTTTATCATCCGCCTCGCCCTGGTCGAGCATGCGCATCACGCCAATTACTTTGGCAGGCACTATGCAAAGAGGCACCACTTCGATTTGCGACAACACCAGAATATCCAGCGGATCTTTGTCGTCGCAGTAGGTTTGAGGGATGAATCCGTAGTTGGCGGGATAGTAAACAGAAGAATAGAGCACCCTGTCCAGCATGAGCAAGCCGCTGTCCTTATCGAGCTCATACTTGGCTCGGCTGTTTTTTGGTATCTCTATAATGCCATTAATAATTTCCGGTGCCTTTTGGCCAAGACTTACGTGGTGCCAGGGATTAAATCTATCCATAGTTATTGATTGATGTGTAAGTAAAGGTACGCATCTGCCAGCAGAATTCGCAGCGAACTCAGCTGCAAACCAGGCATAAATTCGGTGATTCTCCACCGTCGCTCACACTGTTTAAAACTCCCGGATCATCTGTAAAGCAACCTTCGCCTGTAACTTTTGTCCTTTTTAACAGTACCACCTTAAATCTACCGCCATGTTTCGCAACTACCTGGTTACGGCCCTTAGAAGTCTCTTGAGACAAAAGGCTTTCTCCTTTATCAACATCATCGGTCTGGCCATTGGCCTGGCCGCTTGCCTGCTAATTATTCAATACGCAAGATTCGAACTGAGCTATGAAAAATTTCTCCCAGGTTACCAAAACGTGTACCGGCTAAGGCTCGACAGATATAACAATGGGGAGCTCGGGTCGCAATGGGCAGCAGGTGCGTCAGCTATAGGCAAAGCATTGAAAGAAGAATTCCCCGAAGTGGTGAGCTACGCCAGGCTGAGCCACTGGGGCTTTACAGTAAAGATTGGCGACAAGGTTTTCAAAGAAGAAAACTCCTTCTTTGCGTCCGATGACTTCTTGAAGGTTTTTCCCTACAAGGTAGTCGCAGGAAGTGGAGAAAATGCATTAAAAGAGCCATTCACCGCCATAATCACTCAATCAACAGCCAGCAAATATTTTGGCGAAGAAGAAGCTGTTGGCAAGACAATTACCGTTAATAGTGGGCAAGGATTCAAGGTGACAGCAGTAATTGAGGATCAACCCCGCAATACCCACCTGAAGTTTGGTGTGCTTGTTTCTTTTGCTACTTACATTTCGTGGCAACCAGAGGTAGATGATGCCTGGTGGTGGGATGGCTTTCTCAACTATGTTAAGCTGGAAGAAGGAACAAGCGCTTCGGCCTTTGAGGCTAAAATCCCAACCCTCGTCGAGGCTAGAATTGGAGAAAGAAACAGAGAGGTCAACCATGAGATGATCTTCAGCCTGCAACCCCTGGCCGACATTCACCTTTACTCTCACCTGATGCATGAAACTGAGCAAGGTGGCGACGGTGACACGGTGTATGCGCTGCTGGGTATTGGCTTTTTTATTATCCTCATTGCCTGGATCAACTATGTTAACCTTGCAACGGCAAGGTCAATCAACCGGGCGAGGGAAGTAGGTGTAAGAAAGGTAATGGGCTCCTACAAAAGACAGCTTGTGGGTCAATTTATGCTGGAGTCCGCCCTCACTAATTTAGTGGCTGTTGCCATTGCATTGGTAATAGTGTTAGCCGCTACCCCCTACTTCAGTGAACTAACAGGCCAGCAAGTCTCCTATGCATTTTTAGCTGACGCCTACTTCTGGTTTGTGTTGCTTGCCTTCTTCGCTGGAGGCAGCATTTTGTCGGGTCTGTATCCGTCGTTTGTGCTTGCCAGATTCCAGCCAGCAAGCGTATTAAAAGGAAAAATGAGCACTTCCCCAAGAGGCATCTTACTAAGAAAGGGGCTCGTTATTTTACAAATGACAGCATCAGTGTTTCTAATGGCCGGCACTTTGATTGTAACAAAGCAGCTTGGCTTCATGAAAAGCCAGGATTTGGGTGTCGACATTGATCAAACACTGGTGATCAAAGGGCCCAATGTAACCGACTCTACATATACCGAACGCTTGACAGCATTCAAGAACACACTGCTCGCTCAAACCACTGTCAAAAGTATGACGGCGTCGAGTTCGGTGCCAGGTCGGCAGCCCAACTGGAACGCCGGAGGAATTCGCTTGGTAACGCAAGCTGACAGCGAGGCAAAACAATATAGAATTGTAGGGATGGATTACGATTTTATTGATGCCTACGGCCTTGAAATAGTAGCTGGCAGAAAGTTTTCCAAGGAATTTGGTACCGAAACCACCAATGTCATTTTCAATGAAACTGCCCTCAGGTGGATTGGTTTCGACGACCCGGAAGACTTGCTCGGAAACAAAATTGAATTCTGGGGAGACCAATACACCGTAATCGGCATTGCCAAAGATTATTACCAGCAGTCACTTAAAGAGAGCCACGAACCCCTTATTTTCCGGCTCATACCCGATGCCGGACAATTCTACTCTATCAAACTTAACACAGCCAATCTCCAGTCAAATATTGAAATGGTAAAAGAGGAGTACCTGTCTTCATTCCCTGGCAATGTCTTTGAATACTTTTTCCTCGATGATTACTTCAATCAACAATACGCCAGCGAGCAAACATTTGGCAAAGTAGTCGCCCTATTTTCAGGCCTATCCATTTTCGTTGCTTGCCTTGGGCTGATTGGACTTACCTCATTTTCGGCTAGCATGCGTACCAAAGAAATAGGCATAAGAAAGGTGCTGGGCGCATCGGAGCGGACAATCCTTGGCCTGCTAACCCGGGAGTTTCTACTGTTGATTGTAATTAGTTCTGTGCTGGCTATACCCCTTTCCTGGCTAGTTTACCAGGGCTGGCTGGACAACTTCGCCAACAGGATTGACCTTTCTCCCTGGCTATTGCTAGTCCCGGGCCTCGCCGTCGCAGCCGTTGCGCTACTTGCCTCAGCATCGCAAACCATTCGGGCAGCCAAGCTTGACCCTGCCAAGTCGCTAAGGCATGAGTAACAGCTAGCCAGAATTCTGTTGCAAGCAGCGCCAGGAAATTGATTTTGGAGGTGTTGTCGCTTTCATAATAGACCCACTCTCACTTTTTCCTTACAAAAGTGAAACATATTATCGCCGATTCGGTATATTACTTACAATACTGAATAAAATATGGAAAATCTAAGGTTGGGCAATTTTGAGGAGATCGTGCTACTACTTGTTGGGGTATTGTACAATGGTGCCTACTCCGTTGCCATTGTAGAAGAGTACAAGAAACAAACTGGCAAGAGCATCAATATAAGCGCCATCCACACGGTATTGTACCGGCTGGAAGAGAAGGGTTTCCTGGAGTCGAAACTAGGCGAGGCAGGTGACTTTAGAGGTGGCAAGCGCAAGAGACTGTTTTACCTTACTCCATATGCACGAAAGGCCCTGGAAGAAATTGCTTCGCTCCGGGAGCAACTGCGTAGTCAAATTCCAGCCATTTCCATACAATAGTTTCTCAGGCCATGAGTCACGAAAAACATTTCCCGCCACCACTAGCTCTGAAGTTTTTTCGCTGGTACTGCCGCAAAGACAGGCTGGAGGAGCTGGAGGGCGACCTGGAGGAAAGCTTTTATGCCATGCTGCATGCTGGCAAAGCGCCCGGGCTGGCCAAGCTGATCTATTGGTGGAACGTGATCAGGTGCTTTCGAAGCTATGCATTTAAACGTTCGGCCACTTATCGTTCAACAAATACCTATTCCATGCTAACCAACTACCTGAAAGTCATTCGCCGAAACTTCTCCAAGCAAAGAGCCCATGCCCTGCTTAATATCAGCGGCCTGGCTATTGGGTTTGCGGCCTTTATTCTAATTGCGATTTACCTGCATTTCGAAACAAGTTTTGAAAACTTTCACACAAAGTCGGGTCAGATCTACAGGCTTACAGTCCACTACACATCACCCAGCGGCTACGACACACACTTCGCCAGAGTAGATACCGACTGGATCAACGGAATTCCCGAAGAAATTCCTGAAGCAGAGAAGCTCATCCGCTTTCAGAACCATGAGCCCAAGTTTATTCGTATCGGAGAAGAAAAATTCAGGCAGGACAATGCTTTTGTAACAGACAAAGATGTCTTCGAAGTTTTCGATTTCCCTCTTACAAAAGGCGATGCAAAAACGGCCCTGGCCGAGCCGCTTTCCATCGTGATATCGGAAGCTGTTGCCGAAAAGTACTTTGCAAACGAAGACCCGATGGGCAAAGAAATATTCATCACTGGCTACTGGTCTACCGACGAAACCGTCTATAAGGTTACCGGCGTAATGAAAAACCTTCCCGCCAACACTCATCTTCCCATCGACATGTTGATTTCTTTTCGAAACGAAGCTGAAAGATCATGGTGGGCGTATACCTATGTATTGTTTCAGCAAGGCACCAACATGGAGTCTGTTCAGGAAAAGCTGGAAGCAATGGCTATCAAGATAAACGGAGACCAGGCACTTCAGGGCACAGAGTTTGTCTTTCAGCCTTTGAGCGACATCCACCTCCATTCAAATCTCGCCCGGGAAATAAAGCCCAACGGCTCCATTGCTTATGTTAAAATATTCTTGCTGGTAGCCATCCTCATTTTGGCCTTAGCTATCATCAACTTCATGAACCTGACCAGCGCCATGTCCATTGCCCGGTCAAAGGAAATTGGCGTGCGTAAAATACTTGGTGCCGGAAGTCAACAGATTGTGTTCTATTCTTTAACTGAATCGGTATTGTTCAGCACGGCTGCCGCAGGGCTTGGGTTGGCCCTGGCCTTTTTGGCTTTACCTGTTTTCAAGGAGCTAACAGGAACCGAGAACCTTTTGTCGTCTTTAGTACTCGTTGCCGTATTGTTCGGCCTGGCAGTAGTTACCGGGCTGCTTGGCGGTTTCTACCCGGCTTTTGTGCTTTCTTCTTTCAAGCCTGTGAACATTATCAAAACCAGCAAAGCCTTTTCGATCGGTAAAAAAACAGGACGGTTTAGTATAAAAAGAGTACTCATTAGCCTGCAGTTCGGCATATCTATTCTGCTCATCGCCAGCGCCATGATAGCCCGTCAGCAGTTCGTATTTCTGAACGAGAAAAACCTTGGTATGGAAAAAGACCAGGTAATTGCCCTGCCTGGCGTGCCGGATACCGTAAAAGACAAGTTCAAATTGTTCAAAGATAAGCTCGATGGGCAACCTGGCATCAAAGGAGTCAGCGCCTGTCTTGAAGTACCTTCCAGAGAAATACGGGATGGAGGAACAGTGACTGCGGAAGGTATTCAGGAAAACGTCGATGATGCCCCGTCGATGGATATTCAGGTAATCGATCACGACTTTATCGACGTAATGGGAATGGAGCTGCTGGCAGGCGAGCCGTTGCCGAAAAGCCTGGCCTACGAACCACTTCCTCAGCTAACCGGCGCCAACAACGATGTTGAAGAATACCTGCTAAGCAAAAGAAGGGCCTACATCCTCAACGAAACTGCCATGCATGCTATTGGTTGGCAAACCCCAGAAGAGGCTATTGGTAAAAATGTAGATTGGAACCAGGGCACCTATAAGCTTGCAAAAGGCCCCGTTGTAGGAGTGGTGAAAGATTTTCATCAGGAAACCCTGAAGAACAAAGTGGATCCTATCATTATGGTTTTTGAACCTTTATGGCTGCGCACGTTTTTGGTAAAACTTGAAACCAATGATGTAGCTTCAACAATGTCCGTTATAGAAGGTGCCTGGAATGAGCTTTTCCCAAAGTACCCTTTCGAATACCAGTTTCTTGATGACCTTTATAACAACCTCTATAAAAATGAAAGGCAGCAGCTCCAGTTGCTTTATCTGCTAAGCGGGCTGGCTATTACTATCGCCTTTATTGGGTTGTTTGGCTTGATTGCTTACTCGCTGAAAACAAGAATAAAAGAGATGGCTATCAGGAAGGTGATGGGAGCCAATTTTACCTCGCTTATCCGATTAATTGGCAAAGAATACCTGATGGTGATGCTTGCTGGCGCAGCGCTGGCCATTCCTTTGAGCTATTTCTGGGTAAGTAAGTGGCTGGAGAACTTCGCCTATAGGATTGATATCTCTGTGATAAGCTATTTGATGACTTTGGCGGGCATCTGTCTGCTGCTTATGGCCACGGTGGCCCTGCAAACTATAAAAACTGCTGCCAACAATCCGGCAGATACATTAAGAGAAGAGTAAAAAATGGACGGGAAATTGGGCAACCTCTACCAACCGAAGAACCTATCCACCTTTTCGCCAAAGGCTGCCCGGGCAATCGTAGCGACTGCCTTTATTTCCCTAGAAGCTTACTGAAGAGGTAAAAAAAGACCGGCCTTCTGCCGGTCTAATCAACCTACCAACCAATGTTCCTGCATTAGTTATTCACTTCAGGCTTATAGTTTTTGTACGCTGGGCCTTTAAGTCCCTTCGTGTTTTTTCCTTTTAATTCATCAAGCCTAACCACTACAAACTCCGACTTGTCAATATCCCAGGGCTTTTGATTTTTCGCCTCGGGTCCCTTGGGTTTGGGAGCTTTTCCTCTTACCAGCAAGGTGCTGCTTCCTTTATACTTTTCAGTCGGGCTGGCATTTTTATACGCCGGGCCTTTCAAAGACTTGCTTTGTGCATTGGCACTGAAACATATAGCCAGGCCAAGAATAAGGGTTGTTGTTGCTGCCTTTAACATAATTAGGGTGCGTTTAATGTTCATACAAATAAACGAACTAACGGCACCCCCGGCCTTCGCAAAAAATGGGTAATCGGATATGTGGAAAATACGTAATCAGATGTGGAAAATACGTAACGCTAAATGAGCTTACGGCGATAAGCAGCGTTGATCATCTCAGAAGCGTTAGCGGCACCGAGCTTTTTCATGATGCGTGACCGGTGTGTTTCTACTGTGCGAACACTAATGAACAGCTTGTCGGCTATTTCTTTGGTGATTTTGCCCTCGGCCACCATTTTCACAATCTCAATTTCCCTTTCGGAAAGTATAGGTGACGGGCTTCCCGGCCCGGACATATCCTCCAGCAGAAGCTCCGATATCTTATTCTTAAAGTGCCGCTTTCCGAGGTATACTCCACGTATAGCTTCCCGCAATTCACTTTCGCTTGTGTCTTTAAGCAAGTATCCCGACGCCCCCTTCTTGAGGCTCTCCTTTACGTACTGAAGCTCCTCATGCATGGTAAGCATGATACATTTTGTGTCAGGGTATTTTTCTCTTACCAGCGGGAGAATATCGAGCCCAGATTTGTCTGGCAGAGAAATGTCCAGCAGAATGATGTCCGCCCTGGTGGTTGTCAGCTGGTTCAGAAGAGCCTCACCAGTTTCTGCCTCACCAACAATTTCAACGCTTTCCTGCGCCTGCAACAAAGCCCTGAGACCATTCCGAAATAGCTGGTGATCGTCGGCAATTATGACTTTAATAGTACTCATGATATCGGTATTTCTATCTCTATGCCCGTTCCGGCTTTTCCTGACTCTATGTAAAAAACACCTCCCATTAATCTTATCCTCTCCTCAATATTTCTGAGTCCCAGACCGGTGAATCCATCTTTCTGCTCAACTTCAAAACCAATGCCATTATCCTTTATATACAACGCCAGGTGGTCATCGAAAACAGTAATTGAGAGTTGAATTTCGTCACATTGCGCATGCTTGATGGCATTGTTGATCGCCTCCTGCACCACACGGTAAATATATACTTGCTTGTCCTTCTCAAGTTTATAGTTGGAGTTCTCCAGCTCATTAAAAAATAGAACTTTGATCTGAGTACTGTCTTCAATGTCCGAAATAAGCTGTTCAAGGGCCTCGCTTAGTCCAAAATCACGAAGCACTGCCGGCATCAGGTTCCTTGCCAAGCTTCTGGTTTCCGAAATAGTTCTTTCAATCAAATCTCGCATGTCAGCATTTTCAACCAACAGGCCGCTCTTTTCCATTCTTAGCTTCAATGTGGTTAGCAATGCCCCAAGCCCATCGTGTAAATCCCTGGAAATCCTTTCCCGGTCCTTCTCCTGGGCTTCAATCAATACTCGCTTCGAGTTGAGCTCAAGCGCATTTTTTTCATTGTTTAGCGTAACCAGCTGATCCCGCATTTGGAGAATGGCTTTCCCCAATTCATCGTGGCTGCTCAGCATTACATAGGTGGACTCCATCTTGCCTTCACCAATATCGGAGGCGAATGATGCAATCTGCTTCAGAGAATGAATAAGCTTGTCCATTGACTGTGTGATCTGCTGCATTTCCAGCACAGGACCAGAAGGTCGGATGTCGGAAGGTAAGGTTCCAAGCGACAGTTGGTCAGCCACTCTTCGAAGTTGCACAATGGGGTTCGAAAGAATTTTACCAAGAAAAACAGAAATGGCTAACGACACCGCCATCAAAATCCCCACAACTATGACCATCTTCTCTCTAATTGAATAGATAGGCCTCATGAGCTCGTCGAGGTCAATTTCTGTTAAGAGGGCCATTTTTATCCCATAAAAATCAACGGGCCGAAAAGCTCCCATCACGCCCACATCTCTGTAGTCGGTGTAAATCGTGACGTCCTCTTTGCCGCCAATAGCCGACAACACACCGTGGCTCGGGCTGGAAATGTTAGTAGGGTACTCCTGAGGGTGAAAGAGAGAGGCCGACATAAGGCGATGCCGCTCATTAACTACGTACGACTCGCCTGTCACACCAAGCCCGGTACGCTCCAGTAGAATATCCTGGATGTCCTGCAAGCCAAAAACCAGGCGGACTTGCCTTTTCTCACTCGTGAAAAGAAAATTATAGTAGGTGGAGTCCGAGTCGAGGCTAGCTACAAACCGAACCTGATTAGGGTCAAATTCGTGCAAAACCTCTATTCGTTTTATTTCGGATATCGACTGTAAGTTTTCGACCAGGTCTGCCTCATTTACGCCATGTAGGTCGGCGTTTGACAAAATGTGATCCGCTTCTTGCTTCTTGTCCCGCAGGTGAAGCTCTATGAGCCGTCTTTTAAGAATATTAACGGCGTTTAATTTGTCTTTTGCTCTTAAAACAAGCTCCTCTTCAAGGCTCGAATAGGTAATATTGAACACCACCAGAATAAAAATGGTGCTGAAAACAAAGAGGCAAAGTGTGAGCCATATATTGAGTTTAAGCTTCAAGGCGGAATAACTTATTAGAAGTTAAACCGCCAAGATGCAACCTTTATTTAATAATGGAAAGAGAGAGTTTACACATTGCCGTGCATTACCAAGTCTTACTTTACCTCCAGGGCATATTGCATTTCCTCCCGTTCCACCAGGCAGTTCTCCTTTGGAATAGTCACCCTGAAGGCAGTGCCCTTGCCAAGTGTGCTAAACACCTTGATCGTGCCACCCATTCTCTCCACCTGAGTTTTTACCAGGAATAATCCCATTCCTTTTCCTTCAACGTGGCTATGAAAGCGCTTATAAAGCTTAAATAGCTTACCCTCAATCAGCTTCGTATCCATACCCAAGCCATTGTCCTTCACCCAAAGAACCAAATCATTTTTGGTCGTATAGGCAGTAACGTCAAGCTCCAATGGTCGCCTTGGGTTCCTGTATTTAAGCGCATTGGTGGTAAGATTATGAACCACAGAGTGAACGTACCCCCTGATTGCTTCAAGCTGAATAGAATCATCGACTTGCAAACTGATCTTAGCCCCAGACTCCTCGATTTGAAGTATGAACGATGAAAGCACTTGCTGAACCAGGTCTTTTAAGATAAACTTCTGCTTCGCTTGAGTAGACGATTCTCTTACCTGAAGAATGTCATTCAGATCGATAAGGATTGTGTCCAGTTGTTGTGCAGACTCGGTAAGATGCTTCAGTATCTTCAGGTTGTATTGATTGAAAGCCTGCGACCTATCAAATATTTGAGTCAGCCCAAGAATATTGACTACCGGAGCTCTCAGGTTGTGAGAAACAATTTGTGTAAATTCCTGCAGCTCCTTGTTCCGGGCAACAAGCTCATTGGTTAGGCCCAAGGCCTCGCTTTGCGCTTCTTTTCTTTCGCTTATATTTTTTATTATGGCGACGAAATAATGCTGGTTGTTGTTGCTCAAATCCCCGACAGGCGACACCGCCAAATTGATCCAAAACGATTCTCCATTCTTTTTGTAGGAAACCAAATCCTCCTGGATATAGCTTTCGCTGGTAATAGCATCAAACACTTTTGTCAATTTCCCGCTATCAGATTTTGGGCCCCTTAGCAAACTAATGGGATTCCTCTGCTCCACCTCTTCCGGACTAAATCCAGTCATTTTAGAGAATGCGTCATTGGAGTAGACAACCCTGTACATTGTGTCATTTTTTCCGCATGGCTTGTTTATAATCAAAACTGCTTCCGCAATGTTTTTAACAGCTGCCTCCAGAATCATACGCTGATTGTCTTGTTTCCTCCGTTCGGTATTATCTGTCTCGATTGAGATGAATCGCTCAAGTTTTCCTTTTGCATCAAAAATCGGAGTAATCTCAAGCGACACCCATATTTTCTCACCATTCTTTTTGTAGTAGACAACCTCTTCCCTAATGATTTGGTTTCCAGCAAGCTTCTCCTTAATCCTCCTGACAGCCTCACTATCGGTATCGGGCCCACTAACAACATCCGCAGGGTATTTACCGACTATTTCGGCAAGGGTAAATCCCGTCATCTTTTCATATGCTTCGTTCACCCATGCCACCCTCGCATTGGCATCTGTTATAACTACTCCGTTATGTGTTTTACTTGCCACCAAAGAGAGCTTTTGAAGCTCAGATTCGGCCAGTTTTCGCTGTGTAATATCAGTGTGTGTGCCCAAGGCTCTAACGGCTCTGCCATCACTATCCCTTTCCATCACCTTGCCCCTATTATGTATCCATATCCAACGGCCATCTTTATGTTGCATCCGGTATTCCAGATCAATCATATCAATTTCGCCTTTGAAGTGTTTTTTCATCAAATCCAGCGCTTCATCCCGATCATCCGGATGAAACAAATTCTGCCAGGCGACCTGAGACCTATCGGATTCTTTTGGAGGGTAACCTAACATTCCTTTTAACAGGTCGTTGTATTGAGCCTTCCAGGTTTTTACATCAAGATCCCAAATGCCCAGTTTGGCTCCATCCACCACCATCTGTAATTTTTCGTTGCTTTCCCGGAGCTTCTTTTCCTGAACAACTTTCCAGGTTATGTCCCGGCTTACACATGTTACTCCTTCAATTTTGCCGCTCTTTGGGCTCCTTAAAGGTTGAAATGAATTTTCATAGCTTGCATTGCCGATAGCCTCCGATATGCTATCCCGGAATGTAAAAGAAATCCCTCTTAATGCTTTATTATACAGCTCCCTCCATTTACTGTTGTCCTCAGCCATATCTATGGCTAGCACATCATCTCCGAGGCGGCAATCGTGCCCGGAAAATAGCTTTATGGAAGATCGGAATGCCTCATTGAAAAAAAGTAATTTGTATTCCACATTAACAGCCCAAACCATCTCAGGGCTGTTGTTCATTATATTCCAAGCATAGCTATCACGCTGGTGTTTAGTATATGACGCTTTAGTGATGTGCACGTACACGTAAATAGCGATCATTGCGCCTGTCAATAGCAGAAGTGAGGCTTGTGTATGCGTTAGTATATATTCAGAAACGAGAAAATCGTTGACCGATACCAACGCCAAGGCAATAAAAACAAACGCCAGAAGCGACTTCAAGGGGAGGTAAGTTCCCCTCAGCAAAACTTTTATTTTTTCCATAGCAAACAACTCATAATCCTTTCGTCATTTTGAAGGATTGCATCAATAAATAATTAATAATGTTGTGAGTAATGGAAGAGAGTGATGATACAAAGATCACTATTACAACGAATCAATTGCTATGGCCGATGTGTGATTTCGACCAAGCGGGGGCAGTGGGGGACATAGACGCCAAATCTTTAGACAACCGAAATTAAGGGTTGGGCAAAGAAGTAAAATACTATACCTTCTTGAAGCTTATGATGAACTCCGTTCCTTTGCCTACTTCACTTTTGATTTCCATAGAGCCCTCGTTGCTCGCAATGAATTGCTTGACCAGTAAAATACCAAGGCCAGTACCCGGCTCATTGCTGGTTCCGGGCTCGGTCAGTCTTTTGCTTACTTTATTTTGAATAAGATTTAGTTTTTTTTCGGTCATCCCAACACCATTGTCCACTATGTGTATCGAAGTCATTGAGCTGTTTTCCGAATAATGAATCCTCACTTCACCACCTCTTCTCGTGAATTTGATAGCGTTGCTCAATAAGTTTTGCACAATGATTTTAAGTTGGGAAACATCCGCCCGCAAAAAAATATCGGCTTGCGGCTGGTGAACCAGGCTTATATCTTTTTCCCCGGCCTGAAAACCATAAACAGCCACCAAATCCCGCACAACAGCAGTGGCATTGACTTCCTCAATAGTTGTTTGAATGCCAGAAAACTGCGCTCCTGCCCAAGTGAGCAGGTTGTTGAGCATGGTAGCTACATTATCAACTCGTTTACCGAGTTCGTCAAATACTGCGTAGTCTTTGAACGCTGTTCCAAACTTTCCCTTCATCAATTCTATCGTTGACTGCATCGAAGCTATCGGACTTCGCATGTCATGGCTTATAATGGAAAGTATCAGTGAATTAGTGCTATTCAATGCCTCAAGCCTTTCGTTTTGCCTTTCTATCTGCTCCTTTTGCCTGGCAATGTCATCATTTTGCTGCGTGAGTTTTATGTTGAGTCTCGTCTTTGTCTTGCTATTTCTCGATAAGAGAAAAGCAACGGCCATTGTGAATACCAGCACCACTGCAAAAATAATACTAGCCAAAAAGGTAACCCGAAGCTCTTTTTCCTGAATCTTGTTCGCCTGAGCAAGTTTTTGATTCTCCGCTTCATGGTATTTAACCATCAGCAAGTTTATTTCTTTTTCTTTCGCTTCGCTAAGAATTGAGTCACTTAACTGCTTGTATTTCTTATGTGTTTCGAAGGCGTTTTCAAAATCACCGCTTTGAGCATAAGCCTCTGCCAGCACCTCGTAGGCTCTTTGCTTGTCCCACATTGCCCCCACTCTCTCTGCATAGTCCAAAGCGGTACGTCCGTGGCTGATAGCCATAACGGGCTCGCCAAGCTTAATATAAGCCTCGGCCATACCGGCATGTGCAAATGTGCTCTCCCAATTACTTTGGTAGTAACCCGCATTAAGCACCTTTTTGTATTGCTCGATGGCATCCCTGTACCTGCCCTCGTGAAAATAAGTAAGCGCCAGGCGATTGTTTACCATGAGCTTGACCCTTTCATTTTTGTAAACATTGCAAACCCTGACAGAAGCATTGAGATAGTGGTAGGCGCTGTCAAACTGTCGCAACTCGTCGAAAGCGACGCCAAGGTTAAAATAATTATTCGCCAGGAGGGAGGAGTCAGTGCTGTTTTTACTGTACCAAATTGACTGCCTCTGATACTCAATCGTTCTGATCATGTCGTCCTTGCCGAGATACACCAAACTGATCCCGTTCAGGCTTAGTGCCATCCCCTTTCCATTGCCAATCTGCCGATGTAACACCAGAGCACTTGAGTGAGCATCGAGCGACAGATCGTAAACACCTCTGATGTAGTAGCAAACGCCCTTCTTGGTCAGGCTACTGGCGAGTCCACGTGTAAAATCCAAATCTCTGGAATAGTCCTCTGCCAAACTGCAATAGTAAAGCGCACTGTCAGTGTTGTCGTACTGATACGCTGTGGCGATATCAATTAGAAGATTAACGGTGGTTGTGTCCGGGTCCGTCGTTTTCCTTAGTTTCCAATCATTGAGAAGTGAGTCAAGGCTTGATTGCCCGGAAGAAAAATAGGAAGCAAAAAGCAGGAAAATCAGCACCAAACACCTCGGAATCATCATCTTGGAGAAGAGCAATTAGCAACAAAAACACCATAGCCTATGCATAATTATTTAAAAAAAAGGGTAATTCAAACTAAGTGTTAACCCTCTTTCTGCACTTGGCTATTTGGGATCAAGCGGAAAACCTGGGGGATTACCCTTTAAACCAAATATCCCAAGTGGTCATAGAAAAGCAAAAGGGCCAAGCCTATCCGACTGGAGAAGCCCGGCCGGGCGAGACGCATTGAACCAGTTTTGCTTTTTAATTTAACCACAAACGAAACATTCAATCCTCAGAAATACAGATTGATCCGCTATTTGTTCAAGAATTTCGCTTTATAAAATAAGCTATTGCTTGCCTAACCAGGTGGAACAATGGCTACTCCAAAAAGGCAAAATGAATGAACTGAAAATCTATTTACTTCTTGCTGACGAACTCTACGTTGCCGAGCGCAACGTCTATGTTGAACTCCATCAAGTCGAGGGCATCGGGATGGTAGCTGGAGCTGGTGTACACATTTTTCCGTATCTGTGTAAACTCAGCTGGCATTTTAACACTGCAAAGTGGCGAGTTGTGCAGGTATATAATCACCGGAACATTTTCCTTTGGCATGATCATTTCCAATCGGCCGGCCCCTACGCTGGCCCTGATTTTGGACGATTGTTGGCTTTTATCACTAAAGTCGAGCACTGCTGTTCCAAACCCCACTTCGGCCACAATTACTTTTGAGTTAGTAAGGTTGATATGATTGGCGATCAGCGACCCCAGGTCAACTTTCACAAAAAAGGTGTCCATTGCCACCAGGTTTCCTTTGCCATCGGCATAATCGACAATAACATCAGCACTTCCGGTGTTAATCTTTAGTTTTTCTACAGGAATGCCCGAAAGATCCACATCCGCATTACCGATACCATAAGCTAGCTGCAGAGAGTATACTTTATCCTCGGTAAGGAGAATCTTCCAGTAATTCTTGTCGTCCTTTTTGCTGTCTCCAAAAATGCTCGACGTCAGACTTTTGCTTATGGTCGAGGACTGATAGTTTTCAAGGTCAAGATTAACATGCTTGACGCTGTTCTTTATGTAAGTCTTGAACGATGGGTTGATGGTTTCGAAGTCAGGATTGCCATAAATATTGACTGGCTGGGCTGCTTTCACAGGCCGGATATAGCAAGAGCCAGAAGTTGCACTCAAACAAAAATCTACCTTTTGAAAGGCAGAGTCGTTGCTCACAGAGTAAAACTTTTTTAACTGACTAAATGACGAAAAACTTGCTAAAAGACTAAAACTCAATAAAACCAATCTCCGCATAGTGGCTATCAACGATATACAGCAGAGAGAGTTGCGAATGTTGAAAGAAAATAATAAAAAATGCAGTTCCTTTCGACGAAACTGCATTCCGATATAACTTTTAAAAGAATTCTTTCATTTTATCGAAGAACCCTTTTTCAGATTTGCCAGGATTAGGGCTGAAATTGTCGGATTCTCTGAATCTTTCGAGTATTTCCCTCTCTTCTTTGTCAAGTGTTTTGGGTGTCCAAACATTGACGTGGATCAGCTGATCGCCCCGGCCATAGCCGTTCAGGTCAGGAATACCTTTGCTTCTCAGTCTTAGTAACTTGCCACTCTGGGTGCCTGGCTCAATTTTTATCTTTACGTTCCCGTCTATGGTTGGCACTTCCAGAGAAGTACCAAGGGCTGCATCAGCAAAGTTGAGGTACAAATCAAAAATGACGTTGTTGCCATCTCTTTTCAGCAACTCATCTTCAATCTCTTCCACCACAATCAGCAGGTCGCCAGGTGTTCCGCCGCCGGGAGCAACGTTACCTTTGCCTGACATCGACAATTGAATGCCATCAGAAACACCAGCCGGGATTTTGATGCTGATCACTTCTTCCTGAGGTTGCAAGCCGGAGCTATCTACGCCGGGTGGGCGTTTGTCGACTCTTTGGCCAGAGCCACCGCAAGCACTACAGGTGCTGCTCGATACCATTTGGCCAAGCATGGTGTTGACAACTTTTCTCACCTGACCAGCTCCACCACAGGTAGAACAGGTAGCGTAAGTCACTCCGGGAGCTGTCACCAGCCTGGTCACTTTTATTTTCTTTTCAACTCCATTTGCTATTTCTGCAAGGGTAAGCTTCAGCTTAATACGAAGGTTAGATCCTTTACGACCACCTCCACGACCGGAGCGCCCACCACCAAAAAAACTTTCGAAAGGGCTGCCGCCACCACCGCCGAAAATATCGCCGAACTGGTCAAAGATGTCGTCCATTGACATGCCACCGCCACTGAAGCCGCCGCCCGGAGCGCCGCCAACACCCTGATGGCCGTAACGATCATACCGCTGGCGTTTCTCAGCATTGCTTAGCACTTCATAAGCTTCGGCTGCTTCTTTGAATTTTTCCTCAGCCGTAGGGTCATTAGGGTTTTTGTCAGGGTGAAATTTGATGGCTATTTTTCTGTAAGCCTTCTTTATTTCTTCCTGTGGTGCACCCTTTTCTACTCCTAGGATTTCGTAAAAGTCTCTTTTCGCCATAATCGATTATGCCCCTGTTACCACTTTTGCAAACCTGATGACCTTGTCACCTAAAACATATCCCTTCTCAACAACATCTATCACCCTTCCCTTCAGCGAATCGTCAGGTGCAGGAAACTGAGTCACTGCTTCGTGCAATTCGGGGTTGAACTCATGGCCGGTTTCAACTTCCATGGCCTTCAGTCCTTTTTGGTCAAGCACTTTAATTAATTTGTTATAAATAAGATCGACACCTTCTTTTACTGAAGCCTCGATTTCTTGCCCATCTATCGATTTTTTTGCTCTTTCAAAATCGTCAACTACCGGAATAAGAACGGCCAGTACGTCCTCACCAGCGGTTTTGATAAGCTCCACTCTTTCTTTGGCAGTCCTTCTTCTATAGTTATCAAACTCAGAATAAAGTCTCAGGTATTTATCTTTCGACTCTTCCAATTCTCTCTTAAGCACAGTCACTTCGTCTTCGGCGACGTCTGACCCATTGTCAGTACTCTCCTCAGAGGCATTGGCATTTTCGCCATCCAAAACCTGCTCTTCTACACTATTCTCAATAGTTTCTTTGTTCTCTTCCACGTTTTTTTTTGCCATTTCAAGAAACATTAATTCCTGCCAGCAAGAGTCAATTACTTTGCCAAACCACTTCTGACTGACAAGATGGCACTAGCTGTTAATGGTTTGCCAAATCTTATCCTTCAATTCCTGTATGCCTTGTTGGGTTACGCTTGAAATAAATATAGCTTCTACATCGTCGGGCAGCTCTGCTTTCATCTCCGTCATGAGCTCTTCATCGAGCATATCCGACTTTGTGATCGCCAGCAGCCGTTGCTTATCCAGTAGTTCCGGGTTGAATTTTTTGAGCTCGTTTAGAAGGATGTAGTATTCTTTTTTGATATCAGATGCATCGGCTGGCAGCATAAACAAGAGAATTGAATTTCGCTCGATATGACGCAGGAAGCGTACGCCGAGACCTTTCCCCTCAGCAGCGCCTTCGATGATACCTGGTATGTCGGCCACAACGAACGACTTAAAGTCACGGTAGGGCACAACCCCCAAATTGGGTGTGAGGGTGGTAAAGGGATAGTCGGCTATTTCGGGTCTTGCCGCAGAAATAACGGACAGAAGCGTCGACTTCCCGGCATTTGGAAAGCCAACAAGACCCACATCGGCCAAAAGCTTCAGCTCCAGGATCACCCAACCCTCCTCACCAGGTGTACCTGGCTGGGCGTAGGTAGGCACTTGATTGGTAGGTGATTTAAAGTGGTCGTTACCCAGCCCTCCGAGTCCGCCCTTTTTTAAAATGACTTTCTGCCCGTCTTCAACAATCTCCAGTAACTTTTTGCCAGTCTCGGCGTCCCTTGCTACCGTCCCAAGGGGCACATCGAGAATAATGTCCTTGCCCTGAGCTCCCGTACATTTATCGCCTGCACCTGCCACACCATTTTCCGCAATGATGTGCTTTCGGTATTTGAGGTGCAGCAAAGTCCACAGTTGAGAGTTTCCCTTTAGAATAATGTGACCACCCCGGCCACCATCACCGCCGTCGGGCCCTCCTTTATCAATAAATTTTTCCTGATGAAAGTGAACTGAACCAGCCCCGCCGTTGCCCGACTTACAGCTAATTTTTACGTAGTCAATGAAGTTATTGTCAGCCATATAATAAATGAGGACGCTTTTCGCCATGGAAAAGCATCCCCCTCCTTATTTCTTTGCTCTTAGAAAGAGTCTATTACGCTGCAAATGTCGTGAAATATCTCTTCTATTTCACCAACTCCCTCTATTTGATGGTATTTACTTTGCGACTTGTAGTAATTAGCTACCGGCATCGTCTCATCCTGATAAACTTTTATCCGGGTGGTAATTTTTGCCTCGTCCTGGTCATCCACTCGCCCAGAAGTCTTACCTCTTTCTTTTATCCTGATCCTTAGCTCGGCTTCCGGAACATTGAGCGCTATCATCCCTTTGATAGGTTCGCCCATGCCATTGAGCAGCTTGTCCAAAGCCTCAGCCTGATTAACAGTGCGGGGAAAGCCATCAAAGATAACCCCCGACGATCCATTGGTAGATTTCAGCTTATCGTCCACCATGCCAATCACCACCTCGTCCGGAACCAGCTTGCCATCATCCATGTACTTTTGAGCTAGCTTTCCGAGCTCGGTGCCTTCAGTCAGGTGTTTACGAAATAAGTCGCCAGTCGATATATGAGTCAGGTGATATTTGCTAATTAGCTTCTCACTCTGGGTTCCTTTACCGGCACCCGGAGGGCCAAACAAAACAATATTCAGCATTACATTAGGTTTCGTTTCTTTTACAAAGGGTCAAAAATCCGAAATACTTATCAAAAAAAGAATTACAAACTTCAGTCTTTAATTTTATAGATGTCTGGCAGTTGCCTGCCAAGCTCGTCATAGTCAAGTCCGTAGCCCACAACAAACTTATCAGGAATGCTGAAACCAACGTAATCAAGCTGATATTTGTTCTTGAAAACATCAGGTTTTACCAGTAGCGTGCAGACTTTAACTGATGCTGGCGACTGCTCCCAAACCATTTCCAAAAGTTTGCTCATCGTGCGCCCAGTGTCTATAATATCCTCTACAATCAACACTTCTCTGTCTTTCAATTCATGCATGAGTCCAATCAGGGTTTGCACTTCACCGGTTGAGGCCGTCCCTCTGTAAGACTTCAGCTTTACAAAGGAAACCTCGGCATCAACCTCGAGCAAACGAATAAGATCACCGGCAAAAATGAAGGCCCCGTTCAACACAGCAAGCATCACCAGGCTTTTACCAGCATAATCCATATCAATTTGCCCAGCGAGCTCATTGAGTCTGTCGCTGATCTGATTTCGCCCTATGTATCGCTCAAATTCTTTGTTGTTAACCGTCATACCTCTTCAGTATTTTTAATTCAACCAGTTGGTTGAATTACCTGAGCATTCGCATTGCAATGCTGCCTGGCTACAATTCAGCCATCAGCACCTCGTACAGACTCACCATAGCCGTAATGTCATCTTTGTGCACGGTTTCGTTTGGCGAGTGCACGTTGCTTTCAGGGGCCCCCACAAAACACCAGTCGATCGGGTAGGGAGAAATTTGCACATCCCGACCATCAGAAGACCCGCTCCCCTCTACTTCCAGCTGAAAAGGTACACCTGACGACTGAGAGATAGCTATGATCCTATCCACATACGATTTTCGTGGAATATTTTTATCTCTCATCGATACCACCACACCTTTGCCATGATGCACTCCGTCAGTCACCCAGGTAATGTCGGAAACCAGTGCCTGTTTTATCTGCCAGCGCTCGTACAAGTACTTTGTTAGGTATTGCACCGAACCACCTCCATGCTCTTCCCAGGCGCTGAAGACGATCACTCCGTGCTCTAGTGTTTCCGCTACTTTCAAGGCATTATAAACGCCCAAACGGTTATCAAGATAACAAGTGGTTACCATGTCGTCATGTTGTCGAAAGTTGCACTTGTAGGTAAGCCCGGTGCCTCTATCAATGGCTCTGCCAAATTCATAAAAGGCACGGCCTTCTTCATTTAATACAAGCTTGCATTCGATTGGCCCCAGGCTGTCTTCCCCTACCAGCAACGTACCCGTATCGGCATCTGGCCCGCCAATAGGCACCAGTTGATTGTCGTATCTGACAGTAAACCCAATGGAGTCCATGTGCGCAAAAATCGCCGTCCTGGGATTGCCAAAGGCCAGGATGAGGCAATCCTGAAACTCTGGCCCATGTATAAGCTCCGGCTTCACCTTCCATGTTTTTTGCTGCTTACTTATATAGGAAAGCAAAAACTCCTTCATAGGAGCTTCATCGCCTGAGGGCGCATGCACTGCACAGAGGTCTTTCAATAGCTTCATGGGTTTTCCAGTTTTCTTAAATGTCAACCCTGGAGAATCAACCCCATGGTCATCGGATGCTTTTTAATGGCGGTTAAATTTATGAAATTGAAACATCTCAAAAGCATCGCCATGAAGATTCATATTTTAAATCAGCAAACCTCAATCGCCAACCAGTTTTTATGTGAATTGCGGGACACGTCGGTACAGACGGACAGGCTTCGTTTCCGTACCAATTTGGAGCGGCTGGGCGAGCTGATGGCCTACGAGTTTTCGAAAACGCTGCTGGCGAAAAAATGTGAGGTAGCTACTCCTCTGGGGACTTCACAAGCAGAAGTACCAGTTAACGATCTGGTAATGGTGACGGTGCTAAGGGCAGGCATTCCCTTCTATCAGGGGTTTCTGAACATTTTTGACAAGGCAGAATCCGGCTTTATTGGCGCCTACAGGGAAGAGGGTTCTGCAAAGGATTTAATGATAACACTTAATTATTCTGCTTTACCCAACCTTGACAACAAACAACTCGTATTAATTGATCCGATGCTGGCTACCGGAAAATCGCTAGTGAAGGCTTTCAAGCAGTGCCTGAAATATGGCCACCCGAAAGCCGTTCATATCATGTCGGTGATAAGCGCTCCTGAAGGTATCAGCTATCTGGAAGAATCAATCGATCACCCGGGAAGTATATGGACCTGGGCAAAAGATAGCCATTTAAATGAAATGGCCTATATCGTGCCCGGCCTTGGCGATGCCGGCGACTTATCTTTCGGTACCAAAGAATGATTCACTGACGATTGGTGTTGATTTGGAAAGTGATAACTCCAACTTTTTAATATTGCTTTCAGCCTGTATATATGCAGATCAATTTCGTAGCCGAACTCCTGAAATACCTGGGCGTTTATGTTCTTAGCATGTTTAAGTTCATTGTAGGCCCCACCATTGGTATTTCTTCAGGGCTAAATATTTTTGTCACCTTCGGGCTTTCCGTAGCAGGCATGATGACCATGGTTTACCTGGTCACCTACTTTGGTGAGCAGGTGAGGTTCCTCACCAGCCGCTTTTTCAAACCAAAGCCCAACGAAAAGAAATTCACAAAAAAGAAACGGCTTTTCGTGACGCTCTGGAAAAAATACGGTGTCTACGGAGTGTCGTTCTTTTCCCCGCTATTTATCACACCGATAGGCGGTGCGCTTATACTCAATACGCTTGGTGTGAAAAAGGAGCAGATCATTGGCCCGATGTGGGTGAGTGCCATTTTTTGGGGCATTATTCTCACCCTTTTCGTAAAATATGCCAAAGACCTCATTCTTTGGCTTTACTAGCCAATACGGGTTTAGTCCCTTAACTTCATCCTTAGCAATCGACTTTCGGAAGTAATAAAAACAACCTTGTCGTCACCTCCGAAAGCAATATTGGCTGTCGGTGCTCCCGTGATTATTGTGCCCAGATGCTTTCCGGAAGGACTTAAAACAACTACTCCACCGGGGCCAGTGGCAAAAATGTTTCCTTTTGAATCTACCTTCATCCCATCGGGATTTCCGGGTGTTACTTTCGTCAATTCAGTAGCATCAAAGAAGACCTTCCCTTCTCCAACAGAGCCATCTTCATTCACCGGAAAAGCCATCCAAATTGACCTTTCAGGGTCAGAGTTGGCAACATACAATGTTTTCTCGTCGGGAGACAGGGCTATGCCGTTGGGCTTGGACATTTTATCCGTCACAAGTTCGATTTCTCCACTTTTCTTTAGCCGGTAAACGCCGTTGAAGGGAATCTCTTTGATAGGGCTGGCGTCCAGGCCGGTAAGACCGTACGGAGGATCCGTAAAGTAAATATCCCCCCAACTGCTCAAAATGAGGTCATTGGGGCTATTCAAACGCTTGCCCTCGAACCTATCAACCAACGTAACAAATTTGGAGGCAGGTGCATCCAAGGGCGCATCCATCCTGGCCACCCTTCTATCGCCGTGCTGGCACAGCAACAGCCTGCCCTGGTCGTCCAGAATAAGGCCGTTGGCTCCAGGCTCCCTTTCCTCTTTTCCTGCTTCCGCAGTATAGCCCGAAGGCTTCAGGAATACGCTAACACCCTCACCTTCCTTCCATTTGTAAGCCACATTGTTAGGCACGTCCGTAAAAAGCACCATTTGCTGCGAGGGCACCCACACAGGACCCTCTGCCCAGGTGTAACCCTCTCCAAGTATTTCGAGCTTTGCGTCTTTATCAATTAGTTTGTCAATAGCAGGATCCAGCCGCTCCACTACCTGTGGCTTCGATGCTTCTTCATTGCTAGTTTCTTCGGTCTGAGGTTTCTGCGGCCCGCAGCCGCTCATCAATATGGCAATAGCCACACTAAAATAGATAGGTTTCATATGAGTAGGTATGTTAAAAGTAGTTTCAACAATATTTGGGTAGTTAATTTCCGAATATTTTGATTGGGAAATGATCATAAACCGTAAATATTCGCATTCGTAAAAAAACTTTTCGCTTTCGTCGGCGTTTGCTCTATTTTTCTCATGTATTAATTACTCCGAGGATGTTTGGCATATTCAAAAGAAAAAATGAATCCCCCAGGAAAGAGAAAAAGCTTGAGCTGGTTGATCTGGAGCAGCAGCCCCTTGCGGTTGGCGACAAAGTGGAGTCTCTGAGGTATGATCTTGGCATAAGCATATTGATCCAGGAAGAAGATGGGCTCTACTACCAGTCAGAAGCAAGCGGAACCAAAGTCCACTGGACTAAAATGATCGATGCTTCTACAGAATTTCAAAAGGTAAAGAAGATTATTGTCGACAAGTAAATGCTAAAAAGGCAAAGGCAGTCCGAACAAAGGTGAACAATCGCCGGACTAAAAGTGTCCGTTTTTGTTACAACCCTTATCTTTTATTTATTATTTAATATTCTGGTTATCAATTAATTATATTGTTTGGCATTCGAATTGCAAGCTTTTTGGCATGCGGTCGAAAACTCAAATAAAGGGAGCCATATTCAAAGTCGTCTCTCTGCCTGCTTTTAAAAACATTGTTATCATTCTGGGGATAGCCGTAGCCCTTCTCGTAGGCTTCTTCACTTTGCACGCTCGGCCCAATGCAATGGGTGAGTTTGCTATTGATCCGAAGACAGTAAGCTACAGCGTCATAGTTGTGGGCTCGGATTTTCTTGACGTTGAAACTACGCCTGAAGTGATTATTTATGACAGGAACCTTGACCTTATTTTATCTGCCAATCTGACGTCAATTTCTGTCTATGAAAAGGAGCACCTCAGTAGATTGCTGAAAGTATGTGATCTTATGTTTTCGAGCGATAATACAACCATTTATCAATTGGATAAATAATTGCCTTCGCCTATATTCCATAAACCTTATTTAACATGACTCAAAGACTAACAAGATCAAGAGATAAAATGCTGGGCGGTGTTTGCGCAGGAATTGCCAACTACTTTGGGTGGGATCCCACCATGGTTCGTCTTGGCTATGTTGTTCTATCTGTACTCAGCGCTGCTTTTCCAGGGATACTTGTCTATATTATTATGTGGATAGTGGTGCCAGAAAGTTAATTCAGCTTGGCATGGGTGGTCATCCACCTTTCCGGAATCTCACCTTTGGTAGCCGTTTCATAGTCTTTGTAACTGCATGGCACAATGCTATTTCGGCTGTACTTGGCTTTCCCGCCAGGATAAGGTACTTCCATCCACCACTTTTCCGACGACTGGCTCTTAAAAAAAGTGATGGTTGAGGGCTGGTTGTTCATCGACACCACGTACTTAGTGTAGTCTTTCTCCCTAAAGTGTCTGTCGTCTTTCCTGTGATAATATCCCTCTATAAAGTACCAGATCATCGTGGCTGTTACCATGGCCGTTGAGCTGCGCACATCATCCTTCAGCGGATTGTAACCGTAGAAGCCAGCCGAACTTAGCTTCTCGCTGTTGCCCGCATACCAGCAAACCTGGCAAGCCTCCTCACCAGTAAGGCCGAAAACCTGTGCATGTTGCCCTCCTGGTGCATAAATAGAGCTCAGTGCCGACATGTCGAAGCTCAGCATATCAGCCTGCCGGATAGACGGCTCCATTTCGTCAATACTCTCTCTCAACACACCAAGCCTCACTGCTTCGAAATAAAATTTCTCAACAATGTTCAAAGCCTGCTGGTCAACCAGATAGGTTTGGAAAGCAAGATGAGTATAGTTAAAAAGGTAATTGGGCTGATGAACAAGAATTCTATGCAGCCTACGATCAGCCTCGGCAGCCTTTTTGTCATCCTCCAGGTCAAATGAACTATCTACGCCAAGCACTGAAATCATCTTGTCGAAAGCCTCATATGCCATGTACTGGCCATAGTCGATATCGTGCGAGCCTCCGATAATAATTGGCAGAATATCCTTTTCCAGCAGCGATTGCACCACCTCTTTCAGTCTCAGAACAGTGTCTTCAGCGGTTGGCCCATTTCGCAAATTACCCAGATCAACGATGTTGTTTTTGCCAAGCCCTTTGCTCAGCCCATAAAGCTTTTTCCGAATTGCATCAGCCGATTGTTCAATGCCTTCACCACTGTTTTCGCCTCTGTGCTCCTTGATTCCAACAATTGCTATGTCGGTGTTTTTCAGGTCAGGCATCTTGTTGGAGAAGATCCTGATGCTCTTTAGAAATGCAGACTTCGGCAATGCTTTGGTGACATCTGAAGAAACCGGGTCGAAAAAAAGCTTGAAGTCCATTTGCTCGCTTGAGATTGAATCATAAAAAAAGGGAAAAATTTTCATTTTTCCCTTTTACAGTGTCTTGATTCAGAGATTATCCTCCGAAGTCATCAAATCGAATATTTTCATCCGGGATACCAAAATCCTCGCCCATTTTCTGAACTGCTGAGTTCATCATAGGAGGTCCGCAGAAGTAAAGCTCTATTTCTTCAGGAGACTCGTGCTTGCTAAGGTACTGGTCTATTACCGCCTGGTGTACAAAGCCCAGGAATCCGTCTCCCTCCTTGTCGTTTACATCCTTCTTCACTTTCCAATTGTCTTCTGGCAATGGCTCAGAAAGCACTACAAAGAATTTGAAGTTAGAAAAGGCCTTTTCCAGTTGATAAAAATGATCAAGGTAAAATAGCTCTCTTTTCGACCGGCCACCATACCAGAAAGTAACGGTTCTGCCCGTTTTCAAAGTTTTGAAAAGCTGATAAAGATGTGATCTCATTGGCGCCATGCCAGCTCCTCCGCCCACGTACAGCATTTCTGCGTCAGAAGGGTTAATGAAGAACTCTCCGTAAGGGCCTGAAATTGTTACCTTGTCGCCTGGCTTTCTTGAAAAGATGTACGAAGAAGCTAAGCCCGGATTAACTTTCATCCAGCCATTATTTGCTCTGTCCCATGGAGGTGTAGCGATCCTCACGTTTAGCATGATTTCTCTACCCTCAGCAGGATAAGACGCCATAGAGTAAGCTCTTTCAGCTGGTTCAGGGTTAACCATTTTCAAATCCCAAAGACCAAATTTGTCCCACTCCTTCTGAAATTTCATTGGATCATCATGCTCCTTAGGGTGGGCAGTAATATCCATGTCCTTGAAATCAACTGTACATTTGGGAACCTCAATCTGAATATAACCACCGGCCTGGTAGTCCATATCTTCAGGTATTTCAACAACAAATTCTTTAATAAATGAGGCCACGTTGTAGTTTCTAACAACAGTCGCTTCCCATTTCTTGATACCGAAGATTTCTTCGGGTATCTCTATTCTCATGTCTTGCTTCACTTTCACCTGGCATCCAAGTCTAACGTGCTCTTTCTGCTCGCTTCTGCTCAAATGACCAACTTCTGTAGGAAGGACATCGCCTCCACCTTCCAGTACTTTGCACTTACACATGGCGCAAGTGCCACCTCCACCACAAGCGGATGGAAGAAATATTTTCTGACCGGACAACGTTGACAGAAGGCTTGTGCCAGCCGCCGCTATCAGGGGATTCTTCTCGTCCCCGTTAACAATGATCTTTACGTCGCCTTGCTGAACCAGCTTGGCCTGAGCCACCAGAAGAATTACCACCAACAAAAGAATGATGACGGTAAAGGCTACAATAGAAGTTAGAACAATAGATGTCATTGACTATGAAAGATTTTTGGTTCTTACTTAACAGACACAAATATATCTATAACACGGGTTTTCCATTAACCAAACACTGAAAATTTGAATATTATTAGCAAGTGCCATGGTTTAACCTTCTGTGCCCGTTTTAGTTATCAGCTTTTAGAAATTAATTATTGAGAAGCTTCAACAGATTGGTAAGTTTTGTCTTCAGATTCCTTCTGTCGACTATAAAGTCCAGAAAACCGTGATCAAGCACAAATTCAGCACTTTGAAAGCCTTTGGGAAGGTCTTTTCCAATGGTTTCACGGATAACCCTTGGGCCGGCAAAGCCGATCAAAGCACCCGGCTCAGCTATATTGAAGTCGCCCAACATAGCAAACGACGCTGTTACCCCACCGGTGGTCGGGTCTGTCAATAATGATATATAGGGTATTTTAGCTTCTGACAAAAGTGCAAGTTTGGCTGAGGTCTTTGCCATCTGCATCAGAGAAAAGCCTGCTTCCATCATTCTGGCACCACCTGATTTAGAAATCATAAGAAAGGGAATCTTATGCTTAAGGCTGTGATCAATTGCCCGGGCGATTTTCTCCCCGACCACTGAACCCATTGAGCCGCCAATAAAGGTGAAATCCATACAGGCAATCACTATTTCGGAGCCGTTCATTTTGCCAACTGCCGATCTTACAGCATCATTCAACCCAGTCTTCTTAATGGAGGCCTCAATGCGCTTTGGGTAAGGGGCCGAGTCAGTGAACTTGAGCGGATCAGCCGACTTCATGTTGGCATCGAGCTCCTGAAACTTATTGTTATCAAAAAGTATTTCAAAATACTCTTTTGAGCCAATACGCACGTGAAAGTCGTCGTCAGGGCAAACGTAAGCGTTGTTTTTCAGCTCCCTGATATGAATGATATTACCGCTTGGCGTCTTGTACCATAGTCCGTCAGGTGCCTCTCTCTTCTCGTCTGTCGGTGTTAATATTCCCTTGTCCTGTCTCTTAAACCACGCCATACTGTTTCCAATTGTTGGACTGCAAAGATATTAGATATTCTTTAAAAGTAACGACGAATTAAGCAGATGCTAAGTTCCCGCCCACAATGATAACCTGCTATTGCTGATGCAAATTTGCGACTGCCCCTTAGCCCCTAAAACTTAATGCTCACCCCAAAATAGGGCGAGATATACTGGGTAGCCTTGTAGGAGCCGTCAGCAGTTGGTGCAAAGGCCCAGTAATAGTCAACGCCAGCCGCCAAGAACCTATTGAGGTGATAAATGAAGCGAACCTTGGCCAGGGATCTTTCGTCGAGCTTAAATGCGTCTTTCAGGGTGGACAGATTGCCTTTCACATAGCTTCCATGAATCGACACCTTGTCGCCAAGCCTGTCCACATCAGCATTTAGCCTCACCACGGCAGGTGCTGTTTCGGAAACGTCGTCGGGCAACAAAATGCTGCCGCCAAGTTGCACTTTCTGCAATATGTGCCCTGTGAGGCTACCATATATGCCACTCATTTTCCCAGCATTGGCTAGCGAAAGCAACCGGGCATCCTTGTTCAGTTCATAGGAGGCGTCAAAAAACTGAGGCAAATAATTATCAGTATAGGTAAGACGCTCAATTCTCATGTCAGTGCTGAGAAGGTCGGCGATGAAATTGAAACGAAAATTGATCCCACCGCTGATTCCATGTCCGTCGGTAAATTCTTTTGTATCGCCCTGTGCGGCATATATTGTGGCTATCGAATCGGCTAGGGCAGTGGTTCCGGCGTTTAGTTTCGAATAGTTGAAGAATGCGTCAATCTGAATAAAAGGAATCCTCAGCAAATTGATACCTGCATCCAGGCCAAAAGCACCCACACCTTCAGCGGTAAATTGATTCACCACAAAAGTGCTGTCGCTGGTTGGCCGCTTGGTCTGGTCTTTGTCCTTAATGACAGTGGCTCCAATCTCCAGCGTCCTCACAATCGGTATAATCGTCCATGCCATTGGACGCACATAAGGGCGCACAGCCAGCAAATTGAGCGAGGCGGGGTCAAAATCGCTGTACATCCCTTCAAGCCCAAACAGACCTTTAAAATTCAGGTCGTAGTGAAGCCCAAGCTTCCGCTTTTCGTAGCTGGTTGTGTTAGTGTAGTTGTTAATTAACCCTCCAAAACCGATCATGGTATTGTTTAGCTCACCAACACGGACATAAACCGGGTCTCTCTTTTGTGAACCGTACCTGATGTACCTGATCAACCTTGCCGCACCAACACCACCTTTGAAAATCTCTGTTCGTATTGCCTGGCTCTCGAGCCCGTACAGTACAGGCACATTGAGGCCCAGGCCTATTTTCCAAATTTTGAATTCCGGAGCGAGTACCAAGCCCACAAAATTCTCGTCTCCAATCTTGGTGTAGGTCACGCCTCCGGTAAATGAACCTCCGGATTCACTGTCGGGCGGCCCAGCCCTGAAATCTTCAGGAACCGGTGCTATGTCTCTTTTTTCTCGTTCTTCTTTCGGCTCCTTTATCTTTTCTTCCGGCTCACTGTCAAATATTTGTTTCTCAACGGGAGCCTGCAGGCTGTCTGTTGCTGGAATTGTATCAGCCTGGTAAGTAGTAACAGGCGTTATTGAGTCAAGTGGTTGGGTTGGCAGCGTGAGTGTGTCGGCTAGGGATGCCGGCTCGGCAACAAGCGTGTCAACGATTGCCTGTGGCTGATCGACCTTCCCAGCCTTCTTATCTTTTTTCTTTTTCTTCTTTTTTGTGTTCTCCCACAGGTACGAATAGTCAGCAAAAGGGTCTTCAGCTTCCTGTTCCTGGGCAACTAAGGGTGCTGCGACAAAAACAAAAAATGAAGCTGCAAGCAGGTAGTAGAGTATCTTATTATTCATATAAGCTAAATTATCATAAAAATAATGCTATTTCCAAGCAGTTACGCCGCCGAAGCCCTATTCCACCCTCAAAAAAACAAAAGCGCCTCAATTGAAGCGCTTTTCACTATAAAATCAAAATATTGTTCGTGGGTTATTTTACTTCCTCATAGTCAACATACTCTCCACCTTTCTTTCCTGATGAAGATTTCCTTTTTTTCACCTCGTCTTCGGGTATGTAATCCACCCTAATTTCCTCGTGGCGGGCGTTGGTGGTCGTTCTGCTCCTGTACTGTTGCTGCTGCCGCTGTTGGTACTGCCTGCCCGAACCAAAATAAAGTGCACGCATGATGAAGCCGCCTACTTTATAGAAGACATAAAAGAATATGAGGAGTATGAGAATGAATTTAAACATCTGCTTTAAATTTTTAAGTCCTACTGTTTAACGACTCAAATAAAGATTTCGTTCTGAATAAATCTTTAAGAAGTAGTCATCCATCAGATCGTCAATGAAATAAATGGCCTCACCCGTCGACTTCATTTCAGGGCCAAGCTCCTTGTTCACATTTGGAAACTTGTTGAATGAAAACACAGGAACCTTGATCGCATACCCTTGCTTTTTAGGTGAGAATTTGAAATCCTTCACTTTCTTCTCCCCCAACATCACCTTTGTGGCATAGTTTACGTAAGGCTCATCGTAGGCCTTGCATATAAAAGGCACAGTACGTGATGCCCTCGGGTTTGCCTCAATAATATACACCTGGTCGTCTTTTATTGCAAACTGAATGTTGATCAGACCAACAGTTTTCAATGCCAAAGCGATGGTTTTGGTGTGCTGCTCAATCTGGCGAATAATAAAGTCGCCCAGGTTGTAAGGAGGAAGCACTGCATAGGAATCACCTGAGTGGATGCCCGCCGGCTCAATGTGCTGCATGATTCCTATGATGTATACATCTTCACCATCGCAGATGGCGTCCGCCTCAGCCTCAATAGCCCCATCGAGGAAGTGATCGAGAAGCACTTTGTTACCCGGAATATCCTTTAGTAAATCGATTACATGAGACTCCAGCTCCTGCTCGTTGATCACAATTTTCATGCTCTGACCTCCCAAAACGTAGGAGGGTCGCACCAGTAGAGGAAACCCAAGCTCCTTCGACAATTCAATGGCCTGGTCAGCATCTTCGATCACGCCAAACTGCGGATATGGGATATTGTTATCTTTTAAAAGGGAAGAAAAGCTGCCTCTGTCCTCGGCAAGGTCAAGAGATTTATAGTCGGTTCCGATAATCTTGATGCCATATCTCTCAAGCTTTTCAGCCAGCTTAAGTGCTGTCTGCCCACCCAGCTGCACAATAACGCCCTCAGGCTGCTCATGCAAAATGATGTCGTAGATATGCTCCCAGAAAACCGGCTCAAAGTACAGCTTGTCAGCAATATCAAAGTCGGTAGAAACAGTTTCTGGATTGCAATTGATCATGATGGTTTCGTAGCCGCATTCCTTAGCAGCCAGCACACCATGCACGCAAGAGTAATCAAACTCAATTCCCTGACCAATTCGGTTGGGCCCTGATCCCAGAATGACAACTTTCTTCCTGTCGCTTCTTACCGACTCGTTCTCATCATCAAAAGTGCTGTAATAATAAGGCGTTTTCGCTTCAAACTCCGCAGCACAAGTGTCGACCAGTTTATATACCCGCTTTATTCCCAATGCATGACGCTTGGTGTGCACTTCGCTTTCCAGGCAGCCCAAAAGATGGGCGATTTGCCTGTCGGCGTAACCTTTGGTTTTTGCTATCCGAAGAATTTCCGCTGGAATGGTTTCTATTGTAAACGATTCGATCTCATTCTCCAGTTTCAAGAGTTCCTCAATCTGGTCGAGGAACCACATATCAATTTTGCTGAGCTTATGAATGGTCTTCAGCGGAATGCCCAGCTTAATGGCATCATATACATGGAAAAGCCTGTTCCAGCTGGGATGGCGGAGGCTCTCCAGGATTTGCTCCTGATTAGTGACTTCCTTGCCATCGGCACCCAAACCGTTTCTTTTTATTTCAAGCGACTGGCAAGCCTTTTGAAGGGCTTCCTGAAAGTTGCGGCCGATGCCCATTACTTCGCCCACCGACTTCATCTGAAGGCCAAGGCGACGGTCGGCACCCTTAAACTTATCAAAGTTCCAGCGTGGAATTTTTACGATTACATAGTCGAGCGCCGGCTCGAAAAATGCCGAAGTGCTGCCCGTAATTTGGTTTTTGAGTTCATCAAGGTTATAGCCAATGGCTAGCTTAGCCGCTATTTTAGCAATCGGATAACCGGTAGCCTTTGAAGCAAGGGCCGAAGAACGAGATACCCTTGGGTTGATCTCGATGCCCACGATCATGTCGTCTTCGGGGTTAACTGCAAACTGCACGTTGCATCCTCCGGCAAACATACCAATGCCATTCATCATCCTGATGGCCAGGTCACGCATTTGCTGGTATATGGTGTCGGGCAAGGTCATGGCCGGTGCCACAGTGATCGAATCACCAGTATGCACACCCATGGGGTCAAAATTCTCAATGGAGCAAATGATGATTACGTTCCCAATATTGTCCCGCAGTAACTCCACCTCGTATTCTTTCCAGCCAAGGATACTTTGCTCCACCAGCACTTCGTGAATGGGTGAAGCGTGTAGGCCGTTGTTCAGTGCCTGATCAAACTCTTCCGGCTTTTCAACAAACCCCCCACCGCTTCCACCAAGTGTGTAAGAAGGGCGGATAACCAAGGGGAAGCCTATTTCCTGTGCTATTTCCTTTCCCTGAAGGAATGACGTAGCCGTCGCCCCTTTACATACATTTACATTCAACTCGTGCATTTTCAACCGGAATTTCTCCCGGTCTTCGGTGGTCTCGATGGCGGCAATGTCCACGCCTATGATCCTGACACCATATTTCTCCCAAAGCCCGGCTTTATCGCAGTCGATAGCGAGGTTAAGGGCTGTCTGTCCGCCCATCGTGGGCAATACGGCGTCAATTTTGTGCTTTTCAAGAATCTGTTTGATGTATTTCTTCTCCAGCGGCAACAGGTACACGTGATCAGCAGTGACCTTATCGGTCATGATCGTGGCTGGGTTCGAATTTATCAGTATTACTTCTATTCCTTCTTCACGAAGCGATCTTGACGCTTGTGAACCGGCATAGTCGAATTCACAGGCTTGTCCGATGACAATAGGGCCGCTTCCAATGATGAGAATTGATTTGATACTGGGGTCTTTAGGCATCTTTAGAATGTATTGAAAGGAGGGTTAGCAATTCACAAATCCCGGCAAAGTTATATGCCACCGCCCGATTATCAAAAGAGATTTCGGAAAGATGGGCAAGAAAAATCAAGATGACCGAGAACCGAGCCCTGTTCGCTCACAGATTCTCATTTATCGATTGTGTAACAATAAAAAAGCCACCCTGCAAAGGTGGCTTTTGATTTCAAGCAATTGTTTTTTACATGTGAATTGGTCGGTTGTCCGTTGCTGCCAAACACGCTTCTTTCACGGCCTCCATGTAAGTGGGGTGTGCGTGCGACATGCGTGACACATCCTCAGCAGAGGCCCTGAATTCCATGGCTGTGACGCCGGCAGCAATCATATCGGCCGCTCTGGCACCAATAATATGGATGCCCAGTATCTCATCAGTTTGCTTGTCGGCCAATACTTTCACTAGTCCATCTGTATCTCCCGAAGCCCGAGCTCTACCCAGCGCCTTGAACGGAAACTTGCCGACTTTATATTCCTTCTTCTGATCTTTGAGTTGCTCTTCGGTGTAACCAACAGCAGCTACTTCGGGCCAGGTGTATACAACACCCGGGATCAGGTTGTAATTTATGTGAGGTTTCTGCCCCATAATGGTTTCAGCTACAAACACACCTTCCTCTTCGGCTTTGTGCGCAAGCATGGCACCTTTGATGACATCGCCAATTGCCCAAATATTGTCCACGTTTGTGCGCAGGTGACCGTCCACTTCAACCAGCCCTCTGTCAGTTACCTTTACGCCGGCCTTCTCCAGACCAAGTCCTTCGGTGTAAGCCTTTCTGCCAATCGACACCAGGCAATAATCTCCTTTAAGGTCTATCTTCTCTCCTTTCGGAGTTTCTGCCGTCACGGTCACTTCTTTGCCCTTGGCCTCTACTGCCGTTACTTTGTGGGACAGGTAAAAGTCCATGCCAAGCCCTTTTAGCGATTTCTGCAGCTCCTTACCCATAGTCGAATCCATGGTAGGAATAATGCTGTCGAGAAACTCTACCACAGATACTTTGGCCCCAAGCCTTGCGTAAACCGAGCCTAATTCCATGCCTATAACGCCGCCGCCGATCACTATCATGTGTTTGGGTACTTCGGTCAATTCGAGTGCTTCAGTGCTGGTAATAACTCTTTTTTTATCGATTTTGATAAAAGGAAGGCTGGCGGGCTTAGAGCCAGTAGCGATGATCACTTTCTCGGTGGTAATTTTCTTTTCTTCTTTTCCGGAAACTTTTATGGTGTTCTTGTCTATAAAGGAACCCATGCCATGAAAAACATCGATCTTGTTCTTCTTCATCAGAAAGTTGATGCCGTCGGTGTTTTGTTTCACCACGTCCGTTTTCCTGGCAATCATCTGCTTCAAATTCACTTTCGGCTGGGGAATGTCAATCCCATGCTCCTTAAATGTGTGTGCCGCATTGTGGAAGTGCTCGCTTGAATCAAGGAGCGCTTTTGAGGGAATGCAACCGACGTTGAGGCAGGTGCCGCCCAGGCTATCATATTTCTCAATAATCGCAGTTTTTAGGCCCAGCTGTGCACACCTGATGGCTGCCACGTATCCGCCGGGTCCTGAACCAATTACTGTTACCTGATAATCCATGTTTTTTGTTTTAATGAAAAAATAGTGAAAGGGTTTACACTCCCAAAAGAAGCCTGCTTGGATCTTCGAGAAGTTGCTTCACTCGTACAAGGAAGCTAACAGACTCACGACCATCAATGATACGGTGGTCGTAGGACAGTGCCACGTACATGATAGGCCTGACCACTACCTGACCGTTTTCCACGACAGCCCTTTCTACTATGTTGTGCATACCCAAAATAGCTGCCTGGGGGGCATTAATAATAGGCGTAGAAAGCATAGAGCCGAAAATACCCCCATTGGTGATGGTGAACGTGCCGCCTTGCATTTCGTCAATGCTCAACTTTCCGTCTCTGGCCTTCAATGCCAGCCTCACTATTTCCTTTTCTATTTGATCGAAACTGAGTGCTTCGGCATTCCTTATCACAGGCACCACAAGACCTTTCGGCGTGGATACAGCAATCGAAACATCAGCATAGTCATTATAAACAATTTCTTCTCCGTCGATCTGTGCATTTACTGCAGGCCACTCTTTCAACGCCATCGTAACTGCCTTGGTAAAGAATGACATAAAGCCCAAACCAACTTCATATTTTTCCTTGAAGCTGTCTTTGTATTTTTTTCTCAACTCCATCACAGGCGCCATGTTCACCTCATTAAAGGTGGTGAGCATCGCTGTTTCATTTTTCACAGAAACCAGTCTTCTGGAAATAGTCTTCCGAAGAGAAGTCATCTTCTCTCTGCGCTGTCCCCTTGAAACACCGCCACCGATTTGAGGTGCGGCATAGGATGGAGCCGCTGGCTTTCCAGCATCAGCTTTTGGAGCAGCCGATTTTTCCGCTTTCATAGCGTCCTCCTTGGTGATGCGCCCGTCAACTCCGGTTGCTTTCACATCGGAAGCAGAAAGTCCTTTTTCTGCCATAAGCTTTGCCGCTGCGGGAGAGGCATGCCCAGCTGCATAAGATGAACTGCTTGATGTTGCAGGAGCAGCAGCCGGAGCAGGGCTTTTGGCCTCCTCTTTAGCAACTGCACCTTCCATTACTTCAATTTTGCATATTAAAGCACCTATCTCAAGTGTTTCACCCTCCTTGGCAATCACCTGAAGCTTGCCTGTAGCCTCGGCGGTGAGTTCAAAAGTGGCTTTGTCAGATTCAATTTCAGCGATTACTTCATCCAGCTGCACAATTTCGCCGTCTTTTTTGACCCACGAAGATATGGTCACCTCATTGATGGACTCGCCAACCGTGGGTACATGCATTTCGATTGTCTCGCCAGTCGATGTCGCCTCTTTAGCCGGCGCTGACTTTTCTTCTTTTTTCTCTTCTTTCGCTGGAGCTGCACTGTCGGTGTCAATACTGCATATAACAGCACCAATCTCAACAGTCTCTCCCTCTTTGACCAAAATCTTTATTTTTCCGGCTGACTCAGCGTTTAGCTCGAAAGTGGCTTTGTCAGATTCCAGCTCACACAGAAGTTCGTCCCTCTCCACAATGTCACCATCATTCTTTAACCACTTGGCAATGGTTACTTCGGTTATCGATTCCCCTACTGCAGGGATTTTAACTTCAAGGCTCATTATTTATTAGGGTTTAATTATGCAAATGCTTTTTGTACAATCTCTTCCTGCTCTTTGTTGTGCAGTTTGTAGTAGCCAGTGGCAGGAGAGGCTGCTGCTTTTCTTGAAACCAATTCCATTCTCACTTCAGGGAACATCCTCAACAAGAAGGTCCAGGCACCCATATTTTCGGGTTCCTCCTGGGCCCACACGAGTTTGGCTCCTTTGTATTTATTGATTTCTGCGAGGATTTTCTTTCTCGGGAAAGGATGAAGCTGCTCCACACGAACAAGCGCAACGTCCTTTCTATTACTTTTCTGGCGTTCATCCAGTAAGTCAAAATAAATCTTGCCAGTGCACAGGATAAGCTTTTTAACATCCTTCGCTTTTACCTCTGTGTCGCCAATCACTTCCTGGAAACTACCATCGGTCAAGTCGCTTATCGGCGACATCACTAGCGGATGACGGAACAAAGACTTTGGAGACATTAGCACGGCTGGCATGCGGAACGGCATCACCAGCTGACGGCGGAGCATGTGGAAGAAATTGGCAGGTGTAGTCAGGTTACAGAAGAACATGTTGTTGCCTGAGCACATCTGCAGGAATCTTTCCGGGCGGGCGTTGGAATGTTCCGGGCCCTGCCCCTCATAGCCATGTGGCAATAACAGCACAAGGCCGTTCATTCGCTGCCACTTGGTATACGACGGCACAATAAACTGATCGGTCATTACCTGGGCGCCGTTAGCAAAGTCACCAAACTGAGCCTCCCAAATAACCAGCGCATTTGGATTGGCCATGGCATAACCAAACTCAAAGCCCAGCACACCAAACTCTGAAAGCAATGAGTTGAAAATTCTGAACTTTTCCTGACCTTCCTCAATGTGATCCAAACTATTGTGGGGCTTATTAGTGACACTGTCACGCAACACAGAGTGCCTGTGAGAAAAAGTGCCCCTTTGCACATCCTGGCCAGTCATTCTGACAATCTTTTTCTCAAGAAGCAGCGACCCATAAGCCAGTAGTTCAGCAGTTGCCCAGTTGACCGACTTATCTTCGAAAATCATCTCGGTGCGTTGCTTCAGCACTTTGTCAATCTGCTTCAGTGGCTTGAAGCCCTTTGGAATAGTTGTGAGGGCCTTGCCTACTTTATCGATTACTTTTTGATCAACAGAAGTTTTAGGCGGATTTTCAAAATCATCAGGTTTTGAAATCCTCAACTCCTGCCACTCTTTTTCCATCGGGGAGTACTGATAAGGGAGTGGCTTTTGCTTCACCATGTTGAGTCTGTCCTGCAAAAGGTCTCTGAACTCCGAATCCATTTTGTCAGCCAGTTGCGCATCTACATCTCCTCTTTCTATCAGGTGCTTGTTGTACACCTCTCGTGGGTTAGGATGTTTTGATATAATATTATAGAGTGATGGCTGGGTGAACTTTGGCTCATCACTTTCGTTATGCCCGTGCCGACGGTAGCACACCATGTCAATAAACACGTCTCTCTGGAATTTCTGTCTGAACTCCACTGCCAGATTAACACAGAAAATAACTGCCTCCGGCTGATCACCATTTACGTGAAGCACTGGCGAGTCGATTACTTTAGCCACATCCGTACAGTAGATACTGGACCTGGCGTCGTCAAAGTCTGTCGTAAAGCCTACCTGGTTATTGATAACAAAGTGAATGGTGCCGCCTGTGGTATAACCATCCAGCTTACTCATTTGAACCACTTCGTATACTATACCCTGACCAGCCACCGCCGCATCTCCATGAATAAGGATAGGAAGCACCTTGGTCGCATCGTTTTTGAATTCCCGGTCGACCTTTGCTCTCAGAAACCCTTCCACTAACGGATCAACCGCCTCAAGGTGAGATGGGTTGGGCGCCAACCTTAGATCTACTGTATTACCTGATGGAGTTACTATCTGGCTGGAGTAGCCCATATGGTATTTTACATCACCATCGCCCATGGTCTGGTCGGTGGCTGCATTCCCTTCAAACTCATTGAATATCTGCTCATAGGTTTTCCCCATGATATTGGCCAGCACGTTCAGCCTACCCCGGTGCGCCATGCCAATCATCACTTCCTGCACACCCAGTTCAGCTCCTTTATTAATTATGGCGTCAAGTGCTGCTATTGTTGTTTCGCCGCCCTCGAGAGAGAACCTCTTCTGCCCAACATATTTTGTGTGAAGGAAATTCTCGAAAACAACTGCCTCGTTCAGCTTCCTGAGTATCCTTTTTTTCTCATCAATAGAAGGATTAAAGTTCAAAGCGTCGAATTCAACCTTCTTTTTATACCACTCCAAAATATCCGGCTCCCTGATATACATATATTCGAAGCCAACAGCACCTTCGTAAATCTGTTTAAGAGATTCTACAATTTTCCTTAACGTCGCTTTCCCAATACCAATCGCCGCCCCTGACTGAAATTCAACATCAAGATCCGCTTCCGACAACCCAAAGTCGCTAAGGTCAAGCAGGGCCTTCCGATCCTTCCTTTCCCTTACCGGATTAGTTTTAGATTTAAGGTGGCCACGTGTTCTGTAGGCATGAATAAGGTTGCTAACGGCGATCTCTTTGTCCGACACTCCTCCTGAGGCAGCCGCGGCATGACCATTTTCGCCATACTTCGATTGAGAGAACTCAAAACCCTCGAAAAATTTCTGCCAGGTAATGTCTACTGACTCAGGATCTTGTTTGTAACTTTGGTATAGTTCATCGATGTAGGACGAGTGTGCGTTAGCGATATAGGAATATTTATCCATGTTGTTGGGTGACGTTTATTCAGGTAAAGGTAAATAATACATTAAATCTATTAAAATCGCATATTCGCTTTAACGAATATATTGGTTATTTCTACTCCAGGGCACTTTTTTTAAGCCCCGTTGGCGGGCAACGTACTTTGCTCGCATTTTTCGCTCCTGAAGCCACTATCAAATTGCTGCGAATGAGTAGGTTTTGCAAAAAAATCTCTATCTTTGCGATCCAATTTTCCGGACGGGTTCCGGAAGAGATTAAATAAAACGAACAAAAAATGGCAGTTAAAATCAGGTTATCACGTCGAGGACGTAAAAAACTTGCAATGTTTGATGTGGTTGTGGCTAACAGTACTTCGCCACGGGATGGTAAGTTCATCGAGAAATTGGGAACGTACAATCCAAATACCAATCCGGCAACAATTGTTTTGAATGATGAAAAGGCATTTGACTGGGTTATGAAAGGTGCGCAACCTTCTGATACCGTTAGAGCCATGCTTTCTTACAGGGGAATTCTTTTGAAAAAACACCTTCAGATTGGTGTGAACAAAGGAGCCATTACACAAGAACAGGCTGATGCCAAGTTCGAAGAGTGGAAGAATCAACAAGATGCCAAAGTGACTGGCAAAGTTGAGTCTCTGGCTAAGAAGAAAGAAGACGAAAGAAAATCACGTCTTGCTGCTGAAACCAAGGTGAGCCAGGCAAGAGCTGAAGCTATTCGTAAGAAGGCTGAGGTTGCTGCTGCGCCCGAAGCCAGCGAAGAAGCTGCAGTAGAAGAGGCTGCGGTTGCGGAAGAAGCACCTGCTGCTGAAGTAACTGAAACAGCACCAGTGGTAGAGGAAACACCTGCTGCTGAAGCACCAGTTGAAGAGGCTCCAGTGGCTGAAGTACCTGCTGCAGAGGAAGCTCCTAAAGCAGAAGCCCCGGCAGAAGAGGCCCCTAAGGCCGACGCTCCTGAAGCAGACGAGAAAAAAGAAGAGTAGTCCTTATGCATTTGGATGATTGCTTTCAGCTTGGGGTAATCACCAAAACCCATGGCACAAAGGGCGATGTTCAGGTTTGGATCGATTCGGACGACCCTGGGCATTACAAAAATCTGGAATCAGTTCTGTTGTTAATCAACAACGAATTGGTTCCTTTTTTTTAGAGCATTGGTCACTCAATGGCAAAAAGGCCATTGCTCGGTTCGACGAAGTGAGGTCGTTGGATGCGGCTGAGAAGCTTGCCGGCACGGAGGTCTACCTACCAGAAAGCAGCCTGCCGGAACTTTCGGAAGGGCAATATTTCTTCCACAATCTGGTAGGACTTGAGGCAGTTGAAGAGGGCAAAGTATTGGGCACCATATCAAACATCCTTAACTTTCCGGGGCACGACGTGCTAGCCATCGATTGCCAGGGAAAGGAAGTGCTTGTGCCAATCAGCGACAATATTATTAAAGCGGTGGATTTAAAAGCGAAATCGGTGACCCTGCAGCTTCCACCCGGTTTGCTTGATATATACTTAGACTCTTAGGCAGCCATGGTAAGATTCGACATTATTTCATGTGTACCTGAGCTGCTCAAAAGCCCTTTTGAACACAGCATTCTCAAAAGAGCCATCGACAAGGGCCTCACGGAAGTTAAAGTGCACAACCTGAGAGATTACGCTGTCAACAAACATAAAACTGTTGACGACTACGCTTACGGCGGCGGAGCTGGCATGGTGCTGCAAATAGAGCCCATCGACCGCTGCATCCAGGCCCTCAAATCCGAACGAACCTACGACGACATTATATATATGAGTCCTGATGGGGAGCTGCTTACCCAAAGGTTGGCCAACGGCCTGGCTATGAAAGGGAACATGATTTTGCTCTGCGGGCATTATAAAGGAGTTGACGAAAGAGTGCGTCAGCACCTGATAACAAGAGAAATCAGCGTTGGCGATTTTGTGCTGTCGGGCGGAGAACTTGCTGCCGCCATTGTGTGCGACGCAGTGATCAGGCTTATTCCGGGCGTGCTAAACGACGAAACCTCCGCACTTACCGACTCCTTTCAGGATGACCTGATTGCACCGCCGGTTTACAGCAGACCAGCCGACTACAAAGGCATGAAAGTGCCGGATGTATTGCTGTCAGGAAACGACGCACTTATCGACGACTGGAGGCACGAGCAGTCGGTGCAGCGAACGAAAGAGCGAAGACCAAATCTACTGTAGACATTCGCCCGCAAACACATTATCCCATATTAATACAGACAATCTTTTATTTTTTTGATTATTTAGAGGTCTCGATTTTTTATGGAAAACAAAAATATACGGATCAAAGATATCGCCCGCCTTGCCGGAGTGTCAGTGGGCACTGTGGACAGGGTGTTGCATAAGCGAGGCAAAGTATCCGATAAGGCACTTGAGAAAGTTCATGCTATCCTTGACCAAATTGACTACAAGCCCAACCTCATCGCCAGAAGCCTTGGTCTCAACAGGACGTTTAGGGTCGCCGCCGTGCTACCCGACCCCAAGCTTGACGCTTTCTGGGTGCAATCGCATGAAGGACTGCAACAAAGCGAGCAGGAATGGCAGCAGCAAGGGCTTGTTATTGACTACTACTTTTACGACCTCCACAATAAAGAATCTTACAATCAAGCGTTTGAAAAGGCCATTGCTTCAAACCCTGACGGAGCGGTAGTTGCGCCACTGTTCTATAAGGAAGCGCTGCCCTTTTTCCAAAAATTTCATGAAAATGGGGTGCCTTACATATTGTTCAACACTCATATTGAGCATCCACACCCCTTGTCATTCATCGGGCAAGATCTGTATCAAAGCGGGCGGCTGGCCGCTGAACTGATTTCGCCCGGACTGGCCACTGGCAAAAAACTGGCGATCCTACATATTCACGAGGATTTGCCAAATTCTGCCCACCTTTTGGACAAGGAAAAAGGCTTCAGAGAATATGTAGCTTCGATGTCGGGATTGAATGTGGAGGTAAACACTATCAACCTTGAGGCCCCGGAGAACACCTCCTTCGAAACGGATCTCAGGAAACTCTTTAGCGACCCCCAGTTGCACGGGGTTTACATAAGCACCTCCAAAGCCTATCAGGTGGTGGAATTTATGAAAGCGACCGGCAAAAATGGCTGTAGAATTGTTGGCTATGATTTACTGGAAAAGAACCTTCAATTTCTGAAAGAGGGGTATATCAACTTCCTGATTAATCAAAACCCAAGCAAGCAAGCTGCCTTGTCTATCAGCCACCTTATCAATCACCTGGTGTTTAAGACCACACCACCCAAAGAGGCCCTTCTGCCCCTCGAAATTATCACCAAGGAGAATATTGACAGCTATAAGCCAGCACTTGCCGCACAATAACTGCCAAAAGAAGATTTTTATTTGATTGTATTATTTGTCTTTAAAAACATAGTCGTATATTTGCAGTCCGTTTCAGAATACGGCTTAAATAGACAGTCATGAGCGAGTTGATAAAACTAGTTGAAGCAGAGTACCAGGAGAAGAGAAATTCACTGCCCGCATTTAAGGCAGGTGATACTATAAATGTACACGTGAAGATCACGGAAGGTAACAAAGAGCGTATCCAGCAGTTTCAGGGTACCGTTATCCAACGTAAGAATATCAGCACGAATGGGGAAACCTTTACTGTAAGAAAAGTATCTTCAGGTATCGGCGTGGAAAGAATTTTCCCGATTATGTCTCCAAGCGTTGAGAAAGTTGAATTGGTTCGTCAGGGGTCAGTTCGCAGAGCCCGTCTTTACTACCTTCGTGGTAGAAAAGGAAAAGCCGCAAGGATCAAAGAAAAAATGTCCTAAGGGATTAAATAAAATAGCTGAAAAGCCAACTCTCGGGTTGGCTTTTTTCGTTTACTTGCTATTAGTTTTATGCTATGGAAATTCGTTTTCACAAATATCAGGGCACAGGTAACGACTTCATTCTCATCGATGACAGGGAGCTCCAATTTCCTGATGACCTGACCGTTATAGAAACCCTTTGCCATCGCAGGTTTGGCATCGGCGCAGACGGACTCATTCTGATACGCAATCATCCCGAGTACGACTTTGAAATGGTCTACTACAATTCCGACGGCTCGCAGAGCATGTGCGGGAACGGTAGCAGGTGCGCAGTGCACTTTGCGAAGTCTCTTGGCATGGCCACCAACAGAACTACTTTTATGTCTACCGACGGGCCTCATGAAGCGACCATCAAAGAAGACATTGTTTCTGTGCAGCTTTATGATGTGGACAGCGTTGAAGAACTTACTGACGGCGTTTTCATCAATACGGGATCCCCACACCATATTGCCTTCCTTGAAGATGTTAAAAACTTCCCTGTTGTGCCGGAAGGAAAAGCTATTCGCTTTAGCGAGGCCTATGCCCCCAAGGGTACCAATGTTAACTTCGTAGAGTTAGAGGATGGCAATGCAATCTTTGTGAGGACTTATGAAAGAGGGGTAGAAGGCGAAACGCTGTCGTGCGGCACGGGCGTCACAGCTTGTTCGCTCGCCGCATCACTCAAAGGATATAAAAGCCCGGTAATAGTTCACACCCTGGGCGGAACCCTCGAGGTCAGTTTTGCGGTTAAGGAGGGTGGCTTTAGTGATATTTTCCTGAAGGGCCCGGCCACACCCGTTTACTCAGGCCTCATTGATGTGTAAATCTGTCAAGAAACACCTTGGCAATTAGTATCGATTAGGAAAAAGCGGTTAATTTTAAGGTTTTAAAAAACGACGAAATGTTGAATATATTCACCAAAGGGGTAGCCAAACTTTTTGGAACAAAATCAGAGCGAGATATTAAGGAAGTCCTTCCGCTTGTTGAGCAAATCAAAAAAGAATTTGAGAAACTTAAGAGTATTTCTGACGATGAGTTGAGAGACAAAACCAGTCAGTTCAAAGCGTTCATCAAAGAGGGGAATGCCACTATCCAGAAGGAAATTGACGATTTGCATCAGAGGATAATCGACGAACCGGATTTGGATATTGACCAGAAAGATGACGTATTCAAAAGAATAGATCAACTCGAAAAAGACAAGAATAAGAAAATTGAAGATTCGCTGCTTAAACTGCTGCCGGAAGCTTTTGCCGTAGTGAAGGAAACCTCCAGGCGACTTGCTGAGAACAAGAAGCTGGTGGTGAAGGCCACTCTCATGGATAAGCAGATGGCGGCTACCAAGCCCCACATAAAAATCGCTGGAGACACTGCCGAGTGGTCCAACAAATGGCTCGCTGCAGGCACTGAGGTAGAGTGGAACATGGTGCACTACGATGTGCAGCTCATTGGTGGTGTTGTACTGCACTCAGGTAAAATTGCCGAAATGACGACCGGTGAGGGAAAGACCCTTGTGGCTACTTTGCCTGCCTACCTGAACGCCCTTGCAGGCAAAGGCGTACATATTGTTACAGTAAACGACTACCTGGCCAAGCGTGACTCAGAGTGGAACGCTCCCTTGTTCCAGTTTCATGGGCTGACGGTTGACTGTGTTGACCGGCACCAACCCAACTCACAGGAAAGGAGAAACGCTTATCTCGCCGACATTACCTACGGCACCAACAACGAATTTGGCTTTGACTACCTGCGGGACAACATGGCCAGAAGCCCGGAGGAATTGGTTCAGCGGGAACACCACTACGCCATGGTGGATGAGGTTGACTCTGTTCTTGTGGATGAAGCAAGAACACCACTTATCATTTCCGGTCCTATACCTAAGGGAGATGAGCATGAGTTTTACGAACTGAAGCCTAGAATATTTAAGCTGGTTGAATCTCAACGCAAGCTATGTGCACAGTTTTTGAATGACGCCAAAAAACAAATTGCTGAGGGCAACGAGACAGATGGCGGCTTGTCACTGTTCAGGGCTCACAGAGGGCTTCCCAAATACAAGCCTTTGATCAAATACCTCAGTGAAACAGGCATAAGAAATGTTCTTCAAAAAACGGAGAATATCTACCTGGCTGATAATCAAAGGATGATGCCGGAGGCGGATGAGCCTTTGCTTTTTACCATTGAGGAAAAAAATAACTCTATCGAGCTGACTGAAAAAGGCGTCGATATGATTACCGGCGATGGTGAAGATCCCAATTTTTTCATTATGCCTGACATTGGGATGGAAATTGCCAAGCTTGAGGGTGACACCTCTCTTGCTGAAATCGATATTCTAAAGAAGAAAGAGTCGGTTATCAAAGACTACCAAATTAAAGCGCAGCGCATCCACACCGTCAACCAGTTGCTAAAAGCCTACACGCTCTTCGAAAAAGACACTGAGTATGTGGTGATTGATGGGAAAGTAAAGATTGTGGATGAGCAAACCGGCCGCATGATGGAAGGTCGTCGCTATTCAGACGGTCTTCACCAGGCAATCGAAGCCAAGGAAAATGTGACGGTGGAAGATGCCACGCAGACTTATGCGACCATCACGCTACAGAACTACTTCAGAATGTACCACAAGCTGGCAGGTATGACTGGTACTGCCGAAACCGAAGCTGGTGAGCTTTGGGAGATTTACAAGCTTGACGTGGTCGTTATTCCGACCAACAGGCCGATCGTCCGGAAAGACATGGAAGACAAGGTCTACAAGACCATGCGTGAGAAATTCAATGCTGTTATCGATGAAATTGTTGCGCTGACTGAGGCAGGCAGACCCGTGCTGGTGGGTACTACTTCTGTTGAAATTTCGGAGGTGCTAAGCCGCATGCTTAATATCCGCAAGATTAAACACAACGTACTGAATGCCAAGCAACACCAACGGGAAGCAGAAATTGTGGCTGAAGCAGGCCATCCTTCTACCGTGACGATTGCCACCAACATGGCGGGACGTGGTACGGACATAAAACTGACCGAAGAGTCGAAAAAGGCTGGAGGTTTAGCTATTGTAGGAACGGAAAGACACGAATCAAGAAGGGTAGACAGGCAGTTGAGAGGCCGATCAGGCCGACAAGGTGACCCTGGGTCCTCGCAGTTTTTTGTGTCTCTTGAAGACAACCTGATGCGTTTGTTCGGCTCAGACAGAATTGCCAAGTGGATGGACAGAATGGGATTGGAAGAAGGTGAAGTAATCCAGCATTCGATGATTACCAAGTCGATTGAAAGAGCGCAGAAGAAGGTAGAAGAGAACAACTTTGCCATGCGTAAGCGCCTCCTGGAGTACGATGACGTAATGAACTCGCAGAGAGAGGTCATCTATACAAGAAGGAAGAATGCCTTGTTCGGTGAAAGACTACAGCTTGACATCCTCAACATGATGTACGATACGTCTGAGGATCTGGCCATATCAGCCACTGCCTCTCAAGACTATGATGGCTTTAGACTGAATGTTCTTAGCACCTTTGGCCTCGATATGCGTATCAGTCAGGACGAGTTTGCCGGTATCAAAAGCGATGCACTTGCTGCAAGACTTTACGACGAAGTGTTGGCACACTATACAGCCCGAAAAAACACTATCAGAGAAAAAGCGCTTCCGGTTCTTAAGCATACCCTTGACAACAAAGGAGCCACAGTGGTGGATATTCTCGTGCCATTTACGGACGGGAAGAAGCAACTCGGCATTGTGGTGAACTTAAAGAAGGCGGTGGATACCGAAGGTAAGGAGATGGTGGCCGCCATGGAGAAAATGATCACCCTGGCGCTGATCGACCAAACCTGGAAGGAACACCTTCGTGAGATGGACGATTTGAAGCAATCTGTTCAAAATGCGGTATACGAGCAAAAAGACCCACTTTTGATCTACAAATTTGAAGCCTTCGAATTGTTCAAAGTATTCCTTGCCAAGGTAAATGAGGAAACTATGTCATTCCTTATTAAAGCCGATATACCAAGCCAGGATCCAAGTCAGGTAAGAGAAGCTCGTCAAACCCGCACAAAAAGTGACTACAAAGAAAGTAAGGAAGAATCACGTTCTTTGCTGGAAGGAAAAGAAGGACAACCAGTTGGCTCTAGGCCTGCCGTTACCCGACCAGAACCAATGAAGTCGCAAAAAGTGGCTGGAAGAAACGATCGGGTGACTGTGCAGTACACTGATGGAACTTTGAAAGAAGGGGTGAAATACAAAACAGTGGAACAGGATGTGAATAATAACAAATGCGTTGTGATCAATATTGAAGACTAACCAGCTATGAATAGAGTCGTTTCTTTAGCACTTGGAGTTTTTATCCTGTATGGGTGTTCAAAAAAGGTGGTTCCTTCTTCTGGCACCACTGACTCTTATTCTGAAGACTTGTCTATTTTACACCCGGTCATAACCACTGACGAAAGCGCACTTAAACCTGTAGAAACAAGCAAATTGACGCCTTCTTCAGAACCACTGAAGACACAATACGACATCACCCAAGAACTCGACAGTGTCGTTATGTTTATAGCCGAAAAAAACCTCCAGAAGAGAGTAATTGACGGCTTTACGGTTCAGGTGTATTCAGGCCCAAACAGAGACCAGGCTAATAATGCAAGGGCACAGCTTCATTCAATCGGACTGGACATTCCCTCCCAGGTTGTTTACGTCCAGCCCAACTTTAAGGTAAAAATAGGGAAGTTTTATTCCAGGTTAGAGGCCAATCAGGTATATGCGCAGGTTCGGGAGGTATTCCCCAACGCACTCCTCCTTCCTGAAAAAATACCCGTAGAATAAATGGATCTAAAAGACAGAATCAAAACGCTCAGTGGTCAGCTTTCGAAAGAGGTTATTGGCGCACGAAGACACCTGCATGCCAATCCTGAACTGTCTTTTGAGGAGTACAACACAGCAGGCTACATCAGAGAATTCCTTCGAAAGCTTCCTATCGACCGGCTCGACGAAATGGCTACTACTGGCACTGTGGCCATCATCAAAGGAAATAATCCAGACAAAAAAGTTGTTGCATTGAGGGCCGACATTGACGCTTTGCCGATCCTGGAACAGAGCGCTGCGTCCTATAAGTCGACAAACGAGGGTGTTATGCATGCCTGCGGCCACGATGTGCATACCTCCTCGCTCCTCGGCGTTGCCAAAATCCTCTGTGAGCTGAAAGGTGAATTTGAGGGAACCGTTAAGCTGATTTTTCAGCCGGGAGAAGAGAAACTACCGGGTGGCGCCAGCTTAATGATCAAGGAGGGCGTGCTTACCAACCCTTCTCCAAAAAGTCTTTTCGGTCAGCATGTGATGCCCTTGTTGCCTGCGGGCACGGTAGGCTTTCGCCCTGGCATGTACATGGCCAGCGCTGACGAAATATATGTGACAGTGACAGGACAAGGGGGTCATGCAGCCATGCCTGAAACTTTGGTAGACCCTATTGTAGTAACAGCTTACATAATCACAGCATTGCAGCAAGTGGTCAGTAGAATGGCCAGCCCAAAGATACCCTCGGTACTTTCTTTTGGCGATATTGAGGGCAAAGGGGCTACCAATGTTATTCCATCTGAGGTCAAACTAAAGGGCACGTTCAGAACGCTCAACGAGGAATGGAGAATGGAAGCCCATGCGAAGATGAAAAAGATGGCCGAAGGAATTGCCGAGTCAATGGGTGCCACCTGCGACTTTAATATCATGAAAGGTTACCCGTTTCTTGCGAATGATGAGCACCTAACCAACCGCTCTAAATCATGGGCCGAAGAATTTTTGGGAAAAGACAAAGTTGTGGACCTGGATATCTGGATGGCTGCAGAAGATTTTGCCTTCTACTCCCACCACGTCGATTCATGTTTCTATCGGCTTGGCACCAGAAATGAAGCTGAGGGCATCACTTCCGGCGTCCACACGCCCACGTTCGATATAGATGAAAGTGCTCTAGAGCTTGGTGTGGGGCTTATGACCTGGCTGGCTTTGAAAGAGCTGGCTGTTTAAAGTTACCAGCCAATCAGGTCAAAAAACTCCTTCCTCATGTCGTCGTTGATTGACAAAGCGAGGAGGATCGAAATCACCAGGCCAATACCCGCATAAAGGGCATCTTTACCTATTAGCTTCAAGCTCTTTCTTATTCCCTTTCTGCGGCTTGACTTGCTTTTCTTCATGTAGTTGATCGCCAACTCACGACCCCCTAAAAGTCCGATGAATACCCATGTCGTACTTATTGGAATCGTATTGACAACCTTCAGGTAGTAGAGCAAGCACGCATAAACCAGATCGACTATAGTGGCGGCTCTCACATCAGTAATGTCAGCCTTTTCTTCCACGATCGACTGTATTTTGTCCCCTTTGAGGTAAAACAACACGCCTAGCCCAAGAAATATAAATGACGCAAATGCAACAAACTCTACCGTGTTCAACGCCCTTGGCAAGACAACCGCAATGTTTGCAGCATCCTGCATGATCCAGACGGACCACAGCGCTCCGCTGGTAAGCCATTGTAGCGGTGCCCACCAGTGAGCTGGCTTTTTCTTGGCATATTTATCAAATAGCTGTGCCGTTAGCGTCCATACAATAATAGCAATGACGAAAGCCAGGGCATAACCAACAAGGCTTTTAGACAATATACCTCCGATGGAGCTGGCTTTAGTTGAAAAGGCGCTCAATAGCAGAATCGAAGTAGACACTGGCATGCGAAGCCTTGTAAGAACCAGCAGGATTACCGGAGCGGCAACCTGAAGAAAGCTAAAGGATGTAGGTGCTACCTCAAGGCCTTTTGTGTTCAACCGCTGATAGGATACGTCGCCCCCATAGGTAATCCAGCTATAAGTAACGGTAACAAGGAAAATCAGTCCCATGAAAAGCCACAGATGATACCACTTCCTATGGGAATTTGAAGAAATAAAAGTGCCAATGGTTTGAATACTATCGTTAGCAATAGCTGAATAGCCAGCCAAAGCAAAAGCAACCCACATAGCCACCTCCTGATAGGGATACACCATGCCGCAGACAAACGTAATGGCTAGCAAAAAATAAAGATAGTTTCTCTCCTTTTTTGACACACTAAACAGCTTAAAAGCTCCTTTGCCTAGCTTTTGTGTAGTGATACTATCAGACGGTTTGGACGACATCGCAGGTGTATGCTTAATTTGAAAGTTCCGGCAAAGCTAAATATAGTTTTTGTTACCACTGTTAAGAAAGTGTTAAGGCTTTTATTTTATGATATTTGCAAATCCTTTTGAATCTTGAAAGCCATTGACGATGAAAGCTATCAGGCTAAAAGGAGACCTCAACCTGCGCACGGTACATTATTGAACCATCCTCTCCTTCAATTTCTATCCTTGTCAAGTCCGACTGTATTTTAAGAGAATGGCCAACAATATATTTTGAGACGCCGAGAGTGTATTGATGAACGTCAGCTCTCATCGTTTCCTTTGCTGGCAACACTTCTGTAAATCTAAGCGCCAGTTCGAAGTTATTTTCGAGTAAATATCCCGTTTGAACATTAAAGCCGGTGCCAGTATAAAATGCCCCATCCATAACCACAGCTCCTTCAGGTGCTCGTTTAACAACGTATTCCGACATCAACGACCACCCACGGTACTTGAAATGCAAATCAGCAAACACAGCCTCCAATGTCCGTGTATCGCCTAAAACTTTACCCAACTGACCTCTTTCCCTGTTAGTATGGTCGTTCAAATCGTAGGAGACACCAAGCATTAGCCTAGGTATTGACTCTCTGCTCAAATCGCTTCCAATATAGTCTCCCTTTTTATTGAACTGCCCGAACGGAAACCACTCCGCCCTCAACGTATAGTCATACCCCCCCGCATTGTCTTCGGAAATATTCCTACCCTCCCCAATGCTGACGGCACCTTTCAGGTTAATAAGCTTACCACTGTAGTGTAGCTGCACACCTCTATCCCTATCTAGGTTGTAGCGTGAATTGAGAAAACTCCTGTCAACAAACTGAAGTGCTTGCGAAGAAATCACCCTCTCTATGTTGCCAGGAAGCTTTGTTTGCCCAAACCACAAGCTCCAGTTACCATAGAAGTTGTATCTTACCAGGGCATCGAGAATCTGCAACGGCGCATAATTTGATTCAGATACAACGTCCTTATTTCCAATGTCGCTACCACTCAGGCCAAGCTCAATCTTATATTGAATTTTTGGGTTATGAACAAACCCATCAAACTTCAACCTTGCTCTTCTTATCAATAAATTGTCTCTGTATTTATCTGCCTCCAGGTCATGTACTCCCTCATACAAGGTCTGAAACCTCGTGCTAAACTTCATCGAAAATGAAGAGTCTCTGGCAACTACTGAAATTCCACTTCCGAATTTGCTTTCGGTGATGTTCTGTGCTTTGGCAGTATCTGATAAAATGAACGAGAAGGCTAATAAGAAGGCTAACACAATGTTGGTCACTCTCTGCATGAATCTTAGGTCAGTTGCTTTCAATAAGGAAGAGCTGCAATGTTAAGAAATTGATAACTATATATTAACAAACAGTCGTTTAGTTAACAATTTAGAAATATTAATAACATTTTCTTAACATAACAAAGATTGATGCTAAAGCTCCCTTGCTCAAGTGGGGAGCAAAGTCACTGACAAAATGGTTGAAACCGACCTATTTTGAATGACAGCTAATATCTCCACCCAGACATTTACTGTTTTCAATAAAATATAGGCGAATCCGGTCATTCGCAAATTCCCTTACAGCCTCGGTTTGGCTATTTTGGCAAAAGGTGAATTAACAATAGTTTCATATCGCTAACTGATTGAACAATTAGTTTTTGATAACTTTGCGGCTTGCTTCTTCTGGCAACAACTCTTCAATTGGATGACCGTCAAGAAAGTTTTAAACATAGACGAGGGAAAGCAGACTTCTGCGAAAAACCTGTACCGTAATATCGGGTACGTCCTCATCACCGTTTTCATCTTTCTCCTGTCCATCAATATGATGGGGCAGGCCTTCAACCAGCTTACTGAAACTGCCGCCCAATCCATCCTGGCCGCCACTTCTGACCCCTTCGTTGGCCTGTTTATCGGCCTTCTGATCACGGCGCTTATACAAAGCAGTTCGTCAAGCACCACCATGATTGTGGCGGCCGTAGCTGTTGGCTCAATCTCATTTGAGGATGCCGTTCCCATTATCATGGGGGCCAATATTGGCACTACTATTACGTCGTCAATTGTATCGCTTGGTTATATCACAAAAAGAAATGAGTTCAGGAAAGCCATTGCCGCTGGGGCAGTGCACGATATTTTCAACATCCTTACCACCATCATTCTTTTTCCACTAGAGCTCAAATACCACCTACTTTCCCGCCTCTCCCGTGAAATAGCCTCCTCTCTGAGCGCTGGCGATTTGTTTTCGAAGAGCGGCCCAATATTTAATATCAACACGTTGCTGTTTGACCCCATTAGCCACTGGGTAAGTCTTTGGATATCGCAGCCCATTATTCTTCTCACTCTTTCATTTTTGGTGCTGATAGGCTGCATCAAGCTGCTGTCGAATATCATCTACAAGAGACTTATTGGTCAGTCAAAGGTGAATTTTGAAAATATTGTTTTTAACAACCCCCTTAAGGCCTTTGGCTGGGGAACTCTTCTCACGGCAGGTATTCAGTCAAGTTCTATCACCACTTCTCTTATTGTTCCTTTGGCGGCTACCCGCAAAATCTCCGTACAAAAAGCCTTCAACTTCATCCTGGGCGCCAATGTTGGCACAACCATTACTGCCATTATTGCAGCGCTGTTCAAGTCGGAAGAAGCCATTGCCGTGGCAATTGCCCACCTGTTGTTCAACTTAATCGGTGTCCTGATATTCCTGCCCTTCCCTGTCATCCGAAGGATTCCTGTTAAAATGGCTGAGCTCCTTGGAAAATTTACGCTGAGGTATCGCATCGTGGGATTTGCCTACATACTGCTCACATTCTTCATTATTCCCTACAGCCTCATTCTGGCGCATAGATCGTTTACACAAACAGCTTCTCCTCCCGTGGAGCTAATAGACAAAAAGCCTATCGAGGAACCTTAACCGTTTGATCAAAGTTTCATACCTTGAACACTTAGTCCAAAGGAGGTATTTTTGTCAAAGTTTTTGAAAATAGATGAATTGATAGATTCCGTCACTGAATATGTGCGGATAAAAATAGAGCTTGTCAAACTCAATATGATCGAAGAGCTCTCCGGAATTCTCGCTCAGCTGATAGCTCTGTTTCTGATTCTCACGGTGTTTATGTTCTTCCTGTTTTTTGGAAGTATTACGCTGAGCACTTTTTTAAACTATCTTTGGAGCAGTGCCTACCTTGGGTATGGCGCAGTTACGTGCTTCTATCTTCTTGCGTTGCTTTTTTTCGTGTATCTGCTCCAATCCGGCAAATTGAAGGACGCTGTTGAAAATCAGATCACCAAAGCGATGAAAGAGAAGGAGGCCCTCACAGAAAAATCAATTGAAGAAGATGAGTAAAGCGGCAATTACCAAACGGAAGGAACAACTTGAGGAGATGGAGCGAAAGGCAAAAAAGAAACTCCAAACCGGAACCGACTCTGTTGAGCAAAATGTATCCCGGGCACTGAAAACCGGGCTGATTATTGGCGGCGTCCTTTTTGCAGGCTACCAGGTAGCCAGACTTATCACATCCTCTTCCAGAACAGAGAATCTTAAAAAAAAAGCCCTGACCAGCCTGTAGAACTAGTTGAAAAACCGCCAAAATCATTTTTAAAATTGACACTCAATAAAAGCATGGCGGCTCTTTGGGGAGTTTTACTTCAATTTGGCTTAAATTATATTCAAAAAAGAATACTGACGAATGAACCACCTACTGAGTCAACTGACACAGAAGAGCAACGAAGGTAAACGTTCCCTGGGCATATTAATTGACCCTGACAAGGTGTCGGACAACAGCGCTTGCCTCAGGGTGATTAACATGTGTGTAGAAAATAAGGTTGACTATATTCTTGTGGGTGGCAGCCTGATGACCAAGAATAATTTTAGCCAGATCATCCAGCTCATCAAAGCGAATTCCAGCATTCCGGTGATCATTTTTCCAGGCAACTACTATCAAATAGACTCCAATGCCGACGCCATTCTTTTTCTTTCTTTGATCTCAGGAAGGAACCCGGAGTATCTGATAGGCCAGCATGTGATAGCTGCACCCATTTTAAAAAGAACACACCTTGAAGTAATACCAGTGGGGTATATGCTGGTGAACAGCGGCCATGCTACGGCTGCGAGCTACATCAGCAACACCACGCCCATTCCCACGGACAAGGTAAGCATCGCTGTTTCTACAGCAATGGCCGGCGAAATGCTCGGTTTACAAATAATTTATATGGACGCTGGCAGCGGGGCAGAGGCACCTATTCCACCCAAAGTAATTACTGCCGTCAAGAAAAATATTAATGTGCCTTTAATCGTCGGTGGGGGAATCAGCTCGGTTCATTTGGCCATACAGGCCCTTCAGGCTGGAGCCGACATGCTTATTCTGGGCAACAGTGTGGAGGAAAACCCAAATCTATTGATTGAAGTATCGGAAAGAATTCATCACCTCAATCAAAAGCCTTTAAACATTAATTAAAGACTCTCTCCTTCGCATTTTACCTGCAGGGATTCCAAACATCATTTTGAAACGACGGCAAAAATACGCCGTGTCTTTATATCCCACATCCTTACCTATTTCTCTAATGCTTTTCTTTGAGGTTCGCAAAAGGTTAACTGCCTTTTCCATTCGCTGGTACTCGATGTAGTCCTGCGGGTTAATGCCGGTCAGCATTTTGAAGTACTGCCCCACATAATCCTCCGAAACATTGGCAACATTGGCCAAAATCTTATTGGAAAGGTCGTCACCCAGATTATCCTTGATATAGGCAAAGATATCTATCAGGCGAGGATCCTTGAAGTAATTGCTATTGGTAGCCAGCTGCTCCACATACAGGTTGTGTTGAATGATATATCTGATGGCCTGCACCACCAATCTATCCGTTTCAAGCTTCACAATTCTATCCCTGCCCAGCTTTCCGGAAAAGTGCTCAACAACAATGTCCTGGATCAAAGCACCCATCATAGGGTCTTTCATCACAAACGGCGGTATGTCAAGTGAAGCAAAAAAGTTGACTGTGTCAAATACTTTTGCTTCGAAAGTGATGTAGCTAAAATTATCTCTCGTTTCTTCCTCCTGGCTATAACCCTTCACGCTCTCCAGGTACTTCTCTTTGTTGTTCAAAAAGTCGTCATTAGACAAGCTGATGGCCTTTCCTGAGCCATAAGTAATAGACGCCATTTTACCGCCCGGCACGAAAAGCACCTCGCCGGCATTCACCTCTTCTTTGTCCTTACCAAACTTCAAAACCCCCTTGTGAACCAAAAAAATGGTGTTTTCAACGTCATAAAAATTCTCTACTGTAACAGATTGAATTACATTGGTGTGGCGTGCCTTAATAAATCTGATACTAAGAGATTCAATAATTTTATTATACTCTTCCATGAATCTTACAATTTGCGAGAGCGGGTGGCAATAGAAAAAATTAACAATGAATTTGTATAAAACTAATACAAATATGATTTAATAACAAAATACCTAGCTCAAATATGAATTAAAAAGGAACTCATTTTTTGAGCAACCCTCTGGAAATTACAATTTTCTGAATTTCTGACGTCCCTTCGTAAATCTGCGTGATTTTTGCGTCCCTCATAAGCCGCTCCACATGGTACTCTTTCACGTAACCGTAACCGCCATGAATCTGCACTGCTTCCACCGTCGTCTTCATAGCTACATCGGATGCAAAAAGTTTGGCCATCGCACTTGCCTGACTAAAATCTGCCTTCTGATCTTTTAATTGCGCCGCCCTGAGACAAAGCAACCTGGCAGCTTCAATTTCAGTAGCCATGTCAGCAAGTTTGAACTGAATGGCCTGGTGCTCAGCGATGCTTTTCCCAAAAGCTTTGCGTTCTTTCGCATAGGCAATTGACAGCTCCATCGCCCCGGAGGCAATTCCGAGCGCCTGGGAAGCTATGCCAATTCTACCGCCGTTAAGCGTGCTCATGGCAAATGAAAAGCCAAATCCATCGTCGCCTATCCTATTTGCCTTTGGCACCTTCACATCCTGAAACATCAGCGAATGGGTATCGGATCCTCTGATGCCCAGCTTATTTTCCTTTTTCCCAACAACAAAGCCATCCATGCCCTTTTCCACTATCAACGCATTGATTCCTTTGTGGGCCTTGGAAGCATCGGTTTGCGCCATCACAATGTATACAGATGCACTGTTTCCATTCGTGATCCAGTTCTTTGTTCCGTTAAGCAGGTAGTAGTCGCCCTTGTCCTCAGCAGTGGTTCGTTGCGAGGTGGCATCGGAACCAGCTTCCGGCTCTGACAGGCAAAATGCCCCGATGATCTCACCCTTGGCTAATCTTGTAAGGTATTTCTGCTTCTGCTCCTCGCTCCCGTATTTTTCGAGGCCCCAGCACACAAGTGAATTGTTCACCGACATGCAAACGGAGGCTGAAGCATCCACTTTCGATATCTCCTCCATGGCCAGCACATAGGACACAGTGTCCATACCGCTCCCGCCATACTTTGGATCCACCATCATGCCCATGAACCCCAGCTCCCCCATCATTTTGACCTGCTCAGCCGGAAATTTTTGATGCTCATCCCTCTCAATTACCCCGGGAAGCAATTCATTCTGTGCAAAATCTCTTGCGGCATCTCTTACTGCCAGCTGCTCTTCAGTCAAGTCAAATTTCATCATAAGTTATGTGCGGGTTATTGAATGAGCTAAAAATAAACAAAAAAGGACTTGAGCCACGCCCAAGTCCCCATCATTTCTTTAAAATATTTTGTTAGTCTCTGCTCATGCCCAGGTAGGAAAGAATAAAGTAAAACAGCGTAACCAGTGCCGACAATGCAGCCACCACATAAGTCATTGCAGCCCATTTCAAAGCATCTTTGGCCATTTCATGTTCCTTCGAGGTTACTATGCCTTTCCGGTCAATCCACGCCAGGGCTCTGCTACTTGCGTCAAACTCAACAGGCAATGTAACGAAAGCAAAAAGGGTAAATACAAAATAGCAACCAATAATTATCAGCAGACCTGTTTCAGCAAATCCCTTCATGAAAAAGGCTCCGAACAACATCGCCATGAACATAATGTTCATTACCCTGGCAGTAACGTTCTGCACTGGCACCATGGCCGATCTGAACTCAAGGAAGCTATAGGCCGTAGCGTGTTGCACTGCATGGCCACATTCGTGGGCAGCTACGGCAGCCGCAGCGGCAGACCTGCCGTGGTATACCTCTGGACTCAGGTTGACGGTTTTATTGGCCGGATTGTAATGATCCGTCAACTGACCTTCAACCGAAACAACTTTCACATCATATATACCATGATCTGCCAGCATTTTTTCGGCAATTTCACGGCCACTAAGGTTAGAGGCTAGCCCAACCTGGGAGTACTTTTTAAATTTATTTTTCAGCTTGTTACTCACCGACCAGCTGATGATCATAAAAACAACACCAATCAGAAGAAGCATCATAAGTTTTTATCGTTTAGCTTAATTTTATTCACAAATGTAGTAGTAGAATACCCATCTATCAATGGGAGCGGAATAACTTTTCCACCGTGTTTCAAAACAAAATCGGCACCCACAATAGTTTCAACAGTGTAGTCACCGCCTTTCACTAAAATATTTGGTTGAAGGGCTTCGATCAGCTCTTTCGGCGTTTCCTCGTCAAAAAAAACCACCAGATCAACGAACCCGAGAGCGGCCATTACCCTGGCCCTGGATGCCTCATTCACGATAGGCCTTTCGGGCCCTTTCAGTCGCTGAACCGAAGCATCAGTATTCAGCGCCACTACCAGCTTGTCACCCAGTTCTTTCGCCCTTTCAAGATAATCGACATGGCCCAGGTGCAGAATGTCGAAGCATCCATTGGTAAACACCACTGAAAGCCCTTCGGCATGCCAACTAGCAACCTGGCTACTGGCCGCCTTCCGATCCTGGATTTTCGACGCTGTTTTCAATTTGGTTCTTTACTGGTAATAGCACTGCCACAAGAATCGATACCCCTCCCAACACGAGGATGGTTACAACCTGAGACGTATGAAGCAGTGTAGCAAAAAATACGCCTGTTTGCTCTCCGATGCCATACCACAGTAAAATTCCTGCCACAAAGGCATGATATGTGCCAATTCCACCCTGAACTGGCATAGCCATGCCAATTCCGCCCATGGCCAATAGCACAAGACCTGCCTTTAAGTCAAGCCAGGCAGTCTCCTCCATAGAAAAGACGATTACATAAGACATGAAAAAGTAACTCAACCACATGGCCACGGTACTGAGAATAAAAAGAGCAGGAGACTTGAGTTTAGTTATGCTGCCGATACCATGACCCAGGTTGACGAGGAATTCCTTGAGCTTTGCGAAGGCCGGCATTTTTTGAAACCTTTTGATCAGCAAGTAGATGAGAACAATCGCAGCAGCAATAACTCCAATGGTGATGGTTAGCTGACTCACCGAAAGCCCGGACCAAAGGCGGCCCATCATGTCGCCTAACAGAGATGAAATTTTCCCGAACTCGACAAGCATAGCCCCGGCCAGCACCGATAAGAGAGAGATTAGATCAACTCCCCTCTCTGTAACCACTGTGCCAATGGAGGTAGACATCGGGATGTTGTCTGTTCGTCTGAGGATAGCACACCGGCTAACCTCCCCCATCCTGGGAAAGGCCATGTTGGCCATATAGCCTACCATGACAGCCAAAAACAGCCTGAATGTACTAACCGATACATCAAGGGATTTAAACAGCAAGTTCCATCTGTAGGCCCTTATCCAATAACCAAAAAACGATATACCAATAGACAGGTACACCCAGCCATATTCTACTTTGCTAAGCCGTGCCATGAAGTCATCCAGGTCAATATCCTTAAAAAGCCACCAAAGGAGGGCGAAGGCAAGGGCAAGGGTTAAAACGTATCGGGCAACACTGGTGATGGTTTTTCTCAACTGATTAGTTTGTTATTGTCGGTAGGGAAGATGAGTGTGGGCTTAAAGGTTTTTGCCTCCTCAAAATCCATGTGACAGTAGGAAATGATTATTACGATGTCGCCTACCTGTGCCTTTCGGGCTGCGGGGCCATTGAGGCAAATCTCCCCACTTCCGGCTTTCCCTTTAATGACATAGGTTTCAAGCCGTTCACCATTGTTAATATTGACGATCTGCACTTTCTCATTCTCAATAAGGTTGGCTGCCTTCATCAGGTCCTCATCGATGGTGATACTGCCCACATAGTGAAGCTCTGCCTGAGTAATTCGAACTCGGTGAATTTTTGACTTAAGAATTTCAATCTGCATTTTCTTATTCAGTTTCTTCCTGAAGGAAGATATTATCAATCAATCGAACGTCGCCCACATACCCTGCGATGAATAGCGAAACGGGCGTATTGCTTTCAACAGTTTGTACAGGCTCTAAAGTTTCACGATTCCCTATTTCAAAGTATTCCAGTCTTACCTCCGGCATGCGATCAAATGCTTGTCTGACTGAAGAAACCGTTTCCTCAATACTATCTCCCCCCAGAAGTTTTTCCTTTGCCATATACAGGCTTTTACTGAAAATCACAGCCAATGATCGTTCCGTCTCGCTCAAACGTTGATTCCGGGAAGACATAGCCAATCCATCTGGCTCTCTCACTGTTGGCACCGAAATAATTTCTGTGTCGAAGTGAAGATCTTTGACCAGCTGTTTGATAATAAGCACCTGTTGCCAATCCTTTCTGCCGAAAAAAGCCTTTTGGGCAGGCACCGCATGCAGCAGCTTCGAAACGATAAGAGCGACCCCCTCAAAATGACCCGGGCGGTAGTGCCCCTCCATAGATTTTTGGAAGCGAGGGAAAGTTATTTTCACTTCAGGAGTGCCAGGGTACATATCACTATCTGTGGGAGCAAAAACGATATCGCAGCCTGACAGTCTCAATTTCGCAACGTCGTTATCGAAGGTCTTCGGGTATTTCTCGAAGTCCTCCTTGCTGTTGAACTGTGTCCGGTTTACAAAGATGCTAACCACCACAAAATCGCAAAACGACCTTGCCTGCCGGACCAATTCCAGATGTCCCTGATGCAGTGCCCCCATGGTCGGAACAAACCCTATATTTTTCCCCTCCAAGGTTAGAGAAAGTATCTTTTTTCGACATTCTAAGGGGGACGTTACTATCTCCACAGCACTGATTATGAGTGAGCTAAAGGGCAGCAAAACTAAGTTATAAAAGGGAATATGTATGGAAAGCACGTTATTTTTTTGTACTTTTGTGCCTCGTTTTGTTCCGTCAAATATAAATCAATACTCTTATGGCAAAACTTCGCATTCTATACGTAGCCAGCGAAATCAATCCCTTTCTCCAGACAACTCAGGTAGCAGAATTCGTAAGAAGACTGCCGCAGGCGATGCAGGAAAGAGGCATGGAGATCAGAATTCTTGTTCCACGTTTTGGGTTGATCAACGAGCGAAAAAACAGACTGCATGAAGTAGTAAGATTGTCCGGCATTAACATTGCCGTGGGAGATGAGGAAAAGCCTCTTGTTATTAAGGTTGCTTCTATCCCTAACGCTAAATTACAGGTATACTTCATCGATAATGAAGATTACTTCCACAGAAAGTCTGTGTTTCACGATAAAGAAGATAAATTCTATAGCGATAATGATGAAAGAGCTATTTTCTTCTGCAAGGGTGTGCTCGAAACCGTTAAGAAATTGGGTTGGGCGCCAGACATTATCCACTGCAACGACTGGATGACAAGCCTGATTCCGTTGTATGTAAAAACTACTTACAAGAACGATCCCATCTTTCAGACGGCTAAGTGTGTCTTGACGATATACGATAACGCTTTCTCTTTCAAGTTTGGTGATAACCTGCTTGAAAAGGTGAAAATGATTGATATCGAGGACAGTATGTTGAATCCGCTTAAGTCAGCAGATTACGAAGGTTTTATTAAGATGGGTATCGAATACTCGGACGCTGTTATCAGAGCAGAAGAAGAAGAAAGTGAGAGCCTGAATAATTTAACCAACGAATTATCCAAAGAAAAGAAATTCAACGTTATCGAAAATGACGAGAACTTTTTAGACAGACACTACAATCTATATAATGAACTTGCAGGGTAGGACTGCATCAGGGTTGCTCTTTGGAGCAGCCCTAATGCTTTTTGGGTGTGAAAGCCCAAGTGAAGTAGGGTTGGAGCTTAATCCAAACGAAAATAATGTAGGTGTTTACGAAGAGGTATTTACTCTTCCATCTTCTGTTATTCTTTTTGATAGTCTAAATACCACCAACGACTCAAGGTTACTTGTTGGGAGGTTTAAAGACCCATTCTTTGGAGACATTACCGCCAAGTCTTTTTCTCAGGTAACGAGAAACGGCGAGCTTGTTGCCATCAACGACAAGGGCGTAGTTGACTCTATCATGTTTGATTTTGAATTGAGCTACCTGTATGGAGAATATACCAGTGTTTTTCAAACCATTAATGTTTACCAGCTATCCGACACGCTGTATTCCGGGGTTAGCTATTATTCGGATGATTCAACCGAGTACTTGTCACGTACGCCGGCTGCCTCCAAAAAATTCTTTTACTCTCCATCAAGAGACACAGTAATAAGGATAAAGGCAACTCCCGCATGGGCCAGTAACTTCTTTAGTATCGTTAGAGATGGAACATCAGCTTCTGAACTGGAAAATCAGATAAAGGGATTCGCCCTGATTCCAGGGAAAGACAATACCCTTATTTTTGGATTCCATCCCGAGAACTCCAAAGTGAATGTTCATTACCACGTGCCTGACGGCGCAGATTCATTGGTTTATACACTGAACTTTAACGCCACAAGATACAACGGCATAATTGCGGACAGGACTGGCACCGAACTGGAGACACTCGTAAAGAGAAGTGATGAGTTTATTCCTCCTTCAGGCGATATGTATCTTCAGGGAGGAACAGGCATTTACACGAAGCTTTCTCTCAGACCGTTCAGAAAGTTTGTGGATTCTTTGGGAAATATTATCGTCAACCGTGCTGAGATAAGGCTCGGTGCTATTGATGAATTGACTTCGGTAGACTATCGAATCATGCCACCAAATAGCTTTATGTATATATTTGCTGATAGTACGAATAAAATAATTGGGGCAAATATTGGACTGGCTTCCAGAATCGCCAATCATGTTGTCCTGACCGATGTCAGCTACGGCAATCCCAGTTCGCCTCGTGCCCTGCTCCCATTATACGACTCAGCCTCAAGGTCGTACAGCGGAACGCCGACTTTTTTCTTTCAGGGGTTACGTGACAGCATATTTAATACCAACGACCTGATCATTTATCCTGGAGGCAATGATGTAACGAGCTTGAGCAGATTCGTTGTGCCCAAAGACAGCATCCAGCTAAAAATTTATTATACGAGATTACAATAAGCTATGTGTGGAATAGTTGCCTACAAGGGAAAAGAGCAAGCATTGCCAATTCTCATTAAGGGCCTTAAAAGACTTGAATACAGAGGTTACGACAGTGCAGGAGTTGCCTTATACGACAATTCCGTCTCTGATATCAAGATATACAAGAAACAAGGCAAGGTCAAAGAGCTTGAAAACCTCATTGACGGTAAAAGCCCCAAATCTGGCGTTGGCATCGGCCACACTCGCTGGGCCACTCATGGTGAGCCCAGTGATATCAATGCCCACCCCCACAGGTCGCACAATGGCAGACTTTCACTAGTGCACAACGGCATTATTGAAAATTACGCAGCAATAAAAACAGAGCTTCAAAAAAAGGGATACACATTTGAGAGCCAGACTGACACAGAAGTGCTGGCGTCTTTTATCGACTATATTATTACGTCTGAAGATTGCTCTCTCGAGGAAGGCGTAAGGCTTGCTCTGACCAGAGTGGTAGGTGCCTACGCTATTGTAGTAATCGCCAAAGACAACCCCGACACACTTATTGCGGCCAGAAAGGGCAGCCCCCTTGTTATTGGTATTAAAGAGGATGATGGCTCTTTCTTCCTTGCCTCTGATGCAACACCGATCGTAGAATACACCAAGAAGGTGGTGTATTTGAAGGACGAAGAAATGGCTGTCATCAGTGGCAATCAAATGACAATAAAGAGTCTTGAGGATGTAGAACAAACTCCTCAGGTGCATGAGCTTGACCTCAATCTTGAGGCCATCGAAAAAGGTGGATATGAGCATTTCATGCTTAAGGAGATATTTGAACAGCCCAACAGCATCGCCGACTGTATGAGGGGCCGTTTAAAGGCCAACGAAGGCAAACTGGTGCTGGGAGGTATTCATGAGTATGCTAATGCACTCACTAATGCCCAAAGAATAGTGATTGTGGCTTGCGGCACTTCGTGGCACGCAGGGCTCGTTGCTGAATACATTATTGAAGATTTTTGCCGCATCCCGGTAGAGGTTGAGTATGCGTCAGAATTCCGTTACAGGAACCCGATCATTAACGAAGGGGATATTGTGATTGCTATCTCGCAGTCTGGTGAAACAGCCGATACACTAGCCGCCCTTGAATTGGCCAAATCCAAAGGAGCCATTATTCTTGGAGTGGTTAACGCCGTAGGGTCTTCCATTTCGAGAATAACGCACGAAGGAGCCTATTTGCACGCTGGCCCTGAGATAGGTGTTGCAAGTACCAAAGCCTTCACTGCTCAGCTGACGGTTCTTATCATGATGGCGTTGCGGATAGCTCATCGCAAAGGAACCATTACGGAGAGCAAATACCACGAGTTACTCGTGGAGCTTGAAAGCATACCTGCGAAAATAAAAAAAGCGCTGGACGTTAACGATCAAATCAAAGAAATATCGGCACGTTTCAAAGATGCCAGAAACTTCATTTATTTGGGCCGGGGCTACAATTTCCCCGTGGCGCTTGAAGGGGCGCTCAAATTGAAGGAAATCTCCTACATTCATGCGGAAGGGTATCCTGCAGCGGAGATGAAGCATGGCCCTATTGCCTTGATTGACGAGGAAATGCCCGTGGTGTTTATTGCCACCAGGGATTCTTCCTACGAAAAAGTAGTGTCCAACATTCAAGAAGTGAAGGCACGAAAAGGAAAAGTAATTGCTATTGTTACCGAAGGAGAAGAAACCATCAACCAAATAGCAGACTTTGTGATTGAGGTTCCCCACACTTCCGAAGCACTTATGCCATTGGTGTCGGTTATTCCTCTTCAATTGCTTTCGTATCACATTGCGGTGATGAGAGGATGTAATGTAGATCAGCCACGAAACCTTGCCAAGTCAGTAACTGTTGAATAAGCATGAAGAAAATAGTATACACTAAAAATGCTCCTGCCCCTATCGGGCCTTACAGCCAGGCTGTAAGATACGGCAACCTTGTGCTGGTATCAGGTCAAGTGGCTATCAACCCTGCTACGGGTCAGTTTGAGTCGGGTGATATTAAGTCGCAAACCAAATTGGTCATGGAAAACCTTAAAGCTATCCTTTTGGAAGAGGGTCTTTCCTTTGCAGAGGTGCTAAAGTGTTCCATCTTTATCAAAGACATGAACGACTTTCCCGTGGTCAATGAGATTTATGGAGGCTATTTCAAGAGTGAGCCCCCGGCACGTGAAACCGTTGAAGTGGCGAGGTTGCCCAAAGACGCCCTGGTTGAGATATCCCTTATTGCGGGTATTGATGCATGAGGTTAGTCCCTTTTGAAAGAGAGACTATTGTTTCATCGGCCAAAGCCGCCAACATCATCGCTCTTTTAAAAACGGAGACTAAATCCGAGGCAAGCGCCGGAAAAGACTTTGCATTTACGGGCCTTGTCTGCCAAGACTCATTCCGGGTTTCCGTTAACGTAGCCAAGCCTCAAAATTTCATTCCACTGGCGGAGGGTGTTGTCGATCAGACTTCGACAGGCTCACTGATTCAGGTAAAGTATCGCCTTTTTCCCAGCACCAGATTCTTCCTTGTTTTCTGGTGTCTATTGACTTTTCTGCTTACGCTTATTTTCCTGGGGCCAGCTAAAAATTACCTCTACGGTTGCCTTTCTTTGGCAGGATGCATTGCCAATTATCTGATAGCATTGGCTAACTTTGACGTCCATTTGAAACAAACACAAAAAGCACTACACCGAGTACTTGATAAGTTAACATGAACAATTCAGAAGTCAGGGTTCGTTTTGCTCCAAGCCCCACAGGAGCCCTTCACATTGGAGGTGTAAGAACCGCTCTTTATAACTACCTCTTCGCCAGAAAGAGCAACGGCACCATGCTTTTGCGCATAGAAGACACCGACCAGTCTAGGTTTGTGCCAGGTGCCGAAGCATATATTTTGGAATCACTAAAGTGGGTGGGTATAGAGATAGACGAAGGCCCATTAACCGGAGGCCCTCACGCCCCCTACAGGCAATCTGAAAGGAAAGATATCTATGCGCAGTATGCCCAGCAGCTAATCGACGAAGGAAAGGCCTACTATGCCTTCGACACCTCGGAGGAACTTGACGCTATGCGGGAGAAGCTGAAAGCTGCCAAGGTAGCCAATCAGCAGTACAACGCCGTGACCCGCAACACGATGCAGAACTCCCTCACCCTACCGGAAGCTGAGGTGAAGGCGAGGCTTGCCAATGGAGATCCGTATGTAGTTCGTTTGATGGTGCCTCGCAAAGAAGACATTCGGTTTCATGACCTCATAAGAGGTTGGGTTGTTGTGCATTCGTCTGTGCTGGATGATAAAATATTGCTGAAGTCGGACGGCATGCCTACCTACCACCTGGCCAATATCGTCGACGATCACCTCATGAAGATTACTCATGTAATCAGAGGCGAAGAATGGCTGCCCTCGGCACCCCTACATGTGCTGATGTACAGGTACTTTGGGTGGGAAGACACCATGCCGCAGTTTGCTCACCTGCCTCTGCTTCTGAAACCAGACGGCAACGGCAAACTGAGCAAGAGGGACGCCGACAAAGCTGGCTTCCCTATTTTTCCACTCAACTGGACAGACCCGGTGTCGGGAGAGCTTTCTCAGGGGTTTAGGGAAAAAGGCTACCTGCCGGAAACAATGATTAACTTTCTGGCTTTGTTGGGCTGGAGCCCTGGCACCGAAAAGGAAATATTCAGCATGGAAGAACTTATCCAGGAGTTCTCCATTGAGCGCATAAGCAAGGCCGGAGCCAAATTCGACATCGACAAGGCCAACTGGTTCAACCAGCATTATATAAAAAGCAAATCAGCAGAGGAGCTGGCTGTTTATTTGGAAAAAGACCTGGAAAAAGCCGGTTTAAAGGCATCCTCAGAAAACACAATCAGGATTTGTGAAGTGCTAAGAGAGAGAGTCTCTTTTCCACAGGAACTATGGGAACAGGGCAGGTTCTTTTTTGAAGCTCCAACCGCCTACGACCAGCAAGTTGTTGAAAAGAAGTGGAACCCAGACGTGGCAGCGGTTCTTCACGACTTATCGAAACGTATTTCCCAACTTGAAGATTCGGTTACGGCCACCACTGCTCATGACACGATAGAAAATTTCTTTGTTGCCAAAGAGTTGAAAATGGGCAAATATATGCAGCCACTAAGGTTGTCAATTACCGGACAAGGCGGCGGGCCCGACCTCATGGCCATCATAGAAATACTTGGCGCCAAAGAAACTGCTAAACGAATTGACTCAGCTATCGTTATATTAGGAGGACAAAGCACACAAGCATGAGCAAGAAAGAAACCGAAAAAAAGAAGCCTAAAGTAGCCAAAGACCTTAGTGGCTTCGAAATAAGCATAGATACGTTTGGGGAAATCTCCTCCAACCTTCAAATTGATAAGATCAACGAGTTTCTCAATAAAAACGTAGATGACAAGAAACTACGTGACAGGGAAGATATCGAAGAAATAAAAAAGAAAACAAGCAAAGACGAAGACTAGTCATGGCGATACGATCACACGAAATTGATTACAAGATTTTTGGTGAAAGCATTCAAACCGTTGAAGTAGAGCTTGATCCACGAGAAACTGTCATCGCCGAAGCCGGGGCCATGCTTTACATGGAAGACGGCATCATCTTCGAAACCAAAATGGGAGACGGCTCAGAGCCCGACCAGGGTTTCCTGGGCAAATTGCTTTCGGCCGGTGCCCGGGCACTTACCGGCGAGTCTGTTTTTATGACCCATTTCACTAACCATGGCGTCGGTAAAAAGAAAGTGGCCTTTTCTGCGCCCTACCCCGGCACCATTATTCCCATTGACCTGGCTACCCAGCAGGGCAACCAGCTGATTGTGCAGAAGGATGGGTTTCTGTGCGCCGCACTCGGCACAAAAGTGTCGATCACCTTCAACAAAAAGATTGGCTCCGGACTTGTTGGCGGCGAGGGCTTCATTCTTCAAAAGCTTCAGGGAGATGGCAAAGCATTTGTGCACGCCGGTGGCACCGTGATAGAAAAACAGCTGAACAACGAAACGCTACGGATCGATACCGGCTGCGTAGTGGCCTTTGAGCATACGCTTGACTTTGATGTGCAGAGCTCGGGAGGATTAAAATCCATGCTTTTTGGTGGAGAAGGCCTTTTTCTGGCTACATTGAGAGGCACCGGAAAGGTGTGGCTGCAGTCGATGCCTATCAGAAAACTGATTCAGGTGCTGGCGCCATATGGTAAAAACAGTGGTAAGGAGGGCAGCTCCATTCTTGGAAGCCTCCTGGAATCATAGAACTAAAACAACTTAGGGAAGACGGCAGGGACTCTGGAGCGATATTCTTCATAGGCTCTGCCATATTTTTTTATCAGTTTCTTCTCTTCCAGCCAAATGCCAATTGGCAAGTAGGCGAAAACCCACACGACCGTCACCAGATTGATCATTTTAGGAATGTAGAGCAGAAAACCCAGGCAAAGCAATATAGTGCCTGTGTAAATCGGGTGCCTGACCCTTTCAAGAATACCTCCCGATTTAAACTCAACGTCCTCCACCTCCTTTTTCACACCAAGAAAAGCGAAGAGAGAAAATTGACGAAAAGAAAGCCTGATGATAATGACACCATAGGCCGCCAGTGAAAAAGCAAAAAAGTCGGTAACTGGCGTCTTATCAAACACAAATGGAGAGTCGACAGTAGCCATGTAGAACACGATAGCCAACAGCAACAGCAGGGCGACAGTATTGTAAAACAACCGAAACCATTGCCTGTTAAACCTGCGTTTTACAAAATCCGCTGCCAGAAAGCTATGGAGGGAAAAGTAAAGCACCCAGAACAGGCTCACCAAAATTAATCCTTCCATATGATTATGCTTGTCTTTGCATCTTAGTAATATTGGGTCAAGAATACAACTCCCAATTCAATGATGAAGATAAAGGTAGGCATAATCAAAGAGGGAAAAGTTCCTGTCGACAAAAGAGTCCCTATAACTCCCGATCAGGCACTTGAAATACAGGCGAAGTTCCCAAATGTAGAAGTCCTGGTGCAAAGAAGTGATGTGCGTTGCTTCCCGGATGCTGCGTATGAGGAGAAGGGCCTCAAAATGGTCGATTCTATGGATATGTGCGACATCATATTTGGGGTCAAAGAAGTCCCCATGGCACAACTCATCCCCGGTAAAACCTACTTCTTCTTTTCCCACACCATCAAAAAGCAGGAATACAACAAACCACTGCTAAAGGCACTGTTGGAAAAGAAAATCAAAATGGTGGACTACGAAACCCTAACAGACGAAAATGGCCAGCGGGTTATCGCTTTTGGCCGATGGGCGGGGATAGTGGGTGCCTACAATGCTATTTGGACTTACGGAAAAAGATACAACCTATACCATTTGAGGCGGGCGCATGAGTGCTTTGATCTGGAAGACTTAAAAACCGAGTTTGCTAAGGTAAAACTGCCCCCTATAAAAATGGTGGTAACGGGTGGTGGCCGGGTAGCCAAAGGAGCCATGGAGGTGCTGGTGGGCATGAATGTCAGAAAAGTGACACCTGCCGCCCTGCTAACACAATCCTTCGATTTTCCAGTATTTGCTCAGCTAAATTCGAGAGATTACAATGCACACAATGAAGGCAAAGAATTCAACCGTGGTGAGTTCTACTCCCATGCTGACAACTTTCATTCCGATTTTCTGAAATATGCCAAAGTAGCTGAAATACTCATCGCTGCTGCTTTTTGGGAACCAAAGGCGCCAACACTTTTCACAAGGGAAGATGCCACCAAAAATGATTTTTGCCTGCGTGTGATAGCCGACATTACCTGCGATATTGAAGGATCGATCCCTTCAACAAAAAGGCCATCGACAATAGATGAACCAGTGTACGACTACGACCCTACACAAGATGAAATAATGCCTGAGTTTAGCGAAGAGGGGAATATTTCGATGATGGCTGTCGATAATTTGCCCTGCGAACTCCCCAGAGATGCCTCTATGGACTTCGGGAACATGCTGGTGAAGAATGTATTGCCTCACCTGTTCAGCAACGATGAGTTTAGAATCGTCCAGGATGCCACTATCACCGAAGACGGAAAGCTGACCAGCCGCTACCAGTACCTGAAAGAGTGGGTTGAAGGAAGGTAGTCGGTCAGGTTTAGATTTAGAACGGCACAAAAAAAAGAGCGGTTGCAGGCCGCTCTTTCAATTGATAAGTCTCTATTATTTATCCGTTCATCGAGATCAGGAACTCGGCGTTGTTCTGAGTCCCCTTCATTTTGTCAAGAAGGAATTCCATCGCCTCCTGAGAAGTCATGTCAGACATGTATTTTCTCAATATCCAAACCTTTGATAGCTCGTCTTTTTCCATGAGCAGGTCTTCACGACGAGTTCCGGATGCAGGCACGTCAATAGCAGGGTACACACGCTTGTTGGATAGCTTACGATCCAGTTGCAGTTCCATGTTACCAGTACCTTTGAATTCTTCGAAGATAACCTCGTCCATTTTAGAGCCTGTCTCAATCAGTGCGGTTGCAATAATGGTCAATGAACCGCCGTGCTCAACATTTCTGGCAGCACCGAAGAACCTCTTAGGCTTATGCAGCGCATTAGCATCCACACCACCGGAAAGTATTTTGCCTGACGAAGGAACTACTGTGTTGTAAGCCCTGGCCAAACGTGTGATCGAGTCAAGAAGAATAACAACGTCGTGTCCGCATTCCACCATTCTCTTAGCCTTCTCAAGAACAATGCTCGCCACCTTCACGTGACGGTCGGCCTGCTCGTCAAAAGTTGATGAAATAACCTCAGCATGCACACTGCGAGCCATGTCGGTTACTTCTTCAGGACGTTCGTCAATAAGGAGTATGATCAGGTAAATTTCAGGATGGTTCTCAGTAATGGCGTTGGCAATTTGCTTAAGGAGCACTGTCTTACCAGTCTTTGGCTGTGCCACAATCATTCCACGCTGTCCTTTTCCAATTGGAGCAAACAAGTCGAGAATTCTGGCTGAGTAATGGTCAGGTCTCTTTGGAGAGCTAAGTCTTATCTTCTCTTCCGGGAACAGTGGAGTCAGGTATTCGAAAGAAACCCTGTCACGTATTTCTTCAGTTGTTTTACCGTTAACGGTTTCTACTCTTAGTAAGGCGAAATACTTTTCTCCTTCTTTTGGAGGCCTGATTTGCCCCTTCACAGAATCACCAGTTTTTAGTCCAAATAGCTTAATCTGAGACGGCGACACATATATATCATCAGGACTGGCCAGGTAGTTGTAGTCTGGAGAGCGAAGGAAGCCATAGCCGTCCTGCATGATTTCCAGCACACCTTCGTTAACTATAATACCGTCAAACTCTTTGATATTGGTGTTATAATTTCTTTTGGGCTTAAATGGAGCACGCTGCTCTTTTTGATCGCCTTTGTCTTCTCTGCCAGGTTGGTCACCTCTGTCTTCACGATTTCTCGTGTCTTCTCTAAGTTCGCCTCTCGAGTCGTTAGATATTTCTTTTTCTACCTTCTTGCCTTCTTCTACCACTTCTTTCGCTGATGTGTCATCGTCGTCAGTTTCAAGATTGAAAGACTGAAGGAGTTCATCAGCACTGCTTACCTCTCTCTTCTTTGGACGGTCATCCGATTTGCCTTCAGCAGGCTTAGCTGCGTCCTTTGCTACCACATTCTCCCTGCGAATCTTCGGTTTGTTGTTAGGCCTTCTATCGTCCTCCCTTGGCGGGCGAGCGGGCTTCGGTTTGTCCTCCGGGGCCGGGGCTGCGGCTACCGGGGTAGCGGCCTTATCTGACTTCTTTATTTTGGAAACTTCCTCTTCTGGCATCACAGCCTGGTGATCGAGGATTTTGTAGACTAATTCTTGTTTTGCAGCTTTTTTGTAGTTGGGAACTCCAAGTTTTTCTGCGATGTCTTTTAATTCTGAAAGAAGACGGACATTAAGGTCGTCAATGCTGTACATAAACTATGAATTGAGATAGTAATATTCTAAATGAAGTGGTTACAAAAAAAAGGTCGAGATTCTATTCCGTTAAAACAAAATTGATAATGAGAAACGGCCTGAGGTTTGTCGGAAAATGACGCCGCAATTATATGCTAAGCATTCATTAATAACAAGTAATTGCTGAAAAAAGACCGCTGGAGACACAAGAGAATTTAAGCGGGAACCAGCCTGAATATTTCTTTGTAAATCTCTTACTTTTGCAAACTTAACTAATTAGGCATAATGTTACAAGTTTCTGAAATACGTGCTAATAAAGAAAAGGTTCTGACAGGCCTCAAGAAAAGGGGGCTGAAAGAGGTAGACGACAAGATCGACGAGGTGCTGGCCCTGGACGACAAGCGGAAATCTCTGAAAACTGAGATGGATGTAGCTCTGGCAGAAGCCAACCAACTGGCCAAGCAAATCGGGCAGTTGATGCAAAGCGGCCAAAAAGAAGCTGCTGAGAAGATCAAATCGCAGACATCGGAGCTTAAAGAAACTTCCAAGAAATTAGGCAGTGACCTGGAGTCTACTGAAGAGCTGCTTACAAATAAACTCTATGAGCTTCCCAACGTGCCGCACGAAAGCGTGCCGGAAGGACGAACAGCCGAAGACAACGAAGTGGTGTTTCAGGTAGGCACGTTACCCAAGCTGCCCGAAAGCGCCAAGCCACATTGGGATCTCATTAAGGAGTATGACATCATCGACTTTGACCTTGGCATAAAAATAACCGGGGCCGGCTTCCCTGTTTACAAGAAACAAGGGGCCAGAATTGTGCGTGCTATGATCAACTACTTCATTGATCAGGCATTAGACGCAGGGTATCTCGAAATGAGGCCCCCCATCGTGGTCAACAAAGAATCAGGCTACGGAACGGGCCAGCTACCCGACAAAGAAGGGCAGATGTACCACGCCACCGCCGATGACTTGTACCTTATCCCAACGGCGGAGGTGCCCATTACCAACCTCTACCGGGACGTAATTCTGGCTGATGACGAACTACCTGTGAAGAATGTGGCTTACACGCCCTGCTTCAGGAGAGAGGCGGGCAGCTGGGGTGCACATGTGCGTGGCCTAAACAGGCTCCACCAGTTTGATAAGGTGGAGATAGTACAGGTAACCACCCCTGAGGCGTCGTACAAAGCACTCGACGGAATGAAGAACCACGTTGAGCGGCTTATCAAAAACCTTGAGCTCCCTTACCGCATTTTGAAGCTATGTGGAGGCGATATGGGCTTCACCTCTGCGCTTACCTTCGACTTCGAAGTATACTCTGCGGCACAGAAAAAATGGTTGGAGGTGAGCTCTGTGTCCAACTTTGAGACTTACCAGGCCAACAGGCTCAAGCTGAGACGCAAGGTGGACAAGAAGACGGAACTGCTTCACACCCTGAACGGAAGTGCGCTGGCCCTGCCAAGGATACTGGCAGCCATGCTGGAAAACAACCAGACTCCCGATGGGATCAAGATTCCGAAGGTGCTGGTTCCGTACACAGGATTCAATATGATCAAGAAATAATTTAACGCATAAGCCTGAAACAAACCTTTCAGGCTTTTTTTATCTCTTTAACCCATTCAACCATGAGAAAATTATCCAATCTTGTCGTTTTAGCCGGCCTTGTCAGCCATTGCTCACAACCTCCAAAAGAAGAGGCCATCATTTACCCAACCACCGAAAAGGTAGCACATGTTGATGAGTACTTCGGCACCAAAGTAGAGGATCCCTACCGATGGCTGGAAAACGACACGTCGGCAGCCACCGCTCAATGGGTGGAAGCGGAAAACAAAGTGACCTTTGGCTACCTGAACAATATCGACTTTAGGGAGGCAGTGAAAGAGAGGCTTACAAAGCTTTGGGACTATGAGAAAGTGTACGCCCCATTTAAACGTGGCGACTACTATTATTTCTATAAAAATGATGGGCTTCAAAATCAGAACGTGCTTTACCGGGTGAAAAATCTTGGAGATGAACACGAAGAGTTTTTGAATCCCAATACATTCTCTGCCGATGGCACCGTGTCGCTTGCAGGCCTGAGCTTTTCTAAAGACGGTTCACTTGCCGGTATGCTGCTGTCAGATGGCGGCTCTGACTGGAGAAAGGGTGTGCTTTTTAATACCACCACGAAAGAGCTAGTTGGAGACACTTTGAGAGACTTAAAGTTCACAGGCTTTTCATGGAAAGGCAACGAAGGTGTCTATTATAGCAGCTACGACAAACCAAAAGATGGAAGCGTGCTATCGGGTAAGACCCAACACCACAAACTGTACTTCCACAAGCTCGGCGAGCCTCAGGCAAGCGACAAGCTGATCCTGGGTGGGGCCAAATTTCCAAGACGCTACGTGGGGGCTAACCTGACGGAAGACGAGCGTTTCCTTGTTATCTCGGCTTCTGTTAGCACAACCGGCAATGAGCTCTACATTCAGGATTTAACGGTTCCGAACAGCCCGATAAAGACAATTGTAGACAATGTGGATAAAGACCACTATGTAATTGACAACGACGGAGAGACCTTATTTATCTTCACTAACCTGGACGCCCCTAACAACAGGATTGTGAAGACCTCGTTTGCTGACCCGACGCCAGCCACCTGGGTAAATGTAATTCCTGAAACCAAAAACGTGCTCAGCGCCAGCACTGCCGGGGAGAAGATTTTTGCTGAATATCTGGTGGATGCCAAGTCCGAAATCAAACAATATAACCGGAAAGGCGAACTGGAAAGGGACGTCGAGCTGCCAGGTATTGGAAGCATTTACGGCTTTGGAGGCGAAGAAAGTGACACCGACATCTATTACACGTTTACCTCATTCACTTATCCAAGTTCGATCTTCTCCTATAACATTGCCTCAGGAAAATCCACCCTGTATCAGCAACCAAAGGTCGACTTCAACCCTGAAGATTACACCACCGAGCAGGTTTTCTATAGCAGCAAGGACGGAACGAAAATCCCCATGTTTATCACTTATAAGAACGGACTTGAAAAAAATGGTAAGAACCCCACCTACCTCTACAGCTATGGCGGGTTCAATATCAGCATGACGCCTGGCTTCAGTGTTTCCAGGATTGTGTGGTTGGAAAATGGTGGCATCTATGCGCAGCCCAGCATCCGTGGCGGTGGTGAGTACGGCGAAGAATGGCACCTTGCTGGCACCAAGATGAAAAAACAAAATGTGTTTGATGACTTCATAGGTGCTGCCGAGTATCTGATCAAAGAAGGTTATACCAGCAGCGACTACCTGGCTATTGCCGGTGGCTCCAACGGAGGCCTTCTGGTGGGCGCCACTATGACACAACGCCCGGAACTATTTAAGGTGGCGCTCCCTGCAGTAGGCGTTATGGACATGCTTCGCTATCACACTTTCACGGCTGGTGCCGGTTGGGCTTACGACTACGGGACTTCAGAGGAATCAGAAGAGATGTTCAAGTACATTCTGGGCTATTCGCCTGTGCATAATGTGAAAGAAGGTGTAAAGTATCCTGCGACCCTGGTTACCACAGCTGATCATGACGACAGGGTGGTGCCTGCTCACTCATTTAAGTTTGCCGCTCAGCTACAAGCCAAGCAGGCCGGCGACAATCCGGTGTTGATTCGAATTGAAACCAGAGCAGGTCATGGGGCCGGAAAGCCAACTTCCAAAATTATAGAAGAGGCCGCTGATCTCTACTCTTTTACCTGGTACAACATGGGTGTTGTGCCTGAAGTGGCCAAAAAAGCGATGTAAATAGCCGCTGGCTTGATGTATTAAATGAAAGGGGCATTTTGGCCCCTTTTTTATTTCATTGAGATGAGGATGTCTATACATTTAAGGTAACAAAGAGAATCATACCGTTTAACCATGGAAGTTAACATACGTGAAGGCATCGCTGAAGACCTACCGCAGGTGCTGAAGCTTGTAAAAGAGCTGGCGGAATACGAGAAGGCGCTTCATGAAGTCAACAACAGCGTTGATAAAATGGAAGAAGACGGCTTCGGCGAGCATCCGGTCTTCGGCTTTTTTGTGGCGGAGAAAGGCGCAACCATTATCGGCATTGCCTTGTACTATTACCGCTACTCAACCTGGAAAGGCAAGAGGATTTATCTGGAGGACATCGTGGTGACCCAGTCGGAAAGGGGAAGTGGAATTGGTAAGCAGCTATTTGATGCCACTATCCGAAAAGGAAAGGAAACCAATTGCACAGGCATGATGTGGCAGGTTCTTGATTGGAACGAACCTGCCATCAATTTCTACAAAAAATACGGCGCAAGGTTTGACAACGGCTGGCTCAACTGTCACCTCGATTTTTAGCAATCACTTATTCTACCAGCTCTCCCTCTATCACCGGAGGCTTCATGGTGGGCGCAAAGCTCCATTTGAAATCAAGCATGACATCTTCACCTTCAAAAGTACAGGTGATTGTCTCTGTATGGGGGCTTTCAATATATCGCAGGGTTAACTCCAGCACATTCTCTTCTTTCCAGGAATAAGCCGCAGCAACTTTGAATGGAGGCAGGCCTTTCAGCGCATTTTTTGCTCTGGCTACCAGGTAGGGTCCTGGTCTTTTGGTTTGCGAATACTTCCACTCTCCCCAGCCAATAGGAATCTTATAGGTGTCATTTTTATACTTCAAAGCCACATCACTTCCAGCCGACCCAAACTGGAAACTTATGCTCTCCATATTTCTTCCATTGGAATCAAGCTTAAATACTTTGCCTGACAGGGCTCCTTCCATAGTGGATGCCAAGTCGGCTGATGGGAGTTGCAGTGAAAGAGAGGCGATTTTTCTCTCAAGAGATGCCACCGCTGCGGCATCAACGGGCAGCTCATCGTCGGCCATAGCTGGAAGCAACTGGTCCCAAACCATATTTAAAATCCCCTGCATATCAGATGTTTCCGACGTAATGGCAATGACTGCGTCCCGATCCGGCATCACGATGATGTATTGACCAAAAGCACCGTCGCCCCGAAAGGCATTATTGCGGCAGCGCCAAAACTGGTAGCAATAGCCCTGCAGCCAGTCACTCTTTGCTTTGGTTTCTGCCGGAAGCTCCGGCGACTGCTGTATTTTGAAAGAAGTTGCTTCAGCTATCCACTCCTCTGAAAGGACTTGCTCCCCGTTCCACTTACCTTTTTGGAGCAAAAGCTGTCCAAATTTAGCCATGTCCTCCGTCTTCAGCCTTAGCCCCCAGCCACCTGTGTTGTTGCCTACGGGGTCAGTCTCCCAATCGATCCCTTGAATATGCAAAGGATCGAACAGCCTTGGTTTCAAATAGTCGATGACTTTTTGCCCTGTTACTTTGGTAACAATAGCCGACAACATGTAAGTAGCCATCGAATTGTAGAGAAATTTTGTTCCCGGCTTGTTGATGATGGGCGTGTAAAGGAATGACTTTACCCAGAGGCTGTCGCCAGGTATGGTGGCCGACGGGTCTGGATCCTGCCCCACCGACATGGTGAGCAGGTCTTTGACCGTGAGGGTAGCCATGAAGTCGCTCACGCTATCAGTAACATATTCGGGGAAAAACGAAATAACCGAGTCATTGACAGTCAGCAGTTTTTCCGTGACAGCAAACCCAATGGCTGTTGAGGTAAAGCTTTTACTTGTAGAGTACATGGTGTGCGGCAGCTCTGGGCCATAGGGACTCCACCAGCTCTCGGCGATCACTTTTCCATGTCGCAGAAACATGAAACTGTGGAATTCGTGCTTGCTGGTGTCAGCTGATTCAAGAAAAGCCTGAATGCTGGAGGAGGGTACGCCCTCAGCTTCCGGAACGCCTCTTGGAAGGTCAATAACTTTTTCTTCTACAGGCTTTTCGCAGGCGGCAAGAAAAAGAAAAAAGAGGTATACCCCATAAAGGGCCTTCATGTTGAACTGCTTGATCATAGCGGAAGTGGCATTGAGTGGATTTACCTAATAAAACTACTACTACTTCCTTTGATTAGCAATTATAGATGACTAATGACCATTTTCTTGTTCAGGAACTTGGCATAACGTTGGGCGGCTACCTCTATTAATTTGAGGGTAGATTTCGAAACGGCTTCAAACAGCTTTGTTTCAATAAAAACAGTTTCCTTTTTTATCGCTCTTTTCCACGTACCCTTCACTTGTCCACTCACCGCAATGACTGGCGAGAAAATGCCATTATTTGATATGGCCTTGCTATTGTGGACAGAGGGAAGGGCGGCGGTTCGATCCTTGTAGCTGATGTAATACTCATCGTAAGACGGCAATAAAAAGACTGACTTTGTTTTTTCGACGGCCTCCACTGTATCTGAATCGAACCAATAAACCTGCTCATCAAACTTTTCGGAGCCCAACTGATGTCTTACCATTTCCAGGGCCCTCCTGGCCTCTCCAGCCCGAAGTCCAGACCACCAGCAAAAATCCGCTTCCGTAGCAGGTCCGTGGCTTTTGAAGTAGGTTAGGGCAAGCCTCGCCAGGGACTCCTCTTTGCTAAGCAACACCTTCTTTGGCACTCTTTGGTCAAGCAGGGCATAGGTATGTTTCCCTCTTTGTGATACGCCGCTACAAATTACCTGCTCCAGTTCCGCCCACATCAGAAGATGGGAAGACCGGTTTTCCTTTAAACTTATCCCTTCTTCTTCAAACCCAGCCAAAAGATCTTCCCGGGTCATATGCTGACCGACTTCGAGCTTTTGTTCTATCAGTCTGTTACTTTTAGAAAGTATCTGTGGTGTTAGTCCCAACTCTTTCTGTCGTGATTTTGCCGCAACTTTAATGTTTTGTGCGGTGAGCTCCAGCATCCAGTAAATGTCTTCCGGCGCTACAAGATGCCAGGTTGGTCTGAGGGCATGGGTTCTTAAAATACTGCCTTCGTCGAGCGCCTTTGTAATATCTTGTTCAGTGGCCCCGGAAAGTCTGGAGCCAACCGCCCACTTAATAAAATAAGGATCCTGAGCCTGCATAGCTCCCATCCAACTCACGAGCTGCGTTGCTGACTCAAACCGATTTCGGGTTATCCGCTGATTAGCCAGTCTAGCCATCGTTATGAAGGAATTGTCCATGACCCTACGGCTGAAGAGTTTAGTCCACCTGCTCCATCAACGTTCGAAAAGCTACGTGTTTGTTTTTATACCTTTCCATATGAGCTTGTACCAGCGCCGGGGCATAGGTTTCAAGATATTCGTTTACTTGCTTCACAGAGGCAGCAAAAAATTGCACACTGTATGTGGCACTCCCGTCTCCTTCATCGTGAAGGAGCTTAAATATTTTGCTTTCAACAAACATTCCGGTAGCCATAACCTTTGGAATATGAATGGACTTTATCCAATGCAGCCATTCGTCTTCAACTACTGATTCTATATTAACCGTGACGTTGTATAATACCATAAATTCAGCCCTTTGGCAGGGGGTAGACTGTTGAACAAGTTGGCAAATTCTGTACTATTTTCAAACCAAACAAGCAGCGGCAAGTTTACCTTTCTAACTTTGAATAATGAGCAGTAAAAACAAGGCGGCACTGGTAATTGTGGTACTTCATGTGGTTGGCACTATTGGTATGCTGCTACCAGAGTGGGCACCTTTGATGAGGCAACTGACACCTCTCAACCTTTTGATAGTGGCTGCGCTTGTGATCATTTTTCAGCAAAGCAAAACCCCTTCCTTCTACGCCTATGCATTGCTGTGTTTTTTAATCGCCTTTTTTAGTGAGGTAATTGGCGTACAAACAGGCTGGCCATTCGGAAGTTACGAATACGGAGCCACTTTAGGGCCCAAGCTCTTCGGCGTGCCTTTGCTTATCGGCACCAACTGGCTGATACTGGTAATATGTACAGCTTCCCTTACACGCTCTATCAACAACAAGTGGCTGGCATCACTGGCAGGTGCATTGCTGATGGTGGGATTGGATATATTGCTGGAGCCGGTAGCTATCATGTCGGACTACTGGAGCTGGCAGGGGTCGGGCATTCCAATTCAAAACTATATTAGCTGGGGAGCGCTTGCCTTTGTGCTCCATAGCATACTTCACCATTTTGGTTTTGAAAACAAAAATGAGCTGGACAAATACGTTATTTTGTCTCAGGCATCTTTCTTTGCGCTCGTTGGCTACCTGGGCTAACAAAGTTTTTCAAACATTTTAGTTGAGCATTAAGTTTGTCTCATCATAAACCGATTATAAGATCACGTGTAAATTAGAGTGCGATAACGTTTAAGTAAGTGAGCAACTATTCAATCAAAGACCTCGAGCATTTATCTGGTATCAAAGCCCACACCATCCGGATTTGGGAGCAACGGTACAATTTTATCAAGCCCAGCCGCTCAGATACCAATATAAGAAGTTACGACGACCTCGATTTGAAGCTTATTCTCAATGTTTCTCTATTGAAAGACAATGGATTCAAAATTTCTCACATAGCTGACATGAGTTCTCAGGAAATAGCCGAGGAAGTTTTGGCCCTTACCGACAAACACCTGCGTTTCCCTGAGCAAATCCATGCACTTACTTTAGCGATGATTGATATGGACGAAGACAGATTCGAAAAAATCATGTCGTCTAACATTCTAAAGCTAGGGTTTGAAAAAACCATGCTTAATATCGTCTATCCTTTTCTCTCCAAAATCGGCGTCCTTTGGCAAACCGGAAGTATCAATCCAGCCCAGGAACACTTTATTTCGAACCTGATTCGGCAAAAGCTGATAGTTGCCATTGACGGACAATATTCGTCGGACCCTTCAAATGCAAGAAAATATCTCCTTTATCTTCCGGAAGGTGAGCTTCATGAGTTGAGCCTTCTTTTTGCCGACTATGTGATCAGGTCAAGGCACAATAAGAGCATTTACCTTGGGCAGTCGCTACCTCTTCAGGATCTGGTGTCAGTTTATAACCTGCACAAGCCCGAATTTATCCTTTCTATTCTCACATCGGTTCCTGGTATCGACCAGGTGCAAGGTTATGTAAACAAGCTTTCGGGCCTATTCCCCGAATCAACTATCCTTTTGTCCGGGTACCAGGTAATAGGACAGGATATACAGGCCCCTGATAATGTGGTCATTTTTACACGCTCCGAGCAGATCACGAGTTTTGTTGAAGAACACAGCACCGAGGCTTAGTATTCTCAAAGGCATCTATCTCCTTTCTTTCGAAGAAACCTGAATACACTTTTATCGATAAGTGATAAGCCGCATGCCTTGCTCAGGTTAGCTCACGGGGTCATTCAGTCTCGCAATGTCATTTTGTTTAACAATAACAAAATTAAATTAAACAAAACATTGTAGTTTGTTTAATAGTTTGTAGTTTTGATTAAACAAAATAGCTGACCGATATGACTGCTTTAGAATTCAATTACACTCTCAAAGAAATGTCAGGATCATTGAAACCATTCGCACTGAAGCTGACCAGGGATATGGAAGATGCGAATGACCTCATTCAGGAAACAATGTTGAAGGCATTCAAAAACCGTGAAAAATTTGCCCCCGGCACCAATATCAAGGCATGGCTATACACAATCATGAAGAACACCTTCATTACCAACTACCAAAGAATGGTAAGAAGGAACACCTTTATTGACACTACTGACAATCTGCACTACATCAATTCATCCGGGAGCAGTGTGCAAAACGATGCCTATTCCAGCTTTACAATGGAGGACATTGAACAAGCGCTGAACAACGTAGATGATGTGTACAAGAGTCCATTCATGATGTATTTCCGGGGATTCAAGTACCACGAGATTGCAGACAAGCTTCAAATACCGATTGGCACCGTTAAAAACCGTATCCACATTGCCCGCAAAGAATTAAAGGCTAAATTGACTCCTTACGCTCACAGCTTCTAATTTATGCCAGCACTGGATATTTGCGTTATCGGCTCAGGTTTTGCAGGGCTATCAGCAGCCACTTGCCTGGCTGATCAGGGCCACAATGTCATTTTACTGGAAAAAAATAAAACGATTGGAGGCAGGGCAAGGAAGCTTGAAGCCGAGGGCTTCATGTTTGACATGGGCCCCTCCTGGTATTGGATGCCTGATGTTTTTGAGCGGTATTTTGCGCTTTTCGGCAAGAAGCCCTCTGACTACTATCATTTGAAAAGGCTTGACCCGTCTTACACCGTGGTGTTTGATAAGAATGACCACATGAAGGTGCCTGCCAAAATGAGTGAACTAGAGGCTCTTTTTGAATCACTTGAAAAGGGTGCCGGAAAAAAATTGCAAGCCTTTCTTTCACAGGCTGAATACAAATACGAAGTTGGTATTAACGACCTTGTGTACAAACCGAGCCGCTCATTGCTCGAGTTTATTGACCCACGACTCTTAAAAGGCCTGGTGAAGATGGATGTGTTTCAAAGTATGTACAGTCACGTCCGAAAATTCTTCACCAACGACAAGTTGATCCGGCTGATGGAGTTCCCTGTGCTCTTTCTTGGCGCTATACCGGAAAACACACCGGCGTTGTACAGCCTGATGAACTACGCCGACATGTCGCTGGGCACGTGGTATCCGGAGGGAGGCATGTATAAAGTGATTGAGGCAATGGTTAGCCTGGCAGAGGAAAAAGGTGTGAAGATCCTGACTGACCATGAAGTGGAGAAAATAGTGGCAAAAAATGGGAAAGCTGAAAGTGTGCTTACCGCCAAAGGTGCCTTCAAAGCTGATGTGGTGGTGGCCGGTGCCGACTACCACCATGTAGACCAGCACCTGCTCGACTACGAATACAGAAATTATACCCCAAAGTACTGGGAGAAAAGAACCATGGCTCCTTCCAGCCTTTTGTTCTATATCGGGCTGAACAAGAAACTAGAAAATATTACCCATCACATGCTGTTCTTCGACGAGGATTTTGGCCCTCATGCGAAAGAAATTTATGAAACACCTGCTTGGCCAAGCAATCCTTTATTCTACTTGTCTGCCACTTCGGTAACAGACAATACCGTGGCACCCAAAGACTGCGAAAACCTTATTCTACTCATCCCGGTAGCACCTGGGCTGAAAGACGATGAGGCAACGAGAGAAAAATATTATAACATTATCATGGACAGGCTGGAAATCTTAATCGGGCAGAAGGTGAAAAACCATGTGATTTTTAAACAAAGCTATGCGCACAATGATTTCATAAAGGATTACCATGCTTTCAGAGGAAATGCCTATGGTCTTGCTAATACGCTGAAACAAACGGCGATTTTGAAGCCTTCGTTGAAAAACCGGCATCTAAAAAATTTATATTACACTGGGCAATTAACAGTGCCGGGCCCGGGTGTGCCCCCTACGCTTATTTCAGGCCAGGTGGTAGCCAATGAAATAAAAAAAGACTTTGTCAGATAATAGTAACACTATGAACCACATAGATCTTTTTGACAGCACCGCATTAAAAGTAAGCCAGCTTGTTACAGAGCGCTACAGCACGTCTTTTACCCTTGGGATTAAGACGCTGCACAAAAAATTCAGAGATCCAGTGTTTGCCATTTATGGGTTTGTCAGGTATGCCGACGAAATCGTAGATACGTTTCATGACCACAATAAAAAGGCGCTGCTGGAAAGATTTAGAAAAGACACCTACGATGCTATTGACGAGAAGCTAAGTTTCAATCCGATACTACATTCATTTCAATCCGTTGTCAATCAATACAAGATAGAGAACGAACTCATCGACGCCTTTCTGCGCAGCATGGAAATGGACATTATCCAGAATGAATACAATGAAAGTGGTTACCAGGAGTATATATACGGCTCGGCAGAGGTAGTTGGACTCATGTGTCTGAGAGTATTTTGCGAAGGGGACGACGAGCAATTCCGGTCGTTGAAAGCGCCTGCCCGAAGACTGGGGGCGGCTTTCCAAAAGGTGAATTTTCTAAGAGACATCAAAAGCGATTTTAAGGACAGGGGGCGTACCTATTTTCCAGGTGTAGACTTCAATAATTTCTCACAAATCAGCAAGGCTCAGATTGAATCCGACATTCAGCAGGACTTCGACGCTGCCTACGAAGGCATCAAAAGGCTGCCCAAAGGGGCACGGCTTGGCGTGTACCTGGCCTACGTATACTACCTGACACTTTTCAGCAAGATTAAGAGGCTGCCGGTTGCCAGAATAATGACTGAAAGGATCAGGATACCTGACTCGAAGAAGATCATTTTGCTGTTCCAAACCTACCTAAAGCATAGTTTAAACAGCTTCTGATGTCACTCTATCTTTGGCTACATATTGCCACGATCTCATTTCCCCTCGTCAGGTCATTCGAACCAAGAATTGCCTATGCCTCCAGATGGAAGGCATTATTTCCCGGCATTATTCTAACTGCCGGTTTCTTTATTGTTTGGGACGTCATCTTCACAAAAGGTGGTGTCTGGGGCTTCAACGCCGATTACCTCACCGGGCTGTTTTTATTTCATCTTCCGATTGAAGAGTGGCTCTTCTTTTTCACCGTCCCATTCGCATCAATATTTATTTATGATTGCGTCATTTATTTTGACAAAGGAAATAGGCTAAATGTAAAACTAAGTTGGCTGGCGACTCTGCTGGGTTGCCTCTTGATAATTCTGGCCGCCCTCAACATTCACAGAGACTACACATTCTACAGTTTTCTGTTCGCTGGGCTGCTGTTGCTTGCTCAGGGACTTTTATTAAAACCTGCCTACCTGGGGCATTTCTTTGTAGCATACCTCTTCCATCTTATCCCCTTTCTGTTGGTCAATGGTATCCTCACCGGGGGAGTGACTGAAGCGCCTATTGTTTGGTACAACAATGCAGAAAATATAGGCATACGAATTTGGACGATACCCGTTGAAGACACGGTTTATGCGCTGCTGCTGTTGCTCATGAACATTACATATTATGAATTCTTTAAATCGAGATTTGGTCTCAAACATAATTGAAGTTAGATGGTTAAATAAAGTATGCTGAACCTACGTGTAAATATCGATCCTCATTCTGGCTTCTGCTTTGGAGTGGTGTATGCCATTGAAATGGCAGAAGACATTCTGGAAGAGGAAGGCCGGTTGTTTTGCCTCGGCGATATTGTACACAACGACGAGGAAGTGAAACGGCTTGAAAAGAAAGGCCTGAAGATTATCAATCACGACGAGTTAGGCGACATCAGGGACGCCAAAGTGTTGATCAGGGCACATGGTGAGCCGCCATCAACCTATTCTTTGGCCGTTGACAACAACCTGGAGCTGATAGATGCGTCGTGCCCAGTGGTGCTCAAGCTTCAAAACAGGATCAAGAATTCTTTCGACAAAAAGGAAACGATTTACATCTATGGCAAGCCTGGTCACGCCGAAGTAGTCGGACTGCTTGGCCAGACCAACAATCAGGCTGTGGTTTTTCAGGACATTGCTGAACTGGACATCCCTTCGCTGCCAAGGGAGTTGACGCTGTATAGCCAGACTACCAAAAGCACTGACAAGTTCTATCAAATCACCCGTTTGCTCACCGAAGCAGGTATAAGAGTGAACCCTAATGATACCATTTGCCGACAGGTATCGAATAGGGATAAAGAACTGAGGGACTTCGCCCGGCATTTTGACAAGATTGTGTTTGTGTCAGGCACAAAGTCGTCGAACGGCAAAGTGCTTTATCAGGTATGCAAAAATACCAACCCCGATACCTACTTTATCAGCAACGCTGCTGAGTTGGAGAAACAATGGTTTAAGCCTGGTGACACGGTTGGCATTTGCGGTGCCACCTCCACACCCATGTGGCTGATGGAGTCAGTAAGAGATGAATTGCTGACCTATTGATTATCTTTGTAGTGAAATTTTTGAAATGATCTGGTTGTTCTACACCTTTCTAGTCATTGGCACTTTCTTCTTTATGGAAGCTGTGGCCTGGTTTACTCACAAGTACATCATGCACGGGGTTTTGTGGAGCTGGCACAGGTCACACCACAAGCTGCACAACCACATACTGGAGCGCAATGACCTTTTTGCCCTGGTTTTCAGTATCCCATCCATCGCTTGTATAGTCCTGGGCTCTGAATTGCCCGAAATTCGCTGGCTGATGTTCGTGGGTTTTGGCATTCTGGCCTACGGCCTTTTTTACTTTATCTTCCATGATGTGATTGTGCATCGCCGCATCAAAATTAAGTACAAAGCCAAAAGCAAATACATGAAGCGGATCATGAACGCCCACCACATACACCACGAAGTGCATACGAAAGAAGGAGCAAAAGCCTTTGGGTTTTTGTATGCTCCAAAGAAGTATGAGAAGGAAATAAAATAACGTTAAAGCACTTATTCTTCCTTTTGCTCGTATTTTGCCTGCCAAATGAGGTATATTATTCCATTTCTACTTTTTGGGTTTTTGTTGACTCAGTGCAAATCCAAAAGCTATTACCAATTCTCACCTCCTCCCGCCAGCTATTACGAACAACTCTACGCCTCTGCAAACAATATAGACTACCAGAAGGCAGCCATCAATTCTCTCGTCTCGAATGGGTCTATACTGGGGAACCTCGACAGCGGACAAGATAGCGCCAGTCTTTACTCACATGATGAAAGACCAGGCAGCCAAAAAAAGGCTCTCACCGCCTCTAAAAAACCTTCCGCTGTTAGCCCTTCGTACAAAGAACAAGGGAAAAACGATGCGAGAGGCAATACCCAAAGACTACCTGATGAAGGCGCCCCAAAGCCCAATGCACTCGCACACGTGAGCTTTTTTTCTTCAATTGGGCTCATACTTCTGTATGTGTTTTTACAGTTTTCATCGCCTATTGGTGCCATATTGGCTCTCTCGCTCCCGGTTATTGCCGTAACAGCTGGCATAATTGCACTTATCCAGATCAAAAAATATCATGAAATGGGCAAGCATTTAGCCATTTTTGGAATATGTGTAGGAGGGCTGGCGTTTATTCTAGCTATTTTAGCTCTTATACAGATTAGTAAGGCTCCTCCGATTTGAGCAGAATGGTCTTTTGGCATCAGCAATTAGGAAAAGTCACTTTGAAGCGGCCAAGGCTATATAGCGCAGAAAATATCCTTCCATTTACTATTTTGCTTGCTAAATAAACACACTCAATGAGGCTAGTAGTAGCAGGTTTGCTTTTCTTAGTGATTTTAAGCCAATGCAAAGCACCTAAACCGTATCGATTTCACTTGCCTTTTTCAAAACAATCTGAAAAAAGTCATTCAAATGATTTTATCCCGGGTGCTGAGGAAGAAGATCCATTTTTTGATACGTTGACCTACTTCGAAAAAGAGCAGGAAAAAGAAGCGCTATATTCTCCGGAGTTCAAAGCCAAAAATCTAAATCTGGGCCTCGCCGGAATGCCATCTGATTCATCCATTGTTCCTATTGACCCTGAAATTCTCAAAAGCGACACATCTCAGTTGTCTCCAAAGAACAGCGCTATTCAAAAAACCAGTGGATTGGCACAAATCAGCTTCTTTGCCGGCATAGGAACGATCCTGCTCTTTCTTTTGCCACTTGATTTTCCTGTGTTTGGCGCCATCCTCTTTTTGAGCTCGGCAGCAATGGCGATGATTACAGGCCTTATTGCTATTCGACGCATTGTGAAAAAGAATCAACAGGGGCGTGGGATGGCCGTGTTTGGCATGAGCATTGGCACTCTCGTGTTATTCATCCTCACCACACTTACCTTGTATGCCTATATAATCGACAAGTAGCAACTCACTGGTCATCAAAAAACAGGGCCCCCAACCCATGCCGACCGCCCCCTCGATGCGGCAATAGCCGCCCCAGGAAAATCCGAAGTAAATCATTCAACTTCAGATGTAAATAGCGAGCAAAAAGGTGTTTCACAAACCACTTTTTCTCTATATTAGTTTCTTTTTTTGTAGCGTATATTTCATTGTCGATGGAATTTTTTCCAAAGTCGATCATTTTTTGCATCCTACTCGTCTCCTTTAGCCTGATTGCCAGAGGCAAACAGGACACCACGTACACACGGCTCCTCTTCGTTGGCGACATCATGCAGCATGGCTCTCAAATCAGGGGTGCCTATCACGCACCTTCTGATCGCTACAGTTATGAGGCCTGTTTGAAGGAAGCAAGCAAGCTATTTCAAAGATGCGACCTGGTAATGGGCAATCTGGAGCTAACGCTTGCCGGAAAGCCATATCAGGGCTACCCAAAATTCAGCGCCCCATCGCAACTCATCAAAGACCTGCAGAATGCGGGCCTGGACATTGTTGCCACTGCCAATAACCACACCGGAGATCACGGGTATACCGGAATCGCAAGAACAAGCAAAAAGCTTGACAGTCTCAATATGCCATATACCGGCACATTTGCAACACAAAAGGACAGCCGCCTCTTTCAGCCATTTATGGTCAACCAAAATAGAATTCGTATTGCCATTTTTAACTACACTTTTGCCACAAATTTGCCCTTAGCAAAAGAGTCATCCCTCGTTGTCAGTCTGCTCGATTCGGCTAAAATGAAACGCCAATTTGCCGCTGCCAGAGCCCTTAGACCCGACATCACGATTGCTTATCTTCACTGGGGTACTGAGTATGAAAAAGAGCCTGATTCTTCACAAATAGCATGGGGCAAGTTCCTTCACGCTCAAGGTGTCGATATAATTATTGGGTCCCACCCACATACGCTCCAGCCGATTGTTTGGGATAAGGACGAGGGGAAACTAACCGTATATTCCATTGGCAACTTTCTATCGGGCCAAAGAGAGCGGTTCCAGGACGGAGGCCTCTGCCTTGAACTCGTAGTGTGTAGGTTGAAAAGTGTGGACTCAACATTTGTCTCGAAGGTCATCGCTCATCCTGCCTGGGTATACAAGTCGTCAACAGCGCCAGCTTTTTACTCAGTCCTTTTTCCGTATAGCTCACACGCATTGTCGACTGCACGAGGGAAGGGATATTCAACCCAGTTGGATCGCTTCATGACTGACACCAGGAAGCTGGTTGCCCTGTCTTCAGGTATAGAACTAAGCCTCGATACTGTTCTCGCCGGGAGACAAAAGCGAAAAACGTCGTACTACCAAATTGGCTTTGCTTTACCACGGTCCCCAGACGAAATAAATGATCTCGTGGTGAAACATCCTGAACTAACAAAGACAAACGGCCGGACATCGCTGCTCGGCCCCTTCCAAACCAGAACACAAGCCACCCGGGCTGCACAGAGCCTTTTGGAGGAGGCCCCCGACCTTTATATTGAATATGTCATTAACACCATCACTCATCCCTCAATGCAAGCACAGGATTCTCTTTCGCCGCCCTTAAAACAATGAGCCCAACGCTGATCAGGGCAAACAACAAAACGAGTCCACCAGCAGCCACGAATATTGCCGGATCCAAAGCTATATGGTAAGCAAAGCCCTGTAGAAAGTTGTCCATCAGGTAATACGCTGCGGGAATCGCAATGACGAAAGCTATCGCCACAAGTAGTAAATAACCCTTCGTTAACGACACCGCCAACTCGCTCAGCGATGCACCCATTACTTTTCTGATACTGATTTCCTTTCGCTTTCGCCGGATCATGAACGAGGCCACACTAAACAGGCCAAGCGATGCGATGATCAATGCCAAAATCGAGAAAAGTGCGGCAGAAAACCCGATGCGCTCCTGCTCGGCATACATGGCAGCAAACTCCTGGTCAACAAAAAAGTAGTCGAGCCCTTCGTAAGACTGCAACTCCCGCCAGTCGGCCTCCACCCTTGCGAGCACCTCCTGGGTTTTACCTGGCTCAAACCGAATGACTACAAAGTTGAAAAAGTCCTGAATGGGGTAGTGCATAAGCGGTTCGATATCATTTTTTAGTGACTGATAATGAAAATCCTCTGTTACGCCAACCACTTTTACAAGTGTACAACCCGCTTCGCCGCCATCACAAAGGTACTTCCCTTCTATCGACTCCCAGCCCAAAGCCTCCATCGCCATCTTATTGATGACTGCTGCATTGGAGTCGCTGGCCAGGGTTCTGTCGAAGCTCCGGCCTTCCACAAATTTCACTCCGAGAGTCTCAAAGTAGTTATCGGCTACGTAGGCCTGCTTCATGTGTAGGCCGTTTTGAGTATCATCTTTATCCGTCAACCGATTGTAATTATCCCAGTATCGTCCGGGTACATTGTATCCAAAGCTGACAGAGCCAACACCCGGCACAGCCTTATAATCGTCCTGCCAGAGCTTGATTCGTTTGAGCGCTTTTTCCGAATCACTAAAGTTTTCGGAATTAACTGAGATAGCCAGCAACTGGTCATCAGCAAAATTGAGGTCTTGCTCTTTCATAAATTGAATTTGCTTCCAAACCACCAGTGTTCCTGCCATCATAAAAAATGAAGCGGCGAACTGGAAAACCAACAAAGACTTTCGCACGACATCGCCAGATTTCCCCACGGAACCCGCTCCGTTCAGGCCTTCCTTCGGTTTAATGGAAGTGGCATAAAAAGATGGGAACAATCCACTGAGGAGCCCCACGCAAAAGACAAACATCAGAGAGACACCAATGAGATTGAAATAGTCCAGTGTGGTAAGCTGTAGTTCTATTGAGAACCTTTCTTCAAGGCCCGGCAGCATCAGGTAAACGACCAGCCAGGCTAATGCAGCCGCTAAAAAATTCACCATGAGCGACTCAATGATAAACTGCGATATGAGCTGCCGTCTATTTGAGCCAAGCACCTTTCTTATCGTTACTTCTCTGATCCTGACAAGCGCCTGTGCCGTGGCCATGTTGATAAAATTGACCGAGGCTATCGAGACGATTATGACTGCCACTATAGCGAGCAGGTTAACAATTGACGCATTGTCTGTATCCACCGTTCGGTAGGCCGCCAGCGGCAACAAGGCAATGGCAATATCCTGTTGTTTGTTCGCAAAATTATCTGCCACAATTTTTGCTAGTTTGTCATCAATCTTTTCTGGTGTTACACCACTTTCCAACATCGCAAAGGCCGGCATGAAGGTGATGTACCAGTTGGCCATCTCAGGATCCCTCAGCCATTCAGGCCTGTTGTCCCATCCTGTGAGCACATCAAACTGCATGCTGCTGTTTGATGGCAAATCTTCCAAAACCGCTCCGACCAACCAGGTTTTTTTTGACTGGCTTTCCTGAACCTGCCTGCCTACTGCGGGCTCAAAACCAAACAATTTTTTTGCGACCGTCTCAGTAATTGCCAACTGATCCTTTGTCGACAGCGTCTGTTGAAAATCTCCTTCTTTGACTTTAAAGTCAAACATCAACGCAAAATCAGGATCGACAAGTTTGATGACTTCATGAACTCTTCCATTGTTGGTTTCGAGCCACGGACTGTCCCAGCCGCCGTACCGTGTAGACAGTACTACTTCGGGCAAGCCTTCTTTTAATTTGGGAGCCAAGGGCACTTTGCTTTGAAAGTAGGGCTTGCCACCCGCTTCGCTCTCACCCACTACATACAACTGTGCACTGTTCGCATGGAAGTTGTCGAACGAGCGTTCGAACCTGACAACCAAAAACAGCAGCACCGAAGCAGCGATACCCAGCGAAAGGCCCAAAAGGTTGATCAGTGTATAAGCACGGTACTTCCTCAGATTCCTGAAACTGACTTTCAAATGATCCTGTATCATAAAAAATGGATTTACTGATGAGGGAATAAATGACTTTAGAAGTTTCGGTCGGATGAGTAGGGCGATCTCCCAAATGAAGAGCCATTTCAAGTTTTTCGGGGAATTTTCCAGAGCCTTTTGCTCATATATTTCCAAAAGATCCCCTTCAATCTCTTCCAGAAAATCTGCTTTACAAATTGCCCTAAAAAATCGCATCGGTAAACGAGGCGGAACAAATTGGGGGGATCTCATGGCTTACGTAAATTTTAAAACTATCGAAGGTATCTCAGACCACAGCTGGGCACGGATGTCTTTGATCTCCTGCAAAGCTTTTTGGGCAGACGCCGTAATTTTGTAATACTTCTTCCGCTTGCCTCCACGCACATTGGAGGTTTCGCCCCATGCGGAATCGAGATAGCCTTTTTCCTCCAGTCTCTTTAGTGCTGTTTGCAACGCCCCCACGCTGGTACCATAACCCAGTCTCCTCTCCAGCTCATTCTTAATCGACACACCATAGGCGTCGTTATGCAATACAGCGATGGTCAGCAACACAATTTCCTCAAACTCCCCCAGCTGTGTTTTCTTCATAATCTATATTTTTCCGAAATGTAGAGGTTATCATATTAAATTCCTAATTGAAGAGGTTATAAAAGTTTCTTGAGCCCGATTGTCAGCCCCCTTACAGCATGCGAGGCCTCTGCGGTGTACCTTTACAGCATGAAAAAGTGGACAGTTGCTATAGGCGTTGTGCTAGCGACGGGGCTCGCTGCTTTTCTAAGCCCGAAGCCTTTCATTGAAAAAAAGGCTCTAATTTCGACGCCCAACGACGGAGCTTTTGCCCTAATTGAGCTATTTACCTCACAAGGCTGCTCGAGCTGTCCGGCCGCCGACCATCTTCTTAATTCAATTATTGAACAGGCCGCTATCAACGGTGATCCCGTCTTTGGCTTGTCTTTTCACGTAAGTTACTGGGACTACCTGGGCTGGAAAGATCCATATGCAAGTTTGGCCTACAACGTTCGGCAGGGCAACTATGTCAACCAACTAAAGGCTGGCAATGCTTACACCCCCCAAATGGTGGTCAATGGAAAAGTTGAATTTGTAGGCTCTTCCAGAAAGGAAGCGGATAGCGCCATCAAAGCTGCCTTGGCTAAACCCGCCGGTTACTCGCTAAAAGCTTCAGTCTTTGACAACGGCGGCGAGCTCCTGATAAAATATGCCCTGGACAAAGCTCCCAACCAGGCATTGATCAATATCGCCCTGGTAAAAAAGGAGGTACAAAACCATGTTGCAAGGGGAGAGAACAAAGGACGAACACTGACCCACAAAAACGTTGTTGTGGAGTTTCAAACAGTGATGGCAGAAGCAGCTGGAGAAGTTTCACTTTTGTTGCCAAACGGGTTTGAACCCAATGACAATTCCGTAGTTGTCTATCTCCAAAATAAAAATGACCTGGCCATCATTGCTGCTTGCCAGGTCATCCTGTAATTTCTTGTGAGGCTTAGGCGCCCTTCAGTTCTTTGGATTTATCAAGCACTGCGTTCCAAACTCTGAATACGTTCTGGTAACAAATCTTGGCAATATCCTCTTCGGTGTAGCCCCGCTTCAAAAGCTCGTAGATCAGGTTAGGAAACTCAGAAACATCTTTCAGCCCAGTTGGTAGCGAGTCGCCCACACCGTCATAGTCCGAACCCAGACCAACATGGTCAATCCCGGCTATCTCTACCACATGGTCAATGTGGTCAGCCACCACACCTACCGTAGCAAACAGGTTGATGGCAGAATCAGCCACATATTGCTCCATATAGGCCTGCGCAGTAGAATCTCTGTAGCTCAATCCGTTTTCAGCCAGCCAGTTGGTCATGTGCTCCCGCACCTTTTCGCTTTTTTCCCTTACTTCGCCGGAAAGGAAGCTCGACCCGAAGTTGATTTGGATCACCCCCCCATTCTCGCCCAGCATCTTGATCATTTCATCCGACATATTGCGCTCGAAGCCCGGCGTGAAATACCGGCAAGATGAGTGAGAGGCGATAGCGGGCACGTCAGTCAGTGCCATCACATCATAAAATGTGCTGTCGGACACATGTGATATGTCCACCATGATGCCCTGCTTGTTCATTTCTTTCACAACCTCCTCACCAAATGGACTCAGGCCGTTCCAGGTGTAAGTGGTATCGTAGCTGGAGTCGCAAATCTGGTTGTCTTTACCGTGGGTAAGTGTGATATAGTTGATCCCTCTATCAGCGAAGTACGCCACATTGGCCAGGTCTTCCATTAAGGGAGCTCCGTTTTCCATGCCCATCGGTAGCGATATCAAACCAGCTTTAAAGTTCTCTTCAATTGCCGCTGGCGTCTTGGCTAACGCAAACTTGTCGGGATAAGTAGTTGTCAGCTTTTCCACCATACCAATCAGTGAATCGGCCAGGTTTTTGGCTTCCTGCGTCACACCGTAGCTCGACGGAATGTAAATCGACATCATAGGCGCATCCAGGCCACCTTCCTTTGCCCGCACGTAATCGAAGTTGCCCTCCGGCGTGCGAACCGACACGTCCATAATTTCCTTTTTCAGGATGAAGCCCGCCACCTTCATTCGATAGGGCAAATCCACGTGGCCGTCAGTCAGTATAAATTTATGAGCAAGTGTGTCTGCGTATGCTCTCAGCTCGTCGTCCGACATAGCCGAAACATCCTTCTTTTCTTCCTTTGGAGTACTGCAGGCCGCTAATACAGCAATTAAAAGGCAGTAGACTAGTTTTTTCATTGTTTTAGGTTTAGTTGAGTCATGAAATTAAGAGCAAATGGCAAAGAAACCAATAGTTTGTTGTAGAGAACGAAGTAAAATAGCGCTCGCTCCGCTATTTCATTTAATAAAATGAGAAAATGATTAATAATAGTATAATAATTGAACCGGAGTAAATGTGGCACTTCGAATTAATTAACTTGCCTGAAAGTGGAACCTTGCGTCCAAATCTGTAGTTGGGTCATGAGGTTGAAAAAATCAAAAACAGCCTAAAATTGAATTGTGTGCGCACACAATATGGATAATTCAAATTTATTGCCGATATTTACAGCCAATCAGTTGGCGCTTCGCAACGGTCAGGACAGGGAGGAAGTTTGGATTGCCTACAAGGGATTCATTTATGATGTGAGTCTCTCCAGGCTATGGCGAACAGGACTTCACTACGAACACTGGGCGGGCCAAGATCTTACCGGTGAATTACTCGATGCGCCACACACTGATTCAGTTTTTGATAAATTCAAATGCATTGGGCGCTTGTCCGGGCATGAAAACACCCTTACACAATGATTCTAATTGCAGACAGTGGGGCAACAAAAATAGAATGGCGTTTGATCACGGAAGACGGTCAAATCAAACAGGCAAGCTCTGAAGGATACAATCCTTACGTGCAGGAAGATGAGGATCTTCGAAAAGGAGTGCAGGAACATGTGCTTCAAGTGGTGGGAGCGCACAAAATAACTGAGCTGGCGTTTTATGGTGCTGGCTGCGGAAGCGCAGAAAAAAACAAAAAAGTAGCTGAAGTTCTCAGGCCATTTTTCCCGGAAGCCTCCATTGAAGTCAACAACGATCTCCTGGCAGCCGCCCGTGCGCTTTGTGGTAATGAGCCAGGCATTGCCTGCATTTTGGGCACAGGGTCTAACTCCTGCTATTACGACGGTGAAAAAATTGCTGCGCAAGTACCCTCGCTCGGCTATGTGCTCGGCGATGAGGGCAGCGGTGCCAATATGGGCAGAAAACTGCTGATAGCCGCTGTAAGAAACAGGCTCCCTATATCCCTTCAGGAGGCCTTTGATAAAAGGTTCGGTTTGACAGAAGAAGATGTGCTGGAAAACGTATACAAAAAAAAGTACCCTTCCCGATTCCTGGCCAGTTTCATGAAATTCCTTATGCATCATATTAAGGAGCCGTATGTATACAAGCTAGTCTATGATTCATTCACCGAGTTTTTCACAGAGATAGTCATGTCTTACAAAGGCCACGACAAACTTCCCGTACACTTCACCGGCTCGGTGGCCTTCTATTACGGCAACATCCTGCGCCAGGCAGCAAGCGATCAGGGCATCACCGTCAAAAATATCATTGAGGGCCCAATAGCAGGCCTGACGCTTTATCATCAGGAGAAAACCTTTGGAACAAGTAAAGTATGAGCACCACCGAAAGCAGTTCATATTACAATCACCTGGAACAAATGTCTGTTCTGGAGCTGCTGACCAACATCAACAAGGAAGACCAAACAGTTCCTTTGGCGGTTCAAAAAGCATTGCCACAAATGGAGGCACTGATCTCTCAGATTGTGCCCCGCATGAAAGATGGTGGCAGACTGTTTTACATTGGTGCCGGCACCAGCGGCAGGCTGGCGATTGTGGACGCCTCCGAATGCCCGCCAACCTATGGCGTTTCGCCTAATATCGTAGTGGGTATTATGGCCGGCGGCGACAAAGCGATCAGAAAATCGGTCGAACATGCCGAAGACGACCCGAACCAGGCATGGAAAGACCTTGGGACATACAAGCCAACATCAAAAGACACACTTATAGGAGTTGCCGCATCTGGCAGAACACCTTATGTAATCGGAGGTGTGTCGGAAGCGAGGAAAAACGGACTCCTCACAGGCTGCATCACCTGCAACTCAGGCACCAGACTGGCTGAAGCAGTAGAATATCCTATCGAGGCGGTAGTGGGCCCTGAATTTGTAACTGGCAGCACCCGAATGAAATCGGGCACAGCGCAGAAACTGGTGCTCAACATGATCAGCACCACAGTGATGATACAGCTTGGCCATGTGAAGGGCAACAAAATGGTGGACATGCAGCTGAGCAATGAAAAGCTCGTGCAGCGAGGAGTGAGAATGGTGATGGATGAGCTGAAGATAGAAGAACCGCTTGCCTCCGAGCTACTGCAAAAATATGGCTCCGTGAGAGGTGCTGTAGACAATTACCCAACCCATGCATGAACTAGAGCCCTTTTACCGGTGGCTTGCCTACTACGACCCTTCCACGGATCCTAACTCCCCTTTTGAGGGAAAGGAATACAACTACGACGTTTACTCCGAAACTGTTTACGGTTATTACCTGGCCCCCGGCTGGGACTATATAGGATCCGAAACCCTGTACATGAAAATTCTCTATGCCGACTACGAAGAGGGTTATGTAGTCTTCGAGTTTATTGGGGAGTGGAACGACGCCCTCCACAACGATATCATGCATCTGAAGCGGAACATCGTTGAGCACTTCGAGCTTTATGGTATCAATAAGTTCATCCTCATCGGTGAAAACGTGCTCAACTTCCACGGTTCCGACGATTCCTATTACGAAGAATGGTTTGAAGAGGTGGAAGACGGCTGGATTGCCATGGTGGGCTTTCGGGATTTTGTGCTCGACGAAATGAAAAACTTCAATATCGATTCCTACGTCAACTTCGGCGGAACCCTACAGATCGACAACTGGAGAACCCTGACACCGAAAATCTTCTATCAATTGGTGGAACAGCAGATTCAGCGGAGGATTGGGGAGTAGTGGCCTGCTACGCAACGCTACATCATAACGTAAAATCCAGAACTTTATGTAAATTGATCATTGTTATTAGTAGCATGGAGAAATCGCTTTTACATAGAATTACACTGAATCCAGAGGTTTGTGGTGGCAAACCGACAATCAGAAACATGCGGTTTTCCGTCACAGACTTGTTGAGTCTGTTGGCTTCGGGCATGACCCACGAAGAAATACTTAAGGACTATCCATATTTGGAGGAAGATGATATCAAGGCATGTCTTGAGTATGCCGTAAAGATTTCCGACCCAAGAACAATCATTCCAGTAGTACAGTGACATGCATTGTTTTCTTGTCGACACGCAATTGCCCCCGCTATTGTCTGAGTTGCTGAACGAAAGAGGTTTCGATTCAAAGCACACCGCTGCCGACTTCCCAAATGGTCAATTTATGAACGACAGGAGTATTCTGGATATCGCAATAGAGGAAAATAGAATTGTCATCACAAAGGACAAAGACTTCAAGAACAATTACTTGCTGCAAGGCGCTCCTCCAAAAGTGTTATTTATCCAACTCGGAAATTCTCCCAATAGAGAATTGCTCAGCTATTTCAGGAAAAATTTAGCCCACATTAAATCTCTGCTCGACGACGGTCATTATTTTATTACGCTGGGAAAGGACAATATCGCTGCTTACTAAATCGAGAAAGCACATACAAAATAGACAAGTATCAGTTTCAACGACCCTTCAAATTGCCAACTGGAGAACCCTGACACCGAAAGTCTTCTACCAATTGGTGGAACAGCAGATTCAGCGGAGGATTGGGGAGTGAATCAAAAGCAATTATATCTTGTGATGAAGGCTGATCTGTACTTGTGTTTTTTGCCAGTTGTCGGTAGTTTGTTGCATAATGCCAACCTGAACTCTTGGGCCTGCCTTAAGGTGGTAGCCAATAGCCCCATAGGTTCTATTTCTATCAAAAAGCTCTACTGACCGACCGTTTCCTATCTCTCTTTGGCCATTAATAAAGAGCTCGTTGTATAGTGCCAAATAGATGGTCTTGGGTTCCATCTCTGCTTTGTTCAAGGGAATATTGAGAAATAAATTGTATCGGTATCGTGTACGGAAATCCTGCCCCTCCACAAAGCGTTGCTCGTACCTAAGGCGGTGGTTTAGAAAGATTCGATCACCTATTTTGGAAGGAAAGAGAGCTTCCTGATAAATTCTATGTTCAGCAGAAGTAGTTTGCTCAGGGCCATAAACTCCTGTATGGATACTAGCATAACCAGCTGTAAGAGTGATATTGGCCGATTTTGGCGACCATGTTAGCCCTCCACGAAGCAGCAGCTGCTCCAAATCGCCTATCATGTCCCAGTTCCTATACTGCAAGTCTCCCTGTAGCCCCCACTGACTTTCGCCAAAGGTTGTATTAACAAAATACATATACCACGCACCAAGCTCATCTTCGTTTACCTGCGCCTGGCTGGTGCCAAACATCACAAATAGGGCACAAATGATAGCTGACCTAATAATTCTCATCATACTAGTAAATGTTGTTCTCGCAAAGCGGTGGCTCGGTTCGACTTTACTAAATAACCTAATAAAATTCTCGTTAACCAACCATTTTTCAAGGGGCGGTGTAAGCAATCCTTTCCACCCTCGCTACTTCCGAAATCAAATACTTTCGCCCCGTCTTCATTTCCAGGCAAATCGACCGAGTACGTTTCTTCCCTTCTTTTTTGAAGTGCCTTGATTCAAGCAGGAATTCTTCTCCAATGACAAGCTCTGCCAGCAATATGCCGCTTTTGTGCACATCGTACCTGGAAAGGGCCATCATGAGGACAGGGTCGGAGCAGGAAGCGGCCTTGGGGTTGGCCAGGTGGCGGCGGAGCTTCAGTCCCAGCTCATCAGGAAATGCTCCCGCTTCTACGATGGGGAACAGCACTTCCTTAAAAGTGTTTTTCCACTCAGCACCATGAGGGGCTATTCGCCGGCCATACTTTTCAAAAGCTTGCAGGTGGGCCACCTCGTGCAGATAGGTAACCGTAAAAGCATAGGGGTTGAGGTCTTGATTGACTGTAATAATGGGCTTCTTGCCCTTATTAAAGCGGAAGTCGCCGAGCTTGGTGGAGCGGCCTTTGACCACCTTTAGTGTGAATCCATGCTTCACCCAAAGGTCAAAGCAATACCGGGAAGCCTTTGGCGGCAGGTATTTTTCGAAAACTGCAAACTGTGACTGCAAGCGGGCTTAAGGTAAGTCTTCTAAGTCTTTTTCAATGGTTATCTTCACATCCTTCAAATCACGGTGGATGCTTCGCAGCTCTTTTCTGATTTGCTCTCTTATCTTCCGCACATCCCTGTCGGACACGTCTACTTTGATCACGATATCGTCGAGACCATCCTCCAGATCGATCCTGATCTCCTCCACATCATCCATGGCATCGTCGAGCGATTCCTCCACGTCGTTGAGGGCTTCGTTGATGATGTCCTCAATTTCGTTGGTGCTGGCTTCTACAGTTATACTGAACCGATTGTCATCACGTCGGTCGCTGCATGAGCTGATCATGAAAGCGACAAAAAGTATTGCTAACAACTTTTTCATAGGATAAAACTACCCTATTTCTGTCTGAAAAACAACGTGATGGGTGAACCGGTAAAGCCAAAGTGACCACGCAATTTATTTATCAAATACCGCTGATAGGATTCTTTGATGTACTGCGGGTTGCTACAGAAAAAGGCGAATGAAGGCGTCTTTGTCGGAAGCTGCGTGATGTATTTGATGTTGATAATTTTGCTTTTGACAGACGGCGGAGGGAATTTTTCTATTTCCTTCAACATAATATCATTCAGCTTGGAGGTCGGAACCTTTTTTATTCGGTTCTCGTGGATTTCCATGGCCAGCTCAATCGCCTGAAAAATTCTCTTCTTGGTTACTACAGACGTGAATATAATGGGCACATAAGCCATATCGCCAAGCTTTTCTATCATGGCTTTTGTAAACTTGTCGGCGGTTTTCTCGTCCTTCTCTACCAGGTCCCACTTGTTCACCATGATCATGATGCCCTTTTTGTACTTGTGGGCCAGGTTGATAATGCTCATATCCTGCGCTTCCAGGCCAAGTGTTGCATCGATCATGACAATACTCACATCACTGTCCTGAAGGGCCTGAATGGATCGCAGCACAGAGAAGAATTCAATGTCTTCCTTCACCTTGGCTTTCTTCCGAATACCAGCGGTATCTGTCAGAATAAAGTCCTTGTTAAAAAGGGTATAGCGGGTGTCGATAGCATCACGGGTGGTGCCAGCCACGTTAGTTACGATGGTTCTGTCCTTGCCCACCAGCATATTTAGGAATGAAGATTTGCCCACATTGGGCCTTCCAAGAATAGCGATCCGGGGAATGTCTTTGCCCGGGTCTTCGTCCCCATCTTCCTCAAAATGCTTTACTACTTCATCAAGCAGTTCTCCAGTGCCCGAACCGCTATTGGAAGAAATAGGAAACATATGTTCGCCCAGCCCCAACTCGTAAAATTCATTGGCAGCAAATATTCGTTCGGTATTATCAGCCTTGTTGGCCACAAGCAGTACAGGCTTGTTTACACTCCTCACCACGTTGGCAAAGTCCCTGTCCCATGGAGTAACTCCCTCGCCGCAGTCGACCATAAATAAAATGACCGACGCTTCTTCGAGCGCTTCTACCACCTGCTCTCTGATGGCAGATTCGAAAATATCATCCGACCCCACCACATATCCGCCGGTATCAATCACCGTAAAATATTTACCAATCCACTCGGCATAGCCGTAGTGGCGATCCCTGGTTACGCCAGGTTCGTTGTCCATAATGGCCTTTTTCTTCTCAATCAGTCTGTTGAAGAAAGTGGATTTGCCCACGTTGGGCCTGCCTACAATTGCTACGATATTTGCCACTGGAAAATAAAAGATTAGTAATAATGAATGAGGAAATCAGCCACGATGGCTCCGCTGAAAACAAATACTATTGGTAAAATTCGTCATAATAATTCAGAAAAGCTCCTCTGGCTTTTTCGCTACCATAACAACGCATAACAAAAAGGCCTCAGCGTGCGCTGAGGCCTTGTTAGTAGCGGGGACAGGACTCGAACCTGTGGCCTTCGGGTTATGAGCCCGACGAGCTACCAACTGCTCCACCCCGCGATATGTTTGTTAAAGGGCTACAAATGTAAGGCAGCTTTTAAGCAAAAACAAGTACCTTTACAGAATAATTCAAAAGAATGTCAAAAAAATCTACTGAACCGCCATCAAAAGAGTTCCGCTCGGGATTTGTGTCTATCATCGGCAAACCCAACGTCGGCAAATCTACCCTGATGAACGCTCTCATTGGTGAGCGCCTCTCCATCATCACTGCTAAGGCCCAAACTACCCGCCACCGCATTTTTGGCATTCTGACAGGCAAAGATTTTCAGATAGTATACTCCGACACACCCGGGGTAATTAAGCCTCAGTATGAATTGCAGGAGGCAATGATGCGTTTTGTGTACCAGTCGCTGGAAGATGCAGATGTGATTCTTTTTGTTGTCGAGCTGGGCGACAAAATGGATGGCGACAACGTCGAAATTCTGGAGCTCCTGAGGAAGAGCGGTGTACCGGCCCTTTTTGTGATCAACAAAATCGACAAGTCAAAAGGCAGCCAGCTGGAGGACAAAGTAACCTACTTCAAAGAGTTCTCGGGTGATATTCCTATCCTCTGCATCTCCGCCCTCGACAAGACCAATCTGGAGCCCCTGTTTGACCAGATATTAGAAAAGCTGCCTGTCCATCCGCCCTATTTTCCTGACGATGAAATGACAGACCGAACCGAGCGGTTTTTTGCCTCAGAGATCATCAGAGAGAAAATATTTCTGAACTATAAAAAGGAGGTGCCTTATAGCTGCGAAGTAATCATTGCTTCATTCAAAGAGGAAGAAAAAATTATCCGGGTGATGGCGGAGATTTTTGTTGAGCGAGCCACGCAAAGGGCGATCATTATTGGTCATGGGGGGCTAGCGCTGAAAAAAGTGGGTATAGAGGCGAGGAAGAACATGGAAGCATTCTTCGGCAAGCAGGTTCACCTCGAAACCTATGTGAGGGTTGAAAAAGACTGGCGGCAAAATAAGCTCAAATTGAAAAGGTTTGGCTATGTGGATTGAATCGCAGCCAAAAAACGACTTCTCCCCCATGCATTTGAGCTACCGAAGGTCAGTCATAATTCACCAAAAATAGATTCCCAAAAATCTTTCTCTCCTACCAACAAACAGAAAAAGATTGCCCTTATCCAACATAATAAAACTATCAACTTTTCCATTTTATAAATTATTCCTATTTTAAGCACTTGCTCAAACAGGAATAACCAATGCTATCCAGAAAAAATAGCCTCATATCGGGTATTATAATATTTATATATTTTTTCCCACAAACATTCTACGGGCAGGAAGTTAATATAGGGAACGCCTTGAGCTCTGAAAATGCGCTTTTGAATATTGGGTCAGACAAGGGCATATTACTTCCCCGGCTTACTTCCGGACAGCGGACAGCAATACCCAGCCCCGCCAATGGATTGATTGTATACGACATCGAACAACACTGCTATTACTATTATAACGGCCGCAGCGGCTGGGAAGCGATGAAGCCGGTGCCGGCGGGAACAATTACGATGTGGTACTCAACCAACATCTCTGCTTCCTTTAACCTTGGCACTGGTTTGGGAACGGGGCACATGGCTGGCTGGGCCCTTTGCGACGGACAAAATGGAAGACCGAACCTGAAAGAGAAGTTCGTGGTTGGCTACTCAGGGTCAGGAGACTATGCGGCCATTAAAGCACCAGGGGGACAAGCATCAGTAGCACTTGGGGTAGATAACTTGCCAATCCACACTCACACCATTACTGACCCAGGTCACAACCATACCGTCACACTGCCTGCAAACACAAGTCATACGCACACTATCAGCTACAGCTCCAGTAGCTTTGGAGCAACTTTCGGTCGGGCCGACGATCATCTCTCCACCATCGCTTACAGAGACGGTGGTACTACTGTTGACTATGACGTCACTACTGGCAACGGCTCCTTCACCGCATCAATGGATCCCGCTAGTGCAAACATTTCATTGCAAAACAATGGGTCGGGTGCTGCGTTCGACAATCGCCCACCTTTCTATGTTCTTGTTTACATCATGAAATTATAGTTATGAAGTTTCCAGCTAAGATTGTTTTACTTTTTGCAATTACAGTGCCATTTACGCAATACGCCTTTGGCCGACAAGGCGCAGCCATAGGGACTACCAACCCAGAGCCGTCGGCGGCCTTTCAAGTCGGGGAAAGAGTATCCAGTATTAATAAAGGAGTACTCATTCCAAGGATTGACTTAAGCAGTGACCCCAAACCAATCCCTACGCCCACTGATGGCCTGCTGGTATATAACAAGTCCTCTGGGTTTCTTGCATACTCGAATGCAGGAACCTGGACTGACATTGCTCCGGTACCTTCCGGCACCGTAATCATGTGGGGAGGAGATGTCTCAAGCTTGCCAGATGGTTGGGTCCTCTGCGATGGAAACAAGTATGATCTCAAAGGCCAGTTGGACTCAAATGGCATCCCAACACCCAACCTAAGAAGCCAATTTATAGCAGGCTATTCTGGCGGCGGAGACTATGCCACGCTGAACTCCGTCACCGCAGGTGGGGCATTTCACACACTTACGGAGGCCGAAATGCCTTCACATTCACACGCCATCTCATCTGATCACAAACACAGCATAGGTTTTACTCCAGGTGCTCACGATCACGATTTCTCTGTCAGCGACGCCGAAAAGAGCACCGGCGCTATCGCAGGCGCAAGCACTGCACCTGTTGCCGGGTTTCACTATCTCCCGGTAGCTAACCCCAAATCAACTTCGAAGGTAGGAACGGCCATTGGCGTTAGCGGTTCGACCACAGGGATTTCCGTAGGGGAAACCGGCTCAAGTCAAGCCATCGACAACAGACCCCCGTATTATGTATTGGCCTTTATAATGAAGCTATGAAAAAGAGAATTCAACCTCATCGATGGCTACGTGCCGTTGCCTTCATTTTTATAAGTTTCTCCTCAAAGGCACAGGAATCAACAGACTTTCTTTTTATAGGCACTGGGCCAACCCCGCCTTACGAAAAGGCCGTCGTTGTCATTGATGTCCAGGAAAAAAACAAAGGTGTACTATTGCCCAACTACGCTGCCGGAACCAACGACGGCACCAACCATAGAAGCCACCCGTTAGCGGCCGAAGCAGGAATGATGTACTACGACTCTAACGGAAATAACGTGAATGTATACAATAGCACCAATGGTGTTTGGAATTCATTGGGTTTTCTCCCGGTCAAAAGCATCGTGATGTGGAGCGGTGACCCAAGCGCCCTTCCCGCTGGCTGGTATCTCTGCGATGGTGAAAATGGCACTCCCGATTTAAGAGGTAGGTTTATTGTGGGGCTGAACCCAGGTGGTTCAGACTATCCCTCCAAGGGCCCGGGTGGCGGCTTTGACCATATAACGATTACCGAGGCCATGCTGCCTAGCCATTTGCATGGGGTAAACGACCCGGGTCATGCCCATGCGGCTACCTTGACTCATGATCATGCCTATTCTGTCACAGAATACCGATCCATTATCCCGAACACAAATAAAAGCATGGTGGGGCCTGGGGGCTCTCCAAGCAACACAAGTTCGGTCACCACAAGCTCAGCCTCATTTACCGGCACATTTTCTGTCTCCTCAATCGGTGTAGGAGCATCTGCTGGTGCCACCGGGGGCGGTCAACAATACGACAACAGACCTCCTTATCTCGTACTGGCCTTTATTATGCGAGTAAACTAGTCAAAAAAGGACGGCCACAGAAGGAGATTTAGATATCCGCCGAACGACCATTTTTCTTGCTATCTTTCGCCTTCCTTAAATACAACATGGAAGCGATAGACAGTGTGCACCTCAACTTTAACCAGGGAACAGCCTGGGGCCTTAACTTTCTGCTGGCTTTTATTATGTTCAGCGTTGCTATCGAACTCACAGTTACCGATTTTAAAAAGATTGCTCAATACCCGAAGGCAGCTTTGATCGGGATAGTCTCTCAATTCCTTCTTCTCCCATTTCTGACTTTCCTGCTCATACGTGCCTGGGAGCCTGCTCCAAGTATTGCCCTCGGCATGATTATGGTAGCCGCTTGTCCTGGTGGCAATGTCTCCAATTTTTTCTCTTTTATGGCCAAAGGCAATGTGGCGCTGTCCGTCACCCTTACAGCCTTTTCGACTGTAGGGGCTATTCTTTTCACCCCAATCAACCTGTCCTTCTGGGCCAGTCAATATGAGCCAACCGCCAGATTGCTGACAAAAGTGGATCTTTCAGTATTAGATGTGTTTACCGCTGTATTCATCATACTAGGCGTGCCACTTATCGTCGGCATGACTGCAAAGTACAAAGCCCCAGAATGGTGCCTGAAATATGGCAATGTATTTCGTAAGATTTCACTGGGCATCTTTGCACTATTCGTTGTTGGAGCACTTACCGCTAACTACGAAATATTTTATAAACACATTTATCTGGTTGTCATCCTGGTATTGATCCATAATGCGCTTGCTCTGGGCGGAGGCTATGCCCTGGCCAGATTATCCGGTTTGACTTCCACAGATCGTCGGACGATTGCTATTGAAACAGGAATCCAAAATTCAGGCTTGGGACTTTTGCTCATATTTACTTTTTTTGATGGCTTGGGAGGCATGGCGCTGATTGCCGCCTGGTGGGGCATCTGGCACATGGTATCCGGGATGACAGTCAGTTACCTGTGGTCCCGTTCCAATTAAACTTTAACGATATTCATGCTTTATTTCATTTTTCGGCCAATTGTTAGGGTCGCTCTATGGTTTTTTTACGGCCATTTCAAGGTTTCCGGCCTCGAAAATTTACCAAGGAATGCTCCTGTTATACTTGCCCCTAATCATCAGAATTCCTTTTTAGATGCTATTCTGCCGGCCTGTTTTCAGCCCCGGTCACTTCATTTCCTCACCCGCTCTGACGTTTTCAAAAAAGGACTGATACAAAAAATTCTTTTTGGCTTTCATATGTGGCCTGTCTACAGGCAGCGTGATGGCAAGGACACACTAGGAAAAAATGAAGAAGTGTTTAAGAACTGTAGCCAGCTCCTGAGGAGTAATGGATGTCTGCTACTGTTTCCGGAAGGCGACCAGATCTGCGCACACAACCTTAGGTCACTTAAAAAAGGAATGGCTCGCATCGCCTTTCAAACCGCCGAAGAGTCCAACTTTGAAAAGGAAATTTATATTGTACCAGTGGGGTTGAATTACGAGCACTACTGGAATTTCAATACGGCGTTTCAGATGCGGTTCGGTAAACCAATAAAAGTGCTCGATTTTAAGAAAGACTATCAAGAGAGCGAACAAAAAGGACTCCTGTCACTTACCAAAGCGGTGAGTGAGGGTATGGAGCAGGAGATCATCCAGATTGGCAGCCGGGCCAATGAACATTTTTGGTTCGAAGAGGCGGGCCTTTCAGGGGTGGACTTAACTTCACCTGAATTTTTCAGAAACATAGACGTCGACTCAAGACCTGCGCCAAAGCCAAAGAAAAGAAAAATCAACACCCTTGCACGTGCTTTACACTGGCCCGTGCTTACACTCCTTGCTAGTTTTTTGAAAAGTAAAATCAAAGACAACAAGTTTCTTGGTGCCGTAAAGTTCGGAATGGGTATGGTCTTCTTCCCGATATATTACCTGATTGTATTCACCGCCGTCGTTATCCTTTCCGGCAATTGGTGGCTGGGAGCGGGATTAATTGTTTTTATGATTATATCCCTGAAGATAAAAAGCTAAGCTTTGCTGTACTCAAAAGTGCCGTGCGCACTGGAAATCGTGACAAGCGGGCTAGCCGAGGCCTTCACCTCACCTATGATTTGCGCATCAACTCCGAAACTGTCGGCAATTTGAATCATGTTCTCCGCTGATTCAGCGTCGGTATATATTTCCATCCGATGCCCCATATTGAACACTTTGTACATCTCCTTCCAATCCGTACCACTTTCTTCCTGAATGATCCTGAATAAAGGCGGAACATCAAACATGTTGTTTTTTACCACATGATTCTCAGTGATAAAGTGGAGTACTTTGGTTTGTGCTCCCCCACTGCAATGGACAATTCCATCAATCGCTGCCCGGTGGTGTTTAAAAACCTCCATCATCACAGGTGCGTATGTCCTTGTGGGCGAAAGTACCAACTTCCCCATATCCAACGGCACGCCCGCTACCCTGTCAGTCAGCTTGTATTTCCCTGAGTACACCAGGCCTCGTGCTACCGCAGCATCATAACTTTCAGGATACTTGTCCGCATAGGCCTTTTCAAAAACATCGTGACGTGCAGAGGTGAGTCCGTTGCTGCCCATGCCTCCATTGTACTCAGTTTCATAGGTAGCCTGACCGTACGACGCCAGTCCAACAATCACATTCCCCGGCTTTATGCCATCAGTAGTAATCACGTCCGAGCGCTTCATTCTGGCAATCACCGTGCTGTCTACTATGATGGTTCGAACCAAGTCGCCAACGTCGGCAGTTTCACCACCGGTCAGTGCTATGTTCACACCGTGATCCCGCAGCAGTTGCAGCACTTCCTCAGTGCCGTTGATAATCGCAGAGATAACTTCTCCGGGTACTTTGTGCTTATTACGTCCAATGGTAGAGGAAAGTAGAATATTGTCGGTGGCGCCTACGCAGAGCAGGTCGTCGGTATTCATAATGACTGCGTCCTGGGCAATACCCTTCCAAACACTCAAGTCGCCTGTTTCTTTCCAATACAGGTAGGCGAGCGATGACTTGGTGCCTGCACCATCAGCGTGCATGATATTGCACCACTCGCCGTCGTTGCCCAGCATGTCAGGCACAATCTTGCAAAATGCTTTGGAGAAAAGGCCCTTGTCAAGTTTAGAAATTGCCTGGTGCACGTCTTCCTTATCGGCCGACACACCTCGTTGCAGGTAGCGCTCGTTCATGTGGCAAAAATAAGCGACCCACAAGAATTGTTTGTCCTCTTTAACTAATTAATTGAAAACTTATGAAGACACAGCAGCCCAGATCAAATAGCGAACTCCTTCAAAAGGATGTTTTTCCTTGTTTCCGGGTCTTCTTTGTAGACAACAATTCTCCGGCATTCAAAAGCATCGGGAACAGACGCACTGGCAAGGAACTTAATCGCCTTGTCGTAGTTGTCGCCCTTGATGTAGTTACCAATGGTAATGTGGTGCCTCAGGTATTTTTCAAAATCTTCGTGCTGAGGTTTCTCTCCCAACAAATAATCTTTGAAGGCCTGGTGAAGACTATTGGTTAATACCCTTAGAGGAAGTGACTTCTCCACATCCACAAAAATAAATCCCCTGCCGGGCGCTGTAATTTTATTCAGCGAAATATCGAACGGAAGAGCCCCTGTCAATACCTTTTCGACGGCCTGCACAAGCGGCTCAAGGTGACCCGGTTCAACTTTTAGATAAATGAGGGAAATGTGTGGTTCATAATCCCAATAAAAATAGTTGCCTATTTTCTCCCTGAGCTGGAACTTGAGTTTTTGGATATGAGAATAGACAGGCTCCGTGGGGAGCAAAAATACCTTTACAGTGTCGAACGCCATTATTCTTGTTCTCCTCCATTTCCCCGTTTAAAATACTTGTCAAACTCATCATCCTGCAGCGATCCCGGCTGGTCTTCGTCTTCTATGATGAACTTTGACTTGTCGTATTTTGTCACTTTAAATTCGGTGCGGCGGTTGACCTGATGCTCCTCCTCAGTTTGTGCTTCTTTGATGATCAACTGAGTTTCTCCATAACCTCGGGCCACCATGCGGGAGGCGTTTATCCCCTGCGAAACAAGGTATCTAACCGCTGATCTTGCCCTTCTATCAGAAAGGTCAAGGTTGTAATCATCAGGAGCCCGATCATCTGTATGAGAAGCAAGCTCAATTTCAATCTCCGGGTTATCTCTCATGAGTTGCGCCAGCTTGTCAAGTTCCAAGGCAGCATCGGCCCTGATGTCGTCCTTGTCCAGATCGTAGTAGATATTTTCCAACACAATCGGCTTCTGCATAATAATTTTCTCGAGCCGGATTTTTGTTTCAAAAGTTACGTTAGTAATCAGCTCAGTAAGTGTGCTTCTGTCAGGCGTTTTGCCTACAGTGCTAAAGTCGATCCTTGTGGTGAAGTAGTCTGGCTTTTCGGCTACCAGATAATAGTTTTCTTCCCCAAAAACCTGAAAATTGAAGGAGCCATCGTCACCGGTGAAGGTTTCGCTAATCAGCTTATCATCCTTTTCATCCAGAAGCCTCACTTTGGTATTGCCTAGAATCTCATCTGTTCCTGTAACCCCTGGTGTGACTGTTGTGCCTGCCAAATGGAAATTGATAATTTTCAGATTAGGGTCATCATTGACAAAGGTATAGATGTCGTCATCGCCCTTTCCGCCAGGTCGATTTGAAGAAAAGAAGCCTCTGGTAGGGTTAAAAAGGAATAAACCAAAATCGTCTCCTTCCGAGTTGACTGGTGCCCCAAGGTTGTCAACCCTCATAGCTCCTCCCTGCCTCTTCGCCACAAAAATATCCATGCTACCAAGCCCAGGATGTCCGTTGGAGGAAAAATAGAGTGACCCGTCTTCCGCCATATAAGGAAATGCTTCGTCACCCGCTGTGTTGATTTCCGGCCCCAGGTTTCTGATGTCCACCCATCTGCCCCGGTTGTTTAACGTGGCCGAATAGATGTCGCTGCCACCCAGTCCGCCGGGCCTGTCCGATGCCCAAAATAGCGTGGTGCCATCGGGGCTCATTGCAGGACTACTGTCCCAAGACGAAGGCTCGTTGACGTTGACCGGCCTTGGGGTAGACCAGCGACCGTTTCGGTAGCGGGTAAAAAACAAATTGATTTGCTCGGCATCACTGCTTTTCCCTGTGTTACCTTTGGCAAAAATCATGGTGTAGCCATCAGGCGAAAAAGCAACAGATCCTTCGTTTACTCCCGGGTCGTTAATAATTGGATCCAGTGCTTTGAGCGAAGTAAGGTCAACAACCGCTCCTCTTGTTTTCACACTGTAAATATCCGTAAAACCTGTGCCAGTGGCCTTGTATACTTTTCCGCCATCTCTGTTGGAGGTGAAATACAAATCGCCCTTATTGTACACTGGGCTATATTCCGCAGCTGGCGTATTTACCGTTTCAAGGTTTTTTACCCTGTAGTACGACTCTCTGTCTTTTAAAAGATCAAGCTTCTCAAGGCTGGCCAGGTCATCTTCCGCAAGCTTCTTGATAGATGGCGTTGAGGCTTTCAGCAAATAGTCGTTTAACGCATCTTTAGCATCCTCATATTTCCCTACAGCTTTCAAGGACTGAGCATATTCAAACCAGGCCATTTCGTCATCGATGCCATTCTGAATAGCCGCCCGGTAATAGGGCATCCCCTGTCCAATTTTGTTAGACTTCTTGTAAGCTTCTGCAAGCCGATAATTTAGATTCGGATCCCGTGGGTTTTTCTTCACCAGTGTTTGATACTGGTTGATAGCAACGTCATATTCCGCATTGGCGTATGACTTTTCTGCTTTTTTGGAAACACTGCATCCAGCCAGAAAAAACAATCCCAATACTAGTCCCAAACAGGTGTTTCTCATAACAACTACTATTAAACGAGGTACAACCTTCAAACACTCAATTTAACGAATGTCCCTATTGAAAGGTATGCGCAGTTTTAAAATAACGTTTCAACCAGGTGTCTCCAGCCGGCACCACCCAATTCGTTTTCAGGTCTTGCTTTGTACTTATCAGTGTGTTGAATACCCGAGAATCGGCCTCTAGCTCACCTCCCGCTACCTTTGGCTTTATTTCTTGCAGCTTAACCCTTTCCAGAGATTGACCGTTTTTAAAAATCACAGTGTCTCTTGTAAAAAAGTCTACTTTAAGTTTTTCCTGAAGCACCTGGAGTTCGTGAACTGACGTATCAATACTGCAACCTGAAGCGCCAGAAGACGATTCGTCGACTGCGATGATGACAAATACTTTATTTTCTATGATGAAAGAACTCGTAAGCGGCTGGTTATGGGCCTTCCAAGAATCAAGAAATGAAGTAAGCGAACCGGAAAGCCATTCCACTTCTTCGTCGGTAAGGAATCTATTGCATTGGTACACCCACAGCCTGCTGGTGTCCTCCATTTGATCAAAAGGAATAAACATGCCTTATAATTTTTAGTAAATATAAAAGCCCGGGGCTATATGAACTAATCGAGCCGTTGCTATTACTAATAATTACAATAAAACTAAAGTTCCAATCACCTACGAATTTGACAGGTCAGCATTTGATGCCAGAATAAGCTCTGCCAGATCAAGCACCCTCACCTGGCTTTCCTTTTCCTTGTTCTTCACCCCATCCGACAGCATAGTCATGCAGAACGGACAAGCGGCGGCTATTACCTCCGCACCGGTTGACAGCGCCTCCTCCGTTCGTTCAATATTAATTTCCTTGTTCCCTTTTTCAGCGTCCTTAAACATTTGCGCTCCTCCGGCACCGCAGCAAAGGCCGGTGGTCCTGCATCTCTTCATTTCTACCAGGTCAGCATCAAGAGCGGAAATCACCTCTCTAGGCGCTTCATACACCTGATTGGCCCGACCAAGATAACAGCTGTCGTGATAAGTAATCTTTTTGCCCTTAAAGGCCCCGCCAGCTACTTTCACTCTGCCTTCACTGATAAGTTGCTGAAGGTAAGTAGAGTGGTGGATCACCTCGTAATCGCCACCAAGGCTGGGGTATTCATTCTTCAACGTATTGAAACAGTGAGGGCAGGCCGTCACTATCTTTTTTATTTCATAGCCATTGAGCACCTGAATGTTGGCCATGGCCTGCATTTGAAACAAAAACTCATTTCCCGCACGCTTAGCCGGATCACCTGTGCATGCCTCCTCCTGGCCCAGAACTGCAAATTTTATCCCGGCATGGTTTAGGATTTTAACAAAGGCGGTTGTCACTCTCTTGTAACGGTCATCAAAAGATCCGGCACAGCCTACCCAAAACAACACTTCGGGAGACTCTCCTTTTGCGGCCATTTCGGCCATGGTTGCTATCTTATACTCCATTGCTTAGTCGTTTGAAGGTTCTTGTTTCAGCTCGTCGGCCCACTTGAACCGGTCGGAGGGAGGAAACTTCCAGGGGGCAAAATTATTCTCGATATTTGAAAACATCGTATTCCAGGATGCTGGCGAGCCCGATTCTTCCATGGCTACATACTGGCGCATCTGTACAATGATATTCAAAGGGTCAATATTAACCGGACAGGCTTCAGTGCAGGCATTGCATGTGGTGCAAGCGTTAATCTCTTCTTTGGAGATATGGTCACCCAGAAGCGACTTGCCATCTGTCCCAGGCTCGCCACCTTTAGCAAGAAAGCTCCCGTACTCTTCCACCCGATCCCTCGTGTCCATCATGATTTTACGGGGTGAAAGCTTTTTACCGGTTATGTTGGCTGGGCATTCAGAGGTGCAACGACCACATTCGGTACAAGCGTAGGCGTCCATCAGATTCTTCCAGCTCAAGTCGACCACGTCTTTAGCGCCAAATCTCCCTACCTCAGCTGGTGGTGCGGCCTGGTCCGACTGAATGCCGAGCATCATCTTCACCTCATTAGTTACGGTCTCCATGTTCTCAAACTTCCCTTTCGCATTCAGGTTGGAGTACCACGTGTTCGGAAATGCCATGAAAATGTGCAGGTGCTTTGAGTAAGTAACATAAATAGCGAAGGCCAGAATGCCAATAATATGAAACCACCAGGCAAACCGTTCAACAACTACCAGCGTCCCAGTGCTCATTCCGTCGAATAATGGAATAAGCACAGAGCTGATGTAGAGGTTGCCTGTTTGATGATAGGGTTCCGGCATTTGCTCTTGCAGCAGCTGATCGGTGGCATTCATAGTAAGAATGGCTAGCATCAGGATGCTTTCGATTACCAAAATAAGATTGCCGTCCAGTGCCGGCCACCCCTTCATTTCGGG